>DIUW01000056.1 GCA_002423125.1 Legionellaceae bacterium UBA6148 | reverse complement strand
TAAAAAACTTGAGGATCGAGTATTAACTTTTTATATCTAAATTCGAGCCCTTCCCTTAAATATAGATTAAACCCCAAAAAAGCGATTATTATCATAAATAGCCCTAAAGCAATTGTTTTGAATTTATTCTGCACAGGACTACGTATTGGTTTTTCAATAAATTGATACGTAATCATAGCTAAAACAACAGAAAGTAGAACTAGGCCAAACTTCATCAGTGTTGTTAATTCATCGCCTTTCAAAATGTGCCCAAAACTTAATAAGGGCCAGTGCCACAGATATAAGGGAAAACTAATTAAACCGAGCCAGACCATTAACTGGCATGCTAGGATTTTACGATTTATCCAAGAATCCCTAGTGAGAAGAAGTAATGCTGTCCCTATCGTAGGTAGTAACGCGCAATACCCTGGAACACTTCTTTTTGATAAAAAAATGAAACTGATAAAAACAAGAATGAGACCAGAAACAGAGAGGAGAGTGTTATATGGCTCAAAAAACTTGACGCAATACTTTTTTAAAAAAATTAAGGATAACAAAGATCCAATTATCAACTCCCAAAAACGCGTTTGTGGGGAGTAAAAAGCAGCAATAGAGTTAAAGGATATAGAACAAATATTAAATACAAATGAAATTACTCCAAGGCTTAAAACCACATATATCAATTTAATGCGTTGCTTAAATGCTAACCAAAGCAATGGAGGCCAAATAATATAGAATTGCTCTTCAATTCCTAAACTCCATAAATGAAGCAACGGCTTTGTTTCAGCAGCAGTATCAAAATAACCACTCTCTCTCCATAAGATGAAATTTGATAAAAAAGTAGCGCCTGCTGCCATATGCTTACCTAGCTGTTGATATTCGTCAGCTAGCAACGTAAACCAGCCAAACACATAGCAAAATAATAAAACAAGTATGAGTGCTGGAAATATACGCCGAATTCGCCGACCATAAAAATCATTAAAACTAAACCGATTTTCCTCTAGGCTTTCAAAAACAATGATAGAAATTAAATAGCCAGAAATGACAAAAAAAACATCCACTCCCATAAAACCGCCTTCTAGCCAATCTGGAAAAGCATGAAAGCAAACTACTGAAAAAACAGCTATGGCTCGCAACCCATCGATGTCGGCTCGGTACTTTAAACGAAGAACTCGACTCGTACTTGAGTTATTTTTTATCATAAAAATGCCCTTTTTATTTTTTTGATTCAAAAAGAATCTCTTTTGATTTTATTAAAACTTGCATAGGTGAAATTATTTTAAGACATTGATTATCGGCTTTGTTGCTTAACTACCCGCCCAATTTTATCTCACTAGTTTCAGACGGATCGATAGCTTCGTGGCATTCCTAGCGATGTCATTTTGCTCAACGCACCACAAGCCAATTTAGCTTCTTGTTTTTGCCAGTTCATCCGGCCAAGTTCATCAATTTCACGAATATTTCGGTTACGAAGTTCGGCAGCTTTATCTTTTTCAACAGCAGTGGATCTAGTGGTATGGCCACATCAGCATTCGGTGAGTGTGTTGTCACGGCCGCATATACGGGAGATTCATCATAGGCGCCATCACCAGAAAAATGATCGATTGGATCTTGAATCTGATCCAGCAAGGCATTAACCTGGCTATCATCGTGACTGAAGCGATCCGTCAATTCACACGCTTCGATATAATGATCTTGATTCACCGCAATGTGTAATTTCCTCCAGCTTGCCTTACTCGATAGCTCATATTTCTCTTGGTGCCACTCACCTGGGTGTGATTAAAACTGCGGTCAGGCCGCTTTTTTCCAATAATCATCCCAAAGATCATTAGCACGGCAAGTTCTGAGATTAATCATATTTTTTGCATGTTCAATGCTCCACCATGCGCCGGCCAATTTTAAGCGCTTCTGTAACACATATCGGTGCGCACTTTCTATCTCACCTGAACCTATAGGCAACTCTCGCTCTATAGCTGTTTTATAATCCAATTGCTCTGGACGATTTTTGATGTAACGATGGCATGCCCTTACCGGAGCTTGAGAATCTTCGATTGTGTTTGGTTCTAAGTACGGCCGCAATGCATTAAGAGCGAGTGTTCACTTGATTTTAGTGTTTCTTTTTGAATTTTAAGCCATGCCTCTTTGTTATCTAATGCACAAACCGGGGCCGCCGCACCAAGATATTCACATAAATGGTAAAAATCGATCAAATAAGTCCCATTCGAACCAAATTTTTTTTCTACTTGGTTTGCTATCCAACGAGCTCCATCACCAACACAATGCACCTTAGTCTTTTCTGTTGCGCCAGCAGCATTCACACAAGCGAGAAGCTGTTGGCCCGCAACCTCAACCGAATCCATTGTTCCAGCAAAAAATGGTGTCATCGATCCCTTTGCATGAGCCATGCTTAAACGAGCCTCTTTCCAAAATAATCGTTTATTCTTTCTTCGGTCAGCTGACTTTCCTGATGACGACTCAGGTACATATGTTTCTACAATAGGAATCATGCTGCCATCACTTTCACCGATAACTACATCCGCTGCTGAGCTTACCGATAACCCAAGAGAGCCATTTAAATCGCTTATCTTACATGCATGATGCTCTGTAATGGACCGAGACGAACTCAATGGAACTGTAATGCCATAATGCTCCTTCAGCTTCTTATTTACTGTCCCAAAAGCATGATCGGAGCCAAAATCACAAATAACCCGTTGTAAACAGCGCGAATAGCTTCGAGAGGCCACTCCTACTGACTCACTAAAAAGACGAAAGCGATCACCTCGCTGACCTATACGATAAACTTGTTCTTTTATTTGAATTTCTCCGAATGTACTGTGCCAACAGAGTTTTTTTAACATCTTTTCGGGCGCCTTTATGCTTCTTTTCAAAACATGCGGCAGTTTGATCAATTTTATTCACCGCCCAAGCTTCCAGGGCCTCTCGATTAAGATGCCTACCTTCTTCAATCAGACGTTCTTCTGCTGTATCTGCCAATTCAATGCTTTCATTTATATCGACAGCAACACTTAATATATTTTCCATCCGTTTTCTTAACGCAGGATGCTTTGAAAGTTGTTTCAAAAATAATTCATCGTCCATAACAGTATTTCCATCTCTAAAAATAGACTTTTTAACTCACTATTAGGAGCTTTGCAAGACTTAAAAGGGCCTGACCGCAGTTTTAATCACACCCCACTCACCTCGTCCAAACCGTTTTAGCCCAGTAGAATCAATGGCTATAGCATGCACCGTATCGTCCGGTTTATCTTTTTTTGCTCTGTATTTTGGAACTTTAATGTCAAGCTTCGCAATTCGTTTACTTAAAACGGTATAGTCAGGGCAAGACAATTGAGCGCCAAACCATCTAAATAATGAATCAATAAAGCCTTGGGTTTGGCGTAACGGCAGCCGATATCCAAACCGTATTTCATGACAGGTTCGAATGGAAAAATCACTAAAACGCTTAGGTGCACCAGCACCAGTATAGACCCTCATGAATCCCCTCATTTTTAAA
>DIUW01000055.1 GCA_002423125.1 Legionellaceae bacterium UBA6148 | reverse complement strand
TTTAAAAATGAGGGGATTCATGAGGAGTAGATGAGCAACTCAATCTTAAACAATTCGCATCATGAGCATATTATTTGCACTAACAAGTTCCCTGATTTTATACTATCGCATTTTCCGTCTATTGATTTATTTTCCAATACAATATACTCTTGCGCGATTGGAGAGGTGGCCGAGTGGTCGATGGCGCACGCCTGGAAAGTGTGTATACGGCAACGTATCGAGGGTTCGAATCCCTCTCTCTCCGCCAAAATTTTATTGAATCACCAGGGGTGCTGGTTATCCAGCTGAGATAAGACCCTTATGAACCTGCTCTGGTTAATACCTGCGGAGGGAGTGTGAAGCAAGTCTGCCCGTGCGCTCGACTTTTCTTTATGTTTTCTCATGCAAATGATAGAGGAAATAATGAAGACCCCATATTACACGCTCATGCTCGTGACTCATAAAAATAACACCCCAACCCGTGATTATCTTCAATTTATTCAATGCTGTGCGGAATCTGGGATTACGGCATTGCAGCTTCGTGAAAAAAATGCATCCTATCCCGAACTCCTCGATCTCGGACAACAGCTCAAACATATCCTCGCGCCATTTGATATTCCGCTGATTATTAATGACAACGTCACACTGGCCATCGAACTAAATGCAGACGGTGTTCACTTAGGGCAATCGGATGCTTGTCCCATGAGTGCACGAGAACGCCTCGGGCCTGAAAAAATCATTGGCCTTTCAATTGATTCACTGGAAAATCTGCATGACGCGAATCAGCTACCCATTGATTATGTTGGAGTTGGAGCCATCTATCCGACACCCACTAAACACAATGTAGCGACCATTTGGGGTATTGATGGCTTGACCATGTTATCCGCCCTATCAAAGCACCCTATCGTTGCCATAGGGGGCATAAACGAATCAAATACTGATGAGGTTAGGCGCGCTGGAGCTCACGGCATTGCGGTGATCAGTGCCCTCCATGATTCAACTAATCCTCAAAATACGGTGAACAATCTTCGTCACTTCATTGGAGTAACATCATGATCAATGCAATCAATCACGCGATAACCGATATCAAAAAAAACAAACCTCTCATTCTTTGTCTCACCAATACCGTTACGATGGATTTTATGGCCAATAGTTTATTGGCATTAGGCGCGGCACCTATCATGTCATGTGATGACAGCGAACTTGAAGAACTTATTTTAATCAGTAGCGCCATCAATTTAAACATTGGCACATTGGACAACGCATTCATCGCACGATGCACTCGTGCATCAAGCATCGCAAAACGATATAACAAACCGATTATTCTTGATCCAGTCGGTGCCGGAGCAAGTTCAAGCCGAACTCAAAGTGCACGTCAGTTGATGGCCTCTGCGGACATCATCCGAGGCAATGCAAGCGAAGTCATGGCATTAGTCGAGCACCCGATCAGCACAGCAGGTGTTGAATCAAGTCACTCGACATCCGCTGCCAAAGCAAGCGCTAACCGCCTTGCAACCGAGCTTAATTGCGCTGTGATTGTGAGCGGTGAAGAAGACTACGTCACTGACGGTAGGCAGCAACAATCATTAACGTTTGGTTCATCCATCATGCCACTCGTGACAGGAATGGGATGTACTTTAACCGCCGTTGTTGCGGCATTTCGTGCGGTAATCCCTGATTCATTCAACGCAGCCTATTTAGCAACAGCCTATTTCGGATTATGCGGAACACTGACTGGGCGTAAAACAAACTCTCCCGGCTCATTTCGAAGTACATTTATTGATACGTTATACAACACTGATCTGGAGTTATTATGATAACCAAATGTCTATCTATTGCTGGTTTCGATGGTTCAGGTGGTGCAGGAATTCAGGCAGATCTCAAAACATTTTCGGCATTTGGATGTTATGGCATGACCGTTCTCACTGCTTTACCGGTTCAAAATACATGTGGTGTAAGACGTTGTTATGATATTCCACTGCAATGCATTGACGATCAGCTTGAAGCCATTTTTGATGACATCGTGCCCGATGCGATTAAAATTGGGATGCTTTTTTCCACCCCCATTATTTCACTAGTAGCACGTTTTTTAGAAAAAAATGCGCGTGATATTCCAATTGTTCTTGATCCTGTAATGGTCGCTAAAAGTGGTCACCCCTTATTACAACCTGATGCAATTGAGAGTTTAAAACATCAGCTCATTCCTCTCGCCGCAATTATCACACCTAATTTACCTGAGGCTTATGTCCTTTCAGGCGAAACAGACGATATGGATGCGCTTGCAGACCTCTTATTAACGCTTGGATCTAAGTCCGTATTATTAAAAGGTGGTCATGCATCATCGAATCAATCCAATGATGTATATGTTGATAAAACAGGCGTTAGGGCAACGCTTGAAGCCCCTCGCATTGATTCCAACAATACTCACGGCACAGGTTGCACATTGTCCGCCGCCATTTGCGCGGGGATTGCAGGCGGATTAACAACGCTTGAAGCGTGTCAGCAGGCCAAACAGTATTTATCCAATGCCATTCAAGCCGCCAAAAACAATAGCGTCGGAAAAGGACATGGTCCCGTTGATCATTTTTATGATATGAATAAGGTATCTTGTCACATATGAAATTATCACGGCTAGCATGGCAACAGATTCATCCAATCTACTTGACCGTACAACACCATCGCTTTAATCAAGAATTGTTGAATGGATCATTACCCTTTGTAAAATTTAGACGTTTTCTACAACAAGATGTTTACTATCTTTCAAATTTAGCACGATGCTTTGGTATCATTGGTCGAAAAACACACTCCCATAGCCATTTCTTTTTGAACTATGAGGATGATGGTTTTAAAGACGAGCTGGATTGTATACATTATTATTCATTGCAAGATAATGACTCACCTCCAACTGATCCACTCTCTAACCGTCGTGGAGCAGTTAAAAAAAGTGAGGAAGTTACCTGGAATGGGTTAACCTCAGCTACGAGAGACTATACTGATTACCTATTACGCACGGCGGCTTTTGAACCTGTAGAAATAGCCATTGCGTCTGTATTACCTTGTTTTTGGTTTTTTAGAGAGCTTGGCGTATCGATGAGCACCCATGAGATTTCAACTCAAACTAATCCCTATGCTCGCTGGATTAACACATACTCAGACCAGCGTTTTAGTGACTCTGTGAATCAGATGATTCAACTATTTGATGAAGTCGCTTTTTTTTCAAGCGATGAAATGAAAAAAAGGATGCTTTCTGCATGTAACAGAAGCGCCCAATTTGAATGGCGCTTTGTAAATGAACTCGATTACCCACTCAGTTATTCACCCAGCCTATTCAAAAAACCGCAAAGTGTGGCCGCGCGCAGTCAAAATGAAACAATAGACGAGGCGTTTTGTCAAAAAACAGAAGCTGACGCCAGCTGGGTTAACAAATAGGCGATCATAATTTGGAGTCTGGACAAGAATACATGCAAAAAGACGCATGCAGCGTTGTCCAGACTCCAATCATAACAACTCCTTGGTTTTTAGAAAGCATCTTGCAGGTGAAATTGCTTGTACTAAATGTCTAGGTAAGCAACTTGGATCGTGATGAATCAACCCTGCGAGATACTCGGCACTGATTGGAATCGTAGTGGCTCCTCGTGATGCAAATCCAGACATTATAAATAATCCATTCAAATAATCACCCCCAGAAGCCACCCATCGATTTGGATCACGAGCAAGCGATTCGAATCGTTTGAGAAATAACGATGCGTCAGCAACTGGCCCAACCAATGGCAAATGATCAACTGTCGTCGCACGAATGCCTTCCCAATGCCCCATGACTTGATTGGAACTATTCAACTGCGCAGGGAGATTATGAATTGTAGAAATATTGATTTCATCGTCACTTTTGTCTTGTAAAAGGGGGCCATATGTAGCTCCGATAGCATGAATCCCAGCATGATGCGGTAAAATATGCCCATCCCCGCACAAGGGAATCTTCTGCTTACGACTTTGATCACTTGCACTAATGCTTGTCATTTGTCCGCGAATCGATTGAATCGAAAGATGCTGGGTCTGAATAAATTGATTGGCAGAATGACCGTTCGCAAGAATAACAACTGGGGCTGTATGCCCTGCAACACTCCATTGACCTGCCTCATATTGCAACGATTGAACATCCGTATCAGGAACAAATCGGATCCCGGATTGCTGAATGAGCTGCTCGCATAATAACGGCGAATCGATCCATCCAGTATGGGGTATAAATAAACCTCCAGAAGAGCACTCCACACCGGAGAGTTCAGACGATTGCTGCATATCCACTAAACGACCTAACTCTGGATAGGCTAAAAGCCATTGAGCCAAATCCGCTTCAGCTTGTGGCTTTTTTGCAACACTCCTAAACTGTAAAATTCCTGAAAAATGACCGACCCCCCACCGTTTGATACACTGTTGATAAAAACGGGAAGCATATAGAAATGCCATTAACATATACTCAGTGAATGGTGCTCGATAAGCCGATATCATTGGAAATAAAATCGCACGGTGATTGCCCGACGCACCTTGTGCAACTGTTGAGTGACTATCCAAAACGCTGACCTGCCACCCACGACGAGCTAACGAATAGGCCACACAACATCCGGATAGACCTGCTCCCACAACAATGGCTTGTTTCTTGTGATTCACTCGCTGTTGAGTCGCTACATGCCACGGTGTTTTAGGCTTAAATAAACGTGGGGGAAGGTGATGCCAATGCCCAATGAGCATTTCCCCCTTTTGCCCATATCCGGGTCTTTTAGTCACTGAAAATCCAGCTAAACTCAAATCACACTCAACCGAACCCTCCACTGAAAACGTACTCAGTGTTGTTCCTTGTTTGGACAACTGAGCCATCGCCCCCCATAGTTCATTGGTCCACATCTGAGGATTTTTTTTAAGAGAAAATTCATTCAAAAACCATGCATCGACAGCATCTCGTCGCAACGCTTGCTCAAGCGTCGAATCACCACACAACAAACGATCGTGATAACAAATCAACGGATCGCCGAGCATCAAGTGCAAGGTCACGCGTCCATTATCGAGTTCAATCTGATGGAATCCAGGGGTTAATACGGGGTATGAATCTAATAATATTTCAGCATAATGGGATAATTCAGGCCACACTCTGAGGCATTGCTGTAGATCCATCAACGACAAAGGATGTTGCTCACATGTGATAAAGTGCAATCGAGCATTCGATGGAGCGACTCGGTCCCATATCGACCAAGCTAACAAAAAATTTAAACCTGCAGCAAAACTTGTTTCACCAATTGTAAATATTGAGGATTCATCTGCAGTAAGACTTTGCCATCGCTCAACCAATCGATTCCCTTCAATGAAACCATGCATCGCTTCTTGCAGGCTATTAGGCAAACCGTCACGCCAAGTGATGTCTGCCGTTTGAATTGGAATAAAGGGCGTACTCAAGTTGGATCGGGCATTGACATTAAACTTGCATTCCCGCCGGCCGCTGTTGTATCAACGGTACACACCCGCTCATGGCATAAACGCATTAAATAATGAGGACCGCCCGCTTTAGGGCCTGTGCCAGACAACCCTTCACCACCAAACGGTTGAAGCCCAACCACGGCACCGATCATGTTGCGATTCACATAAAAATTCCCCACATTGCAACGCTCGCGAATATATTGAACCGTATGATTAATTCGACTGTGAACTCCTAGCGTCAATCCATATCCTGTCTGGTTAATTTGATCAATCACATCATCCAGGGCATCTCGCTTAAAACGAATCACGTGCAAAATAGGACCAAATACTTCTCGCTCCAAAACCTTCATGTTTGCAATTTCAAAAACAGTAGGAGGCATAAAATGGCCACCTTTGCAGCCATCATCTAATTTACATTGATAAATTAATTCCGCGGTTTTCTTCATTTGAGTCACATGTTTTTTTAATAAAGACAAGGCTTCATCATCAATCACTGGACCAATATCGGTCGCCAACCAACGTGGATCACCAACGGTCAATTCACTCATGGAACCTGTCAATAATTCAATCATCCTTGGATAGACTTCATCTTGAACATATAGGACTCTTAACGCAGAACAACGCTGCCCAGCACTACCAAAGGCTGACGCCACAACGTCAACCACCACTTGTTCAAGCAATGCGGTAGAGTCAACAATCATCGCATTTTGACCACCGGTTTCAGCAATAAGAGGAATAATTTCTCCCTCTCTATGGGCAAGTGTTTTATTAATGATCGCTGCTGTTTGCGTGGACCCAGTGAAAATAACTGCTTTAATTCGCTCGTCTGCGACAAGAGGAGCGCCAACTGATTCGCCTGTACCTGGCAATAATTGCACAACCGCCTCAGGAATTCCTGATTGACGCATTAATTGCACGGCAAATCCAGCAATTAACGGTGTTTGCTCCGCTGGTTTTGCAATCACACAATTTCCGGCAACAATCGCTGCGACCACTTGGCCGGTGAAAATAGCCAATGGAAAATTCCATGGACTAATGCAAAGTACAACACCTCGACCATGTAATGTTAATTCGTTCAATTCACCCGTGTAACCATTTAAGAGAACGGGATTAGCCATCAGCTCTTCAGCCATCGAAGCATAATAATGACAAAAATCAATCGCCTCACGTACCTCAGCAATGGCATCACCCCAGGTTTTACCTGCCTCCAAGCACGCAAGAGCTAACAGCGCCGTTCGATTTTTTTCCATCAATTGTGCGAAACGTCGTAAGCATTCCGCACGTACTTGTACCGGTGTATCACGCCACGTTGGAAAATACGCGGTCGCACTTGTAAGAGCAGACTCAATATCAGAAGCCTTTGACTCCGTCACAAATCCAATGCATTCCTCAGGAGATTGTGGTGAATATACTTTTTGCTTTGACTTAGAGGTTGATTTCACCCCTGCCAGCATGGGTCCTACTTGCCATTCATAAGGCTTCAGTAATTCAAGTGATTGCTGCAGCTCTGCCATTTTTTCACGGTCTGAAAAATCAATTCCAAATGAATTTTTTCGCACCGGTAAAAAGATATCAATGGGCAAAGGAATCGGTGTATTTTTTTGCGCTAAGCATTGAGCGGCTTTATCAAGCGGATCAGCAACCAATGTGCTAATAGAAACTTTTTCATCGACAATACGATTGACAAATGATGAATTCGCACCATTTTCTAAAAGCCGTCTCACCAAGTAAGGCAGTAAATCCTCGTGACTACCGACCGGTGCATAAACTCGGCATGGTATTACTAATTGGTCTGCTGGAACAATTTGTTCATACAAACCACTTCCCATTCCATGCAAACACTGAAATTCAAAATCTCGATAATCCCCAACTAACGTCAAAATCAATGCAATTGATTGGGCATTATGCGTTGCAAATTGAGGGTAAATTGCATCAGTCATGGTTAACATTTTTTTTGCACACGCTTGAAACGATACATCAGTGAATACTTTTCGCGTAAACACAGGATACTCTGTCATACCTCTGACTTGTGCTTTTTTAATTTCACTATCCCAATAAGCACCTTTAATCAAACGCACCATCATGCGACGCTTTTTAGAGCGAGCCAATGCAGCAACCCAATCCAAGACGATAAAAGCGCGCTTTTGATAGGATTGCAGTGCAAGTCCAAATCCATCCCAACCATCCAAGCTACTATCATTAAAAACCAGCTCGATCAAATCCAGAGATAAATCCAAACGCTCCGACTCTTCTGCATCGATGGTCAGGCCAATACTATAGTATTTAGCTTGCTGGGCAAGTTTCAGTAATTTTGGTCCAAGCTCAGCTAAGACGCGATCCCGAAAGGCTTCTTCATATCGTGGATGAAGCGCGGAAAGTTTAATTGAAATACCCGGTTTTGTACGTAAGTCGGCATCTCTATTTGCGTCTTTTCCAATGGCATCAATCGCATCTTGATAAGCCACAAAATAACGTTCGGCATCACTTGCGGTCAGCGCGGCCTCTCCTAACATGTCGTATGAAAAACGATAACCAACCGCTTCTTTTTTCTTCGATCGAGACAGTGCTTCCTTAATGGTTCGACCCATTACAAACTGTTTACTCATAATCCGCATCGCTTGATTGACCGCCTTGCGCACAACGGCTTCACTGCTGCGGTTTAATAGAGTCATCATCGCTTTTGTCACGACTGACTCAGCTTTCTCTGGTGCGAGCACTTTACCGGTCAACATCAATGCCCATGTCGTTGCATTCACAAAAAAGGAACTACTCTGTCCTCGGTGCGATCCCCAATCAGGACCGGCGATTTTATCTTTGATTAACCGGTCAACGGTTTGATTATCTGGCACACGTAATAGTGCTTCTGCAAGGCACATTAATGCGATCCCTTCATCGCCCGACAATGAGTATTCCGTCATAAACGAATCAATGCCCGCACTATTTTTCCGTTCAGCCCGAACTCGCTCGACAAAACGCGTCGCTTGACTCTCTATCACCTGATTCTGCTGTGATTCAAGGGTCGCATACTCAATGAGACGAGTAACATGAGTCATTTCATCAATACGATATGTGGCATTAATGTCAGATCGTAAACCTTGAGGTGCATGAAGTGTGTCAAGATTAAGCATAGATAGATACCTCAGAATAAGTAAGTGTTTATTGCTGAAGAATAAATCATTTATACAATAAAGCAAGTTTTTGAGCCAATTATGTGGTTTGAATCAGTTTGGGTATACTTAATATTGTTTCGTATCATTGGGAGAACATCTAATGGACATCTACGAATTAAACATCGATGGTTTAGTTGGACCAACACATCATTATGCTGGACTAGCAGCGGGCAATACAGCCTCCACTCGTAATGCTAAAAAAACTGCAAATCCTAAAGCTGCAGCGCTTCAGGGCATTCAAAAAATGCGATTGTTACATCAATTGGGTATCAAACAAGCTCTTATACCCCCACATCCTCGCCCTAATCTTGACTTGCTTCGCCAACTGGGTTTTTCAGGTCGTCCGGCCGAACTTCTCAAAAAAGCACACCGTGACGCACCTGAATTACTCAGTGCCTGTTATTCAGCCTCCAGCATGTGGGCAGCTAATGCAGCTACAGTATCTCCGAGCACCGATACAGCCGACAGGCGAGTTCATTTTACTGCAGCAAATTTAATCAATAATCTTCATCGCCATCAAGAAACTCATTTTTCACGAGCACTGCTCCAACAACTTTTCTCAAATGAGCGTCATTTTCACCATCATTTACCCTTGCCCGCAAGCATCACGACTCGTGACGAAGGTGCGGCAAATCACAATCGACTGTGTCGAAGTCATAGTGACCTTGGCACTCACCTCTTTGTGTATAATCAACAAATACTACCAGCTGACAATGGTGCGCCAATCCCAACTCGCTTTCCTGCTCGGCAAACACGTGAGGCGTCACAAGCCATTGCACGTAGTCACCAACTTGACACGAACCGCATCGTCTTTGCGCAACAAAATCCGGCTGTAGTTGATCAAGGAATATTTCATAACGATGTCATTGCAGTGGCAAATGAATCGGTACTGCTCATTCACGAAGATGCTTTTCAAAACCAACATGCGGTTTTAGCCGATCTTCAATCTAAAACCGAAAATTCTCTGCAAATTATCACCGTCAAGAATGAAAAAATGACTGTAGCTGACGCGGTCAAAAGCTATTTTTTTAACTCACAACTCATCACTCTCCCCAACCAAAAAATGGCGATCATCGCTCCTTCGGAATGCGAACATACTGACCACATCAAACTGTTTATTGATGAGTTACTTGCCTCTCCTAATAACCCAATCTCTCAGGTTTATTATCTTGACCTCAAACAAAGTATGCGAAATGGCGGAGGGCCAGCATGTTTGCGACTACGCGTGGTTCTTAATGAGCAAGAGCTATCTGCTATGCATCAAGGTGTTATTATCAATGACTCGCTTTTAGAGTCGTTAGAAGACTGGGTCATACAACACTACCGAAGCGAATTAAATGTTCATGATTTGCTCGACCCTGCATTGATGGAAGAAAGTGACCGCGCCCTGGATGCGTTAACGAGTTTACTCAAACTCAGATCCGTTTTCAAAGTGAATTGATTTAACATCAAAATCAGTCTATAAATACTCTCTTAGTGTATATACAACAAGGCATATTCATGACTTTAGCCAACTCAGATAAAAATACTTCGACAAATACAAATTTAAATCATTTTACAGACTATGCAATCACACATGGGTTTGGTGACTTACATTTTAAAGTCGACAACAAAACAGGTATGAAAGCAATCGTTGCCATTCACAACACCAAGTTAGGTCCTGCTTTGGGCGGATGTCGATTTATTGAATATCCAGACACTGAGTCTGCTATTCAAGATGCGATGCGACTGGCGATTGGGATGAGCGCCAAAGCTGCTCTCGCTAATTTACCGCTAGGTGGGGGAAAGGCCGTCATCATAAAGCCTTCAACACCTTATGATCGAGAAGCTTATTTAAGATCATTTGGTCAATTCGTTGACTCTCTCGGCGGCAGATACATCACTGCGTTGGACAGTGGAACGCAATTGGAAGATATGGATATCATCGCTCAGCATACTCCTTATGTCGCCAGTCGATCAAACCACGGCGATCCCTCTCCGTCAACAGCCCTTGGTGTGTTTCGAGGTATTGAAGCAGCCGTAAAATTTAAATTCAACAAACCGAGTGTAAACGGCTTACACATTGCTATTCAAGGGCTTGGTCATGTTGGCTATCGCCTTGCAGAACATCTCCATAAAGCCGGTGCTAAACTCACCGTTGCAGATATCAACCCTGCTTTAGTTGAGCATGCGACTCAAGCATTTAACGCTCAGTCCGCCAATATTGCTGATATTCACACCATATCATGCGATGTCTTTGCGCCTTGTGCTCTCGGTGGAATCATAAACGATGTCAGCATAAGCCAACTTCAGACCCTCATCATTGCCGGTGCCGCAAACAATCAACTGGCACATACCTATCATGGTCAATTGCTACATGACAAAGGGATACTATATGCTACTGATTATGTCATTAATGCCGGGGGTCTCATTTTTGCGAACGCCCAATACTCTCAGGCATCTGACGACCAAATGAAGCAACAAATTGCTGGTATTGGACATCGATTGACTGAAATTTTTGAGCGATCTGCAAAGGAGAACCAACCAACGAGCGCCATTTCTGACGCTATTGCACGGGAACTTCTGGATTAATCATGAAACACTTACACCTAACACCTGATTTATACACATACATGTTGGATGTATCACTTCATGAGCATCCCGTGCTGGAAGCCTTACGAAAGAAAACGTCCGAACATCCCCTGGCCGTCATGCAAGTAGCCCCTGAACAAGCACAATTTATGCAGTTTTTGATCCGTTTAACCGGCGCCAAACGAGTTTTAGAACTCGGAACGTTTACGGGTTACAGCGCGTTAGCTATGTCACTGGCTTTACCCGATGATGGCCAACTCATAACGTGTGATATCAATTCAGAATGGACCCGCGATGTCCATTCATTTTGGCATGAGGCTCAGCAAGACAGCAAAATTGAACTACGATTAGCGCCTGCACTCGACACGCTTCATCAATTAGTAAACGATGGACTGAGTCACCAATTCGACTTTATTTTTATAGATGCCGATAAAACCAATTATTTAAAATACTATGAGTTAGCATTACAGTTGGTCAGTCCCAAAGGACTGATTGCCATTGACAATATTTTTTGGGAAGGAAAAGTCATCGACCCACTCGAGGTTGGCGCTCAAGTACGTGAAATTCGAAAATTAAATCAATTCATTAAAAATGACTCAAGAGTATTGGTGAGCCTATTACCGATTGCCGACGGATTATTTTTAATACAACCACGCTCCACGGAGGAAGCAGCACATGGACAACTCACCCAGCAATAACCCTTGTGGATTAGATGGATTTGCATTTCTTGAATTTTCGGCCCCCGATACTGAAGTCATGTTACGTCATTTTAAAGCGTTAGGATTTCAGGCGACTGCACGGCATGAACGCCATGACATCACACGATTTGAACAAGGGCAAATCCAGTTTATCCTCAACAATGCCCCCCATCATCAAGCAAAAGAACATGCGACAACACATGGTCCAGGCGCATGTGCTATGGGGTTCAACACGATCAATGCTCAAAAAGCATTTGAGGAAGCTGTTGCACGAGGCGCTACACCATTCAACGATCAACACGATGTTCATCACGGCCTACCAGCCATTCAGGCTATCGGTGGCAGTGTGATTTATTTTGTAGATGCCAATCATCAGCCTTTTCAAGGTCAATGGACAACACCCACTACTCCGACCGTACAATCAACTGGGCTAAAAATTATTGATCATTTAACCCACAATGTTTATCGCGGCAATATGGATAAATGGGCTAGTTTTTATGAAACCATATTTCATTTTCATGAAATTCGTTTTTTTGATATTAAAGGTCAAGTCTCAGGCCTTATCAGTCGTGCCCTTTCAAGCCCCTGTGGAAAAATTAAAATTCCATTAAACGAATCCAAAGATGATGTCTCTCAAATCGAAGAGTTTTTGCATGAGTATCACGGCGAGGGCATTCAGCATATCGCGTTAAGCACTGACTCAATTTATACCGCTGTTCATGCCATTCGCAACAATGGGATCCACTTTCTTGAGGTGCCCGATACTTATTATGAAATGATCGCCGATCGTATTCCCTGGCATCAAGAGCCGTTATCTGAATTAAAAAAAGAGGGGCTCTTAATCGATGGTGAGCATGATCCCGCTAAAGGGTTGCTATTACAACTATTCACTCACAATGTGTTTGGCCCCGTTTTTTTTGAAATTATCCAACGGAAAGGAAATGAAGGCTTTGGAGAGGGTAATTTCACCGCATTATTTGAAGCCATTGAGCGCGATCAAATGCGTCGAGGTGTTTTATGAAATTAGGTAGCCTGAAGTCAACCCAAAACCGAGATGGACAACTTTGTCTTGTCAACCGAACACTGACCACGGCAGTCCTTGCCACTCACATTTCCCCTACATTGCAACATGCTCTTGAGCATTGGCAAGACGTCGTGGGCGAATTAAACAAGCTGAATACGGAGTTACACTGCAACACGCTTAAAAACACCTTCCCTTTTGATCCAGCACAAATGAGCTCACCATTGCCTCGCGCATATCAATGGGCCGATGGTAGTGCGTATGTGAATCACATCGAACTGGTGCGTCGAGCACGCGGTGCGGAAATGCCTGACAATTTCTGGACGAATCCATTAATGTATCAAGGTGGATCAGATACATTTTTAAGCCCAACGGATCCTATCTCGGGAATGGACGAATCCTTTGGCATTGATTTTGAAGCAGAAGTTGCCATTATAACCAATGATGTTCCCATGGGTATTGATGTCACCTCTGCCGCATCACACATTTGCTTAGTTCTTCTCGTCAATGACGTTTCATTACGTCATTTAATTCCAGATGAACTCGCGAAGGGATTTGGGTTTTTTCAGTCAAAACCGTCGAGCAGCTTTTCTCCTCTTGCTCTGACGCTGGATGAACTTATTCCTTATTGGGATGGGAAACGCCTCCACCTCCCTTTAAAAAGCTATTTAAATAATACGCTTTTCGGTGAACCTAATGCCGGTGTCGATATGACGTTTTCTTTTCCTGAGCTCATTGCGCATGCGGCCAAAACACGTCGTTTAAGCGCTGGCACAATCATCGGTTCAGGGACTGTATCAAACATTGATCGCAGCAAAGGGTCCTCTTGTATTGCAGAAAAGCGGATGCTTGAAATCATTGCTGATGGGAAAGCCATCACTCCGTTCATGCAGTATGGCGATACCATTCGTATTCAAATGGAAGATGCAAACGGGCAAAATTTATTTGGATCCATTCATCAAGAAGTCATTCGATGAAACTGTATGATTATCCCCGTTCAACAGCATGCTATCGTGTTCGTATAGCACTTAATTACAAAAATATTTCCTATGAGACGAGTCTCGTTCATCTGCTCAATCAAGGCGGAGAACAGCATCTTCCGGATTATCTTGCATTAAATCCACAAGGGCTCGTTCCTGCGCTTGAAATGAATGGGACGCTTTTGACTCAATCGCTGGCAATTATTGAATACTTGGACGACTTATATCCTACTCCCGCGCTGCTTCCATCTCACCCGCTCGCTCGTGCTCAAGTAAGGCGTTTGGCATTAATCATCGCATGTGATATTCATCCCATGAATAATTTACGCGTCTTACAGCGATTAAAACAAGAATTTCAAGCGACTGAATCACAGACAGAAGCGTGGTATCATCATTGGTTAAAAACAGGATTTGATGCCATTGAGGCACATTTAAAAGAGCTTCCTCGAAGCATCGACGTATGCTACGGCGACAGTATCAGTCTCGCCGATCTCTGCTTAATTCCCCAAGTGTACAATGCAAACCGCTTTCATTTTTCCCTTGATAATTACCCACTGATTCAGCGTATTAATCAACATTGCATCGAGCTGACGGCATTTAGTGGAGCAGCTCCACAAGCGGAAATTTAAAACCATACTTTGGCAACATCACTTAAGGATACACCGGTCGAATCATATTTCAATATTGTCCACACATTCGCGCAGCGATTAACATTACCGGTCAAAACAACCCCACTTGCACATTGATAATGAACGGGTAGTTGATCGAAATATTGACTCGACTCAATCGATAAACAACGCTCACCACTAGCTAACTCAATTGCCCAAGGCAGTGTACTCGACATATCTAAAGAAACTTGATGCTTTTCATCCAATGGCTGAGCAAGTATCAATTGTATACTCTTCCCTGACCATGGCGACTCAGGACAAATGACCGTCGTGTTCGATCCAAACCGTTTTGAAAAGCAAGGATCGTAAGTCTTCCCTTCATCAGAAACACAATGCCATGCATCCTCACGGACAACTCGTTGAGACTGAGGTCGACAAACTCCGTGTTGAGTTAATTCAATAGTAACAGGCCGATGCGTGGTGGTTTCAGCAAAGGGACGATATAAACTCAACTCGGTGTCATGAGCAAACGATATCGCCGAATGGATTACTGCAAAAATAGTAATGATATACCGAAGCATTTTATTCCCTCTTTTGAACAACATCATTGTCATCCCAGCGCAGGCTGGGATCCATGTATCAAAATGGCACTGTGCTAATTCAGAAATGGATCCCAGCCTGCGCTGGGATGACCGTATTGAGTTAGAGGCGATCCTTGTGTAATTTATAAGCTCCATATTGAGAACTGCTGAGTATAGTGTATTATCCTTCTCTTTTAATATACTTCGGGCGAAGTATGCAACCACTTCGGAGACCATTATGAATCAGGTTTATAGTATTAAACAATGTTTATCAGGCGCTGTCGCGATCGATACTACGGTCACCGTTCAGGGCTGGGTTAAAACGCGCCGTGATTCGAATGCGGGATTGTCTTTTATTAATCTTCATGATGGATCTTGCTTTGCCCCTATACAAATCATTGCGGAAAATACACTAGACAATTACCAAACTGACGTATTAAATCTAACGACCGGCTGCTCATTGATTGCTACGGGCAAGCTTGTCGCATCCCAAGGCAAAGGCCAGGGAATAGAAATTCAGGCTGACAGCATCAAAGTAACCGGTTGGATCACTCATCCTGAGTCATATCCGGTGCAAGCTAAACGCCATACTTTAGAATTTCTACGTGACGTGGCACATCTTCGACCTCGAACAAATACCATTAGTGCCGTCACACGTGTTCGTCATTGCTTGGCGCAAGCAGTCCATCGCTTTTTTGATGAGCGAGGTTATTTCTGGATTCACACGCCTATCATTACAGCGAGTGATTGTGAGGGTGCCGGTGAATTATTTCGCGTCAGTACACTTGATCTCATGAACACCCCAAAAAATGATAAAGGCCAAATTGATTTTTCCAATGATTTTTTCGGGAAAGAAACTTTTTTAACCGTTTCCGGACAATTAAATGTCGAAGCATACTGTTTGGCCATGTCTAAAGTATATACGTTTGGCCCTACTTTCCGCGCTGAAAACTCAAATACTAGCCGTCATTTAGCGGAGTTTTGGATGATTGAGCCAGAGCTTGCCTTCGCAACACTTGCGGATATGTGTGATTTAAGCCAAGCCTTATTACGTTATTTATGTAAAACGGTATTGGAAAAATGCCCTGATGATATGGCATTTTTTAATCAATTTATTGATAACACTTGTGTACAACGATTACAGCATTTAGTCGACTCTGATTTTGAAGTGATGACCTATACATCGGCGATAAACGCACTACAAAAAGCGAATACGACCTTCCAATACCCAGTCAACTGGGGATTAGATTTGCAATCCGAACATGAGCGTTATTTAGCTGAGCAATTATGTAAAAAACCGGTGATTATTACCGATTACCCTAAAGAAATAAAAAGCTTTTATATGCGCCTCAATGACGATGGTAAAACAGTTGCCGCTATGGACGTTTTAGCACCTGGAATTGGTGAAATCATTGGGGGAAGTCAACGGGAAGAACGTCTTGATTTACTTGAGCAACGCATGATCGAGGCAAACATTAATCTTGATGCTTATCAATGGTATCTCGATCTTCGCCGTTATGGCACAGTACCTCATGCGGGATTTGGTTTAGGATTTGAGCGCTTGGTCAGCTACGTTACCGGCATCGGCAATGTGCGTGACGTGATTCCATTTCCACGAACACCAGGACATGCGGAATTCTAGACATGTCGACAATTTTAAATAAACATTACATTTATATTAGCGTTTATTTTTTATTGATATTGATCATCGCGCCAACCAATCTGCTTCATTTCGATAGCTATTATTATTGGGATTGGAGTCGTCATCTAGCGCTTTCTTACTATGATGGCCCTCCAATGATCGCTTATTTTATTAAAGCATCGACTTTGATATTTGGCGATACCTTGTTTGCATTATCCATTGTCGGAATTACGGTTTGCGCGCTTACAAGCTTTCTTATTTATAAAACTGCAAACTTATTTCTCACGAAAGAAGCAAGCTATGTTGCTATGATGATATGGCTATTTTCTCCAGCCGTATACTTGGATCTGCTCCAACAAACCACCTACGATGCGCCACTTACTCTATTTTGGGCACTTACCCTTTATTTTACGGTTCAATTCATTACTTATAATAAAACCAAATATTTGTATCTAACCGCAATAAGCATTGGGTTAATGATGCTTTCAAAATACTCAGGCATCATACTGGTATTATCTATTCTGATTTTTTTAATTTCGACTCCATACCGCCGATTATTTAAGCAAATTCATTTGTATGCGGCGATGCTCTTATCCATTGTCATTTTTAGCCCCGTGCTGTTCTGGAATTATCAGCATCAATGGATATCTTTTTTATATCAGCTGCATGAACATCAATTGCCACCCTCAACGAATGCCTGGATCAATATTGCCCAATCCATGTTGGCACAATTTATACCGATGCTAAATTTTATATTAGCAGTGCCACTTTTTTTATGGATTAAATCCGCACATAAAAAAATACCAGCCGTTTACCTCTGCTGGGTAATCTGTATCACTTTTTTTTGTTTTTATTTATGGACCGCTAAGTATGCTGTCTTGCATCCCTTGTGGCTAACACAATACATCATTACTGCAGCACTACTTGTGGGGTTTTGCTTTCAACAATGGCCTAAAATTCGTAAGTTAATCTATTGTTTGATCGCTGTTTATTGGCTATTAAGTATCATTTTTATGCTTTTTCAACATTACAAGGTGTCTTCGTTAAACTCCAAAAAGAATGCCTATTATCAACTGATGCAGCACTTTAATGATCCAGGCCGCCATCTCCCTGACACAATCGTTACTTCAAATTGGATGGCCGGGCGAATGTTATTCTTTCTAAAGAACAAGCCGAAATTTTATACGTTACCTGCGTGTGGTCAAGAGAACCAATATGCGTTATGGAGTACTGATATCGTTAAACGCATTGCGGACAAATCGATTCACGAAGTATTGTATATTGATATTGAAGACAATATTCAGTGCGTGCAAAAATACTTTAAGCAATGTTCACTATTCGAGAAAAAATTCTCTTATGACTGGTACAGAAGCCACCATCAATCATTCTTTGGCTATTATTCTTATTATTGTACTTTTTAGAAGACTAGCCAGATAAAGAATCCGCTGATACCGCATTGTTATTCAACATGCAAAAACCAGCGTTCTGAGTGCCATCAATAAACCCAGCAACAACCGCATTTTGTTGCATTGCGGCAGAAAGCACTAAATCAAGATGTGGTGATCGCGATTGGATGTGCCAAGCGTCATCTTTCGCTTGTGACACTTGAATAAACTGCGACATCGCTTGAGGAACACCTTTAGGGTCATACCAACCGGCGATCGATCCAGACTGCGCGTCAGGTTCATGTAAATTGACTGAATAAAAACTACTTCCATTGGTAAACTGACACAATACACTCGTCAAATCATGGATATGGCTATCGCTATCATCTTGCCAAATTTGCCGAAACCACGCATCGTCAGCTCGAACGAATTGCTCATCATGATCCTCACCGAGTAGCACATGTCCATTTAATTCACTCGTTTGACTGACTAGCATTGTCACACCGGAGCTTAAATGGTGAAAGTTTGGTGTTTTTTCAAATTGCTTCAACATATCTACTTTGAAGTTAAAGCCAAGTTTATTTTTGGATTTAACGCCGAATATCCAACTGTCGTTAATCGTATTGAACTTTAAAAAAGCATGCCCGACATGCCAATCATAAGGAGCCAACTCATCAATAACGGCATCACTCTCTTCATGAAAAAGAACTTTTTTACTCTCTTCTTCTATCAATGCAACGGTGGCGTGAAAATGCTTATCCTCACGTTTCAACTGAAAAAAATACCCATAATTTTCACCTGTTTCACTGGTGACTATTCCTGAAAAAACCCACATCACTTGCAGCGCATTCACTGGAGAAAATTTGGTCTTTGCAGTCTCGATTTCATGAGTCGCAAATGCGAAAGGATTGGATACAAAGAAACACACAATGATGAACCAAAAACATCGTACTTTCGTATTCATAAAACCTCTTTTAATTGTTTGTGTTTCCACAAAGCATCCCAAAAACTGCTTTCAAGTTTAGCTAGAACAGGTAAAACATACATGTTTTTAGTTGCAAAAGGTCGACATTTTACCGCATCTTTATCTGTCATAACGATAATGTCTTCTTTAAGCAGCAAATCCTGTGGCTTAAATGCATAATGATCAGCAAATGAATATGCATTAAATACTACACCTAAATCGCTTAGAGTCATATGAAATCGTTGTGGATTTCCTATTCCTGCAACAGCAGCAACCGAAGCATTTAAATCCGTCACTTTCAGCACGTCACCATTCACCAAATTCGTCATATCACTCGCAATCATCGACATGCTATATGCATTTTTCCAATGCCCACTATTTACAACAACAAAATCGACGGTTTTCAAGCGACGAGCACTTTCGCGCAACGGACCCGCAGGTAGTACGAAACCATTCCCTAGACCACGAACACCATCAATAACCACAATCTCGATCGATCGCCCCATGGCATAATGTTGCAGTCCATCATCACTGATCACAATTTGTGGCTGATAATGCCGAAGTAGATAATTTACAGCGTCAACCCGTTTAGGAGCGACCACCACTGGGCACGCGGTTTTTTGAGCAATTAATAACGGCTCGTCACCGACATCACAGGCGAGATCACTGACGTCAACTGCTCTCGGAAACACACCTCGCGCACCGTACCCCCGGCTCACAATGCCGACACGAAGCCCTTTCTCTTGAAGCGCATTGGCTAGCGCAATCACTAATGGCGTTTTTCCCGCACCACCTACCGTTAAATTACCAACAACTATAATAGGAACGGAGAAAGTAGTCTGCTTAATCGTTCGTAAATACACGCCTCGCATCCATGAGGCCAGCATAAATAACGCCGAAAAAGGAAGTAATAACCAACATAAAGGATGGCGGTTATACCAAAATTTACTCATTATATTTCCATCTCAACACCCAACTGCTGAGAATGATACAATTTAGAATAATAACCATCGATTTCCAATAGTCGATGATGCGTTCCTTGCTCTACTACGCGCCCTTGATGAAGCACCACAATTTTATCTGCGCGTACAATTGTCGACAATCGATGTGCAATAACCAATGTTGTGCGGTTTTTCATAACTTGCTCAAGCGCTAATTGAATGTAACGCTCAGATTCACTATCCAACGCCGAGGTAGCCTCATCCAAAATTAAAATAGGTGCGTCTTTCAAAATGGCTCGAGCGATGGCTAATCGCTGCCGTTGCCCACCGGATAACAGCACACCATTCTCTCCCACGCGGGTATGATAACCATCCGGGAGTTTTTGAATGAATTCATCAGCATGGGCTAATTTAGCTGCTTTAATAATCTCATCCATACTAACATCAAAACATCCATAGGCAATATTGTTCGCCAACGTATCATTAAATAGCGTGATCTGCTGACTCACTAAGGCTATCTGTTTTCGAAGACTCGTCAATTCAATCTGATTAATTGGATCGTCGTCTAGTATAATTTGTCCTGAAGTCACTTCATAGAAACGTGGTAACAAACTGGCGATCGTCGTTTTCCCACTGCCCGAACGACCAACTAAAGCGACTGTTTCAAATGCTTTAATATTTAAATCGACATTTTGTAGCACCGCAGGTCCATGCCGATAAGAGAACGATACATTTTGAAAAGAAATATCAC
This sequence comes from Legionellaceae bacterium UBA6148, assembly GCA_002423125.1. Lineage (GTDB taxonomy): Bacteria > Pseudomonadota > Gammaproteobacteria > Legionellales > Legionellaceae > UBA11403. The sequence continues at coordinate 81,865 of DIUW01000055.1, read as the reverse complement.
CGCGAGCACGCTGATGAAGCACTTTACCATCCAATGTTTCTAATGGTTTATCAAGTAAACTAAACACACTATCAACACCCGCTAGACCACGTTGCATAACCGCATTCAAGGTCGTTAACATTTTCATCGGTTTAATAAGCTGTAACATGGCTGCAATGATTGCAAGAAACGATCCGGCCGTAACCGTTATCACAGCAGATAATTGAATCGAAGTCCAAATAATCGTCGCAATGCCAATCGCGATGATTATTTGGACTCCAGAAACATTCAATGCCTTACTCGATGCAACTTTCATATCATTTATACGCGATGATTCAGCCGCCTGTTTAAATTTGCTAATTTCGTACTCTTCACCACCAAATACACGAACGACACGATATCCATCAATCGCCTCTTTTGCAATTTCAGTAACAACCCCCATGGATTTTTGTACTTTGCGACTAATACGTCGAACGCGCTTACTAGTAAAATTAACGATCAATCCAATAAAAGGCACGGTCAATAAAAACATCAATGACAATTGCCAACAAACCAGCATCATCACGGTCAAAAGACCAATAATTAAACAGACGTTTTGCACAAAATCAGCAAGCGCATCAGCACTCACTCGAGCGACCTGCTCAACATCGTAAAGCATTGTCGAAAGTAACTGTCCAGAAGTTGCTTCGTCATAATAGTCTGAGGGTAGTCGGACAATATGTGCAAATACCCGTTGTCGAAATACATTCACCATGGATCGAGCGACCCACGTCATGCAGTAATCTCCCACGGCACTCACTAAGCCGCGAATAGTGACTCCAATTAGGACAATTAATGGTATTTTTTTCACAAATGACAGGTCAATATTCACAAACCCTTTATCAAGAAATGGCCTCATTAAGTAGGTAAATCCTGCATCAATACCTGAGTAAAAGGCATTCGCTACAAGACCTAACACCAATATTGGCCAAAAGGGCTTAACATAGGAGAATAGTCGACCATACACGCTCATGGTCGCAGGGGGGATCGTATGTCTCGTCATGAATTAAAACCTTGTCTGTCTTCAAATGTGCCAAATTGTACCTCTTATTACGGCACAATACCACTGACAGAATACACAAATAGTTACAATTGAGCTAAATAAAGACTAATATCGTTTTGCATTTGCAAAATACGCTCGCGATCTATTCGTTCTTCAGTCATTTTGTTTGTTGAAACATCTTGAGAGAATGTGAATCCGGCGGAAGTGGATGAATCAGTCCAGCGATTATTTTCTAATGGGGTTTGCATTATCGCCCGCATATGCGCCTTTTTATTTAACCTATCATCACGACTACGGGTTAATTCATGTACAGCAGTTACAGCGCTTACAGCTACAGCTATAGCTATAGCTATAGCTGTAGACTCCATAAAAACCTCATGTTTTAGTACAAATGAACTAATTGCGTATGAATTTCCACTGAAAAATATTCATTAAAATCCCTACACGTATTGACTTCAGGCCATTGATCCGTTCTATCACACATTCTCAACATTTCAGCATTAAACATGGGACGAAAATGGTGCTCAACAAGCAACTGAATATCCGTTTGATCTTCAAAATTTTTTACAATTACGGTCGCATTTTCTGATAATTGCGACAAGGTCACTCGCTCCATCACATCACATGGATCTTCATCTTCTTCTACAGATGATTTTATCCATTTCAGTAAAACAGAACGTGGTTTGACACACAACAACTTCTGCCCGTGCTCCACTGAAGGCTCCATCAATAAAATTTGACTATGCATTTCAAATTTAAAGCAACAGAGAAAATCTAAAAAACTCCCTTCAATCGGATTACGTGCCGATCGTCCAAGCCAACGATTCATTTCATGTCGAAACATCGCTGGAAAATGACGCTCAATTTCATCTAGCGTTTCTTCTTCACTATCTTGTCTTGCAATCGTATAAGCCGTAGTATCGGCTTGTAAAACTGCCAACGAAGGCAATTCTGCCGTAGGATCTTGTGCCGACAAGAAAGATAAAAATACGGATGTTGGTTTTAATATAACAATTTCTCTGTAGCTGTGTTGCATAACGCTCCCCTTTACCTGTTCCAACTCGTCCTGAGTACAACATTTAAAGCCAGTGCTTAAGCAACCCTCTAAGTCTAATATTGCAGAAGGTAGAAATTAAGAATAACATAGTTTTCTCCTATTGCAAGAATAGCAATATTTTTTTTGAAACTACATTTGGCCATAGTTAGTTCACCATGACATCAATCAAATCAACATTTACATTGCCTTTACTTCATTGGTATGACCTCCATGGCCGTAAAAACTTACCGTGGCAACATCCTCGCGACGCTTATCGTGTATGGCTTTCAGAAATTATGCTGCAGCAAACTCAAGTCAAAACAGTTATCCCTTATTTTACTCGTTTTTTAGATCACTTCCCCTCGGTACAGGATCTCGCTCTTGCGGCAGAGGATGAAGTACTCGCGCTTTGGTCGGGCTTAGGTTATTACAGCCGGGGACGCAATCTTCACAAGACAGCCATTATCATAAATACACTTTATCAAGGACAATTTCCTCAAGATAGACAGCTGCTCACTCAATTGCCCGGTATTGGTCCATCTACCGCAGCAGCAATTACTTCTCAAGCATTTAATCAACCAACGGCTATATTGGACGGCAACGTCAAGCGCGTTTTAAGTCGATATTTTTTAATTAAAGGTTTTTCAGCACAAACAACAACGACATTATGGCAACTCGCCAATCAATGCATGTCGCATGTACGTCCTGCAGATTATACTCAAGCCATTATGGACTTAGGTGCCACTTGCTGTACTAGCAAAAAGCCAAACTGCATATCCTGTCCACTGCAAGCCACTTGCTTGGCAAAACGAGACAACCTCATCGCTGATTACCCTACTCCTAAACCCTCTAAAAAAATCCCTACTAAACATCAGCAATTTTTATTCATGCACAATCACACACAGTCGATATATCTTGAAAAACGCCCGCCCAATGGCATATGGGGTGGTTTATGGTGTCCCCCAAGTATCGAAACAGAGATCAATCCGACCGACTACATTAAAAAGACTTATGGATTAGACATTATTAACATCCATTCATTAACGAACATCAAACACACTTTCAGCCATTTCAAGCTGCATATCAATGCATTATCCATCGAAATAAAGACAACAGGAAATTCATGCTTTGAGCAACCTGGCCACTGGTTTTCCACAGCAGAAACAACTAAACTCGGATTGGCAAAACCCATCAGTGATATGATCAAACTTTTTTGTCAAACTCAATTTAAGGAAACATTATGATAAGTTTGCTTATCCTAATAACCAGTTTACTTGGCTTAATCTGGTCGGCTAGTCATCTTGTCACTGGTAGCGCAGGAATTGCTCATTATTATCGAATATCGACACTCTTCGTTGGATTAACCCTAGTGGCTTTGGGAATTTCAATTCCAACAATCTACGTTGCAATCATGGAAGCCTTTGCACATCAAACAAGTCTCGTTATTAGTAATGCGATTGGATCCAATATTGCAAATATTGGCTTGGTCCTAGGAATAACCATTATATTGCGACCACCTAAAATTGACTCATCACTTTTTCGACACGGATATCCTCTACTTTTTCTCATTATGCTTATCACCTACACCATGATGATCAATGAGTATTTCAGTGTTGCTGATGGTTGTTTTTTATTATTGGGATCAATTGCACTTATCGGTTACTTGGCTTACCTGGCCAAACACTCTCTGCCTGAATGCGAGCATATTCAATCATTCCGGCAGGCGGCGCATTCGAGACGGACAATGAAACTGAATCGGGTCAGTTTACTGATTGGGTTTATAACCATTCCAATCTGTACCCATTTTCTCACAATGAGTCTCATTCACATTGCACAATGGGCCCATATCAGTGATGTTATTATTCAATTAACCATTATTTCAATCAATGCAAGCATCCCAGCACTTGCAACCTGTGTGATTGCAGCACTAAAAGGCCAAACTCAGCTCGCAGTTGGAACGATACTTGGAGCAAACATGTATAATTTGCTCACAGTGCTAGCCTTTCCTGGAATTATTGACCCCTCTGCAATTCCCGCACATATCATTTTCCGAGATATGCCCATGATGCTGGCGTTAACGTCCGTTATTTTTCTAATCAACTATAACTCTAAACGCAGAATGACCCGATGGCATGGCGGATTGCTGGTGCTTATTTATGGATGCTACGTGTTTTCTTTGGCTTATAATGCGATGGCTTGATTTATACTGCGCGTGGCCACATTTTGAGAATGAGGATCTCGCACAAACGTAGATCGTGCTTCGTTCATTTCAATAAACTCCCCCAAGCACAGCGCGCTAAACATAACAAACAAATAGCCGATACCCGTATTCGTTAAAAAACAATCCGTCATATTTGCAATGAAGAAAGGAATCAAGAATGCAAGTAATATTGCCTTCATTTCAACAAGACGGAAACTGATGAGCAACAAACTAATATAAAAGTAACCTAACGCAATAATACCAAGCAAACCAAACTCACTTGCAATGAACCAATATTGACTATGTGGATCATTTAATTTTAGCCCCCACGCAGGCAGCGGGTTATCTGCTCGAAATTGTGTTGGAAATCCACCTGTACCATAACCAATCAGAGGGCTTGATAAGAATAAGGATTTTGCGTACTGGTGAAACTGTAATCGGTAACCAACTGAAGTATTTTTATTATGATTATTATTGTAACTATAAACATTTTCTACGGCGTGAGTTAAGCCCTTTGACAGCGGAGAGGGAATCGTGACGATCATCGTTCCTAATAAGGCAGCATACATGAATAGCCCAACAAGCAATCGTCTGGATGATAAGCAGTTTAAGAAGAGTAGCGCCATCAAGATAAAATAAACCACATATCCTGTTCGGCTTGTATTGACAAATATTACTTGATAATTGAATAACAAGGCCATCCCCAAGTATGCCATTCGCTTTAGCTTTTGGGATCTGATGGCATAAAGTCCGGCCAAATAAGCTGCAAAGGCAATCATATAGCCAGTAACAATATGATTGTGAAACACTGCGCCCGGATCGGGTTCTTTAAAATAGAGAAAATTCCAATCTTTGAGGATGGAAAGCAGGCAAACAATCAATGACGAAAATAAAAAAGCATGGATGCCGAAGGTGCGATTTTTTTTATTCGCAAAACACACGGCAAATAAGGGTATATAAATCAGTTTAAAATATTTTTCCACCATAGTGTACTGCAGTTTATAACTGGCTACACTCCAAAGACAAGCCAAAAGAGCAACACAAATAAGGGTAATAGCGGCAATACTACATTGCTGAGAGAGCATGAAATATAGGCGTTGTCGATAACCCGGTATGAAAAAAACCAATCCCGTTGCAAAAACGATAGATATACTTTTAAAGGTCGGACTGAGTGGAATGAAAAAAACAATGGATGCTAAAAAAAACAGCATCAAATTCTCGTTTTGAATTTTTTGTTTCAGATCTATTATCATTGGCTCACTTTTATTCTGTAAAATTCGACTCAAAAAATTAATCCGTTAAGCTTAGCATCTTTAATTCCAAAGGCGTACTATAAAATTGACATAACGCTTGTCTAAAGCGCTCAGCTCGTACAGGAAGCCCGTGCTCACAATAGAGTAGCGCTTGCTGATACACGGCTTGTTTAAATGTATCTGTACTCGATTCAACACCATTTAAATTATCAAGACTCACTTGAAAGCGATAATCTGCAGATGCAGAAAGAATCCATTCTATCGCTTGAGGCTTCACTTCTAATTGTTGAAAGAGAGCTTGCTGTTCAGCAGTACGGCCATCTGGGGCATACCAATATCCAAAATCAACATGCTTTCGTCGCTGCTCTCCGGCGATAAACCAATGCGCACATTCATGAAGCGCACTACTGAAAAATCCATGTGCAAAAAAAATCGCATGATAAGGTTGATGCTCATCTGCAGGGCGATACAACGGCTCATCCCCTCCTTTCACTAATCGAGTATTATAGTCAAGTGCAAAACATTGATTGAACAAGTGAATGAGATCGAGATAGCGATGTCGTTCATCGATATAGCTCAGTTCCAGCATACATGCTCGCTTATGACTGCCAAACAACACCCACTGGTTCAGTAATCGCACGTTGAATAACATCTTGATAGGTTGATTCGATCACTTTCCGCCTAATTTTCATCGTTGGAGTCAAGCAAAAATTGGCAATGCTCCATGTATCTTTAACCACTAAAATATGACTAATTTTCTCATGATTTTTAAGCTTACGATTCACGCTATGTTGAAGTTTTCGAAGATTATCTTTCATTTCTGCCTGAGGTGTGCCAATTGATGCGGGCGTCAAATTGACTAATAAAATATTACTTGGCAGCATTTTACCAACTAAACAACACTGCTCAATTAAACCCGTCGTTGTAAATTGGTCTTCGATTGCCGATGGGGCAACAAACTCACCTTTCTGATTTTTGAAATTTTCAGATATTCGTCCTAAGATTTTCACGCGATTAGCAGTATCAATCTCAACCAAATCACCGGTTTTTAACCAACCATCTTCGGTAAATATACTTCGAGTCAAATCAGGATCGTTATAATATTCTTTCATTAAACAGGGCGAATGAACCAATAATTCACCATTATCGCTCTGTTTAATCTTCACTCCGAATCGAGGTGTTCCCACAAACCCTGGTTTTATGTCTTTTCGTTGAGCCAACGTGGTGTAACCAAAATTCTCTGTTTGACCACTGCCTTCTTGAATATAAATTCCTAGTTTCTTAAAAAACTCAACAACAGAAGCAGGCAAATGGGCTGCTCCAGAAACACAAATATGACAACGTGAAAGCCCAAGTTGCTGCTTAATTTTGCGCTTAACTAAACGTGACAATAGGGGGATGTTCAATAACCAACCTATATTTTTTTTCGCAATCTGTTGCTCAATACGCTGCTTAAATACACCCCATACTCGAGGCACTGCTGTAAATAACGTCGGTTGAATTTCTTGTAGATTTTTTGAAAATTTTTCCAAGCTTTCCACAAAGGACACATCACAATCAAGCAATAGACTTGCCAATTGAACACTGGTTCGTTCATACACATGGGCTAACGGCAAATACGATAATACATGGTGACGTTTTTTAACCGGTATCATGCGCTTTAAATCATCCATTAATACGGCTAGGTAATCAGCGACTGCCTGATGAGTGAAAACAATTCCTTTCGGATTTCCCGTCGTACCTGAAGAATATATAATGGTGTATGTCTCATTGGGGCTGGGTAACACGACGTCAAGTAGAGGAGAGCATTGCATCACCTCGTCCCATGTATGGCTCGTAGTGATATCCAAATGATAGCCTAGGTTAATGGTCTTGATGCTCTCTGAGATAAACCCACGAGTACGATGGTGTGCATCGATCTTACCGATAAAGACCAATTTAACTTCAGCTTGGTTCAAAATAAAATCTATCGTTTGCTTATTTTGATTAGGGAATAGCGGAACATTCACCATTCCAGCCAACGATATTCCAAAATCAGCAATAATCCATTCGGCACAATTTTTAGAAAAAATAGATACACGATCACCACGCTCAAGGCCTGCTTGCTGAAGAATAGTTGCAACCTGCCTCGCTTGATGAATCACCTCAGACCAGGTCAATTCCCGCCATTTTCCCTCATGGGGTTGCTTCAAATAGACCTGATGAGCGGCTTCTTTTTCTTTTTTCAATAATTGTTGACACAATAATTGGTTTTTTATATTCAACGTCATGTTTATCCTCGAGTCCCACCCACAGTCAACGCATCAATTTTCAGCGTTGGCTGCCCCACTCCTACCGGTACAGATTGTCCGTCCTTACCACATACACCAATCCCTTGGTCCAATGACAAATCATGCCCGACCATACTGATTTTTTTCATTACATCAGGGCCATTTCCAATCAGCGTTGCCCCTTTTACCGGTCTTGTAATTTTACCATCTTCGATCAAATACGCCTCACTCGCAGAAAATACAAATTGACCTGAAGTAATATCAACTTGACCGCCTCCAAAATTCACCGCATATAAACCACGTTTTACTGATTTAATAATTTCCGCTGGATCGTATTGACCAGCAAGCATATAAGTATTCGTCATACGTGGCATCGGCACGTGGCCGTATGATTCACGCCGACAATTTCCCGTAGGTTTCATACCCATGAGTTTTGCATTAAGTTTATCTTGCATGTAATTAACCAAAACACCATCGTCGATTAACGTTGTACATTGCGTTGGCGTGCCTTCATCATCAATCGAAAGTGAACCGCGCCGGTCGGGTAAAGTCCCGTTGTCTACAACCGTAACGCCTTTCGCCGCCACTTGCTCACCTATTCGACCTGAAAAAGCCGACAATCCTTTACGATTAAAATCACCTTCCAAACCATGCCCCACAGCTTCATGCAATAATACACCAGGCCAACCAGGCCCTAAGACAACCGGCATCAATCCTGCGGGCGCTGCTTCAGCATCTAAATTAACCAATGCCTCACGCACCGCTTCTCGAACATAACTCATCGCTCTTTCTTTTTCAGTAAAATAAGAATAGGCCACGCGCCCACCCCCACCCGATCGCGCCGATTCCCTGCGACCATTTTGTTCAACAATAACACTCACGCTAATACTAACCAAAGGCCTGATATCAGCCATCATACGTCCATCTAGCCCAGCAATAATGACTACTTCATAACTAGCACTCAACGAAGCATTGACTTGAGTCACGCGAGGATCGATACGTCGGGCCTCTTTATCAATGGATTCAAGCAAGGCGATTTTTTCAAGCTTAGTCATGCCGTCAATGGGATTAATGCTTTGATAACGCGCTACAGCAGACGTTGCAATTTTAACGGGATGTTGCGTGCCAGATCCAGACACAGCAATCGATCGTGCGGCACTCGCTGCACGCTCCATGGCGGGCAATAAAATATCATCACAGTAAGCATACCCGGTTTTATCACCACTCACTGCACGCACACCAACACCACGATCAATCGAATAGCTTCCACTTTTTACTTCAGAATCTTCAAGACTCCATGATTCATAGCTGCAACTTTGAAAATAAAGATCAGCATCATCAATATGGCTATTCAACATCGAACGAATTAATTTTTCAATGCCAGACTCATCCAATGACGTCGGATCAAATAAAAGCTCTTTTGCGAGTGTCAAAGCATGTTTCATCGGTTCTCCGTTGTTAAGACATGGTGTTCATTGCAGGGAAATTGCTTTCGCAATTGCCTTAAATGTTGTAAATCGATATCAGCAGTAATTACACCTGTTTCCTGTGTTTGCAGCGCACTCACACTTCCCCAGGGTTCAACAATCATACTATGGCCATATGTACAACGTCCATTATCATGGAGTCCCCCCTGATTCGCTGCCAAAACGTAACACAGATTTTCTATTGCTCGAGCTCGCAATAAAGTCTCCCAATGTGCTGCGCCTGTTGTTAGAGTAAAAGCAGATGGAACAGCAAATAATTCAGCACCTTGTTGTGTCAATTGACGATACAATTCAGGAAAACGTAAATCATAACATACACTGAGACCCACATGTCCAATTGGAGTATCAACTACAACTAATTTTTCACCAGGCTCTATCGTCAATGATTCTTGGTAAACCTCTTTTCCAGAGACACAAACATCAAACAAATGAATTTTATCATATCGTGCCACACAAACGCCTTGAGAATCATAAACCAAACAACTCGATTTCACTCGCGAACCGGATCCTTTTATCGGCATTGTGCCTGCAATGACCCAAAGTTTAAATTCTTTCGCTAGATGGGCAATGGTTTCCTGAATCAAACCCGTACCATATGCCTCAGCAATCGCTAATTTATCCGTTTCCAATTTCCCCATGCACGCAAAATTTTCTGGCAACACCACAAGCGCCGCTCCAGCTTGCTGTGCGCTTAAAAAATAGGAATGAAGTGACGTTAAATTGGATTCAAGTTTTGTTGAAGAAAGCATCTGAACAACAGCTGCGTTGGCCATTCGTTAATCCTTTTATAAAATCACGTTAGTTTATGCGAGTTTATATATACTTCCAAGCCTCAAATAAAATTTGATTAAATTATAATTTACTGTTTTAATTAAGGACTAAATCGCTAATTTAAAATCCAATACAATGATCAATCAATAAGGAAATAAAATGTCCGATGCGCTTTCTATTGCTGCTAGTGGTTTAAAATCAGAGGAATATTACATCGATAAAATCGCCAATGATTTAGCGAATTTGAACACCAATAACTATAAAGCCACTAAATTAACGTTTGAGGATGCGCTTTATCAAAACATCGATGGTGCCAATCCCTTATTTCAACATCAAACCCATACTCAAATTGGCTTAGGCACAGCGGTATATAACTCATCAAAAGATTTTAGTAACGGTCCGTTAAAGCCAACCAATAATTGGAACGATGTCGCTATTGATGGCAATGGATTTTTTCAAGTTGTCAATACAGATGGCAATATCAATTACACGCGCAACTCAAGCTTAACCGTTGATAGTGAGCGATATTTAGCAACTCAAGACGGCCTGAGACTCGCCGACAATATCCAAATTCCAGAAGACTTTGTAGAAATCAATATTCAGAAAAATGGTGACGTAGAGGCCATTCTCAATGACTCACCAGAACCACAACTACTAGGAACCATTAAACTGGCCAAGTTTCTCGATCCAGAGTCACTGAATGCTTTAGGTGCAGGACTTTACGCTCCGACCGAAAAAACCGGCGATGCAATCATTGATAATCCTGGCAGCAGCGGCATGGGCGCGTTACTGCAAAAGCAGGTTGAAGGATCAAACGTGGACATGGTGAGTTCATTAATGCAATTAACGATGGCGCAACGCATTTATCAACTCAATGCAAAAGCGGTACAAATCGCTGATGAATTGGAAAAAATAACCGATGAAATTCGTAGTTAAACTAAGAAATATCTATAGCTTTCTACCCAAGACAGAAATATACTGGTTAAAGTTATTTCTAATAGATGCTTTTTAAATAAGATTTAATTTGAATATTGAGTAAAAATAAACCTAACAAGGAGTCTATTCATGAAATTATTTCTAAAAAATGCTCTTTTAATCACTTGTACCATCTTTATGACAAACTTAGCCGCTTCATCCGCCATTGACGATAGCATAGACTACGATAAACTTGCAGAACAATGCCGATCGCTATCACTACAACTCGATACTCTTGCACAAACTCAAGATCGAAAAACATGCTCAGCAAATCTTGATGGATTAAATGTTTATTTTGCAAGCAATTATATTTTATTGAGATGGACTAATAAAGCAACTGAAGTCCTTACTTCCGCAATTTTCCAAGTTGAATTTGCACATGACACAGGTTGTTATTACGAAGACGAAATTCAAAATGTAGTCAACGGCCTGAAATTAATTCGAGATCAACTGATTGATTCTCGTCAATAGCACCTATTCAAAAACCCCTCATCCGCCCTACGGGCACCTTCACCCCATGCCTGGGGTGAAGGGAGTTGACATCAAATACGTAATGGTCAATTATTGATAAATATTTCAATTTGCAAAACAAATAATGATCACTAAGAAAAATTAACTTGCTTTAAATGATTATTCTTGCTTTAATTCGCAGCGGAATATTTAATTTTAGGCTGGGAATTTTTTTTGAAGACATTCATCATAAAGCCATTATTCTTACTCACTATACTGATCAGCAGCCTCACTCATGCCGCAGCAGACATTACGCTGCGCTTTCAATCCAAAATTAATAGCCAAGCGACACAATTAAGCGATGTATTGCACATCGAAAACGATCGGCATCATTGGGGAAAATTGTCTTTGGATAGCCATCCAGCCCCAGGAGAAACCATAACCAAAGACAACATCATCACATGGATGACTCAGCGCCTTGGCGCTTTTGAGTCAAAATGGCAAGGGAAAACACGTATCCAAGTCGATCATTTAACTCAAACCGCCTCAACCTTACTGATTGAAAAAGCAACCATGGCCCTGAACAATAAACTCAAACCTCACTACCGTCGTGTGACAATAAAACCATTATCTCATCCTAATGATAGTAACCTTGCATTAGATGAATTCAAGACAAAAATCAATGTTTCTTTTCCAGTTTCAAAACGCGTTTGCGTATGGTTAATCCATAAAGACAAACGTATCCCAATCTGGTTTAAAGTAAGTGCTTACGCCAATGTTCTAGTCGCTCAACATGATTTATCATACAACACCCCCATTCAATCGAATGCTTTTTCTCGACAAGAACGCAATATTGCCGGTTTAACGAGCTCTCCTGCCCCAACGCTACCGAACCAGATTTGGCTCAGATCGTCAATCAAACGCAATACCATACTGCTCTCCAACCAACTCAAAGATCCCTCTCTTATCACCCATGGACAATCCGTTAAAGTAACTGTTCATCACCATGCGATTACCGTTGTCATCGATGCCATCGCACTAACCGACGGTACACTTGGCCAAACAGTAACGGTTCAAAACCCCCGAACCAAAGAAACTTTTACAGCCAAGACAAGTGGGGCTCAGCAAGCGGAAATGACCTCATGAAAATAATGTTTATTATCCTGGCTCTATGTATCCAACCGGCAATGGCTACGAGTTTATTTGATGAAACATGCTACCGCCCTTTCATCGCTGACAAAAAAGCCTACCGAATAGGTGATTTATTAACCGTCATTGTATTGGAAACGTCAAATGCCCAAACCAGTGCGGACTTGTCATCCGGTAAAGAAATTAAAACCGCACTTGAGGTCAGTTATAACAAACGTCCACAAGAAGTATCGTTTGGCCTCAAAGGTGATGGACGAACAGCCGCAAAAACAGAGCGCAACGGGAAAATAAAGGCGTCCATCACGGTGCGTATTAAAGCGCTGTTGCCCAATGAAAGCTATGCCATTGAAGGACATCAACAAATTAAAATTAATGGCGAGCTACAAACGATTCAATTGAAAGGCCTCGTTCGACAAGAAGATATTTCAACCCAAAACACCATATTATCCACTCGTCTTGCAAACGCAACCATTACGTATACGGGCGATGGATCAGTTTCTAATTCACAACGTTATAACTACATCTATAAATTTTTATCCATCGTTGGATTAGTCTGATGCGGCGCTTATTACTCACATTGGTTTTGGTATCTCAAATCGGACAAGCCGCTGTGAAATTGAAATCCATTGCCCGTTTATCAGGGTTACAAGAAAACCCCATTACGGGTTATGGATTGGTCATCGGCCTCGCGGGATCAGGTGACTCGCGTCGAAATAAAGACACGACACAAGCCATTGCAAATTTACTGCTCAGTTTTGGCGTCAATATTAATCCCAATGACATTAATAGCCGCAATACAGCAACCGTGGTGATTACTGCAAATTTACCTTCAGTGGCTCATCAAGGCGACAAATTAGACATCAATGTCGCATCGCTGGGAGATGCGAAAAGTCTTCTAGGAGGGACGCTGTTAGCCACCCCCTTGAAAGGACCTGATAACCGAATTTATGCACTCGCTCAAGGCCCACTCTCTATCGGTGGATTTAAATATGATTTATTTGGTAACGTCATACAAAAAAACCATCCAACGGCGGGAATCATCCCCGACGGCGCGATTGTTGAAAAGACAATTTACAATGAGCTGCAGAATAAAGACGGCGATTTGTATGTCATCTTGAATCATGCTGATTTCACAACGTCCGATCATGTAGAAGCGGCTATCAATAAAAAATTTGGTGAAAACACCGCCATTGCTCGCGGAGCACAAGAAATTGAAATTCATCCCCCTGAAAGAACAAAACAACATTTCATTCGATTTATTAGTCAATTAGAAAATATAACCGTGGTTCCCGATAACATTCCAACGGTCGTGGTGAATGAACGAACAGGCGTTGTGGTTGCGGGAGCGGATGTCACAATTGATGCTGTGACAATTTCGCACGGTAATTTACAAGTCGCCATCTCAACCGAATATAACGTTTCACAACCCCAGTTTGTGAACGACATGAGTCGACAGGTAAAAACGGCCATTACACCCGATACCCGAATCACTGCTCGTGAGCCTGAGGCGAATTCAATAAAATTACATAAAGGCGCAACGATCGGTGATCTCATTGAATCACTGATACAAGTACGTACTTCTACACGCGACATTATTGCCATTTTGGAAAGTTTGAAACGATCAGGAGCATTGCATGCTGAACTTATTGTGCAATAGCCCTCAGGTACCTCTGTACACACAACAGGAAACATCATGAGCCAAGAGAATACCATCGAATTAATTAGTCATGCACTGGACGCAGCCATCATGCGACAAACCGCCATTGCGTCCAACATTGCCAATGCAAATACCCAAGACTATCAAACAATGTCCGTCAATTTCGAAGAGCAGTTGGCGAACCTGACCAGCGCAAAGGATGTAAAACCAAGCTATGAATTGAGTGAGAAACGCTCCTCCATTGACGAACAAATCGCTCTCAGTGTGCAAAACGCCACACAGTACAGGGCATTAATCAAAGGCCTTAATTACAAGCTAGCCATTATGAAACTCGCCGTACAAGGAAATAATCAATCATGAGCTATGATCAAATCTATGCCATTGCATCACAAGGCATGGATGTGGAAAAAATGCGTGTTGATACCGTTGCCAACAATATTGCCAACCAACATAGTTTGAAAAATAGCGATGGGACCGCATTTCAAGCCATGCAAGTGATTGCGACGGCTAAGCCATTTGAGGATTATTTGATGAATATCGAAGGTGGCGGAATTGAATCAGCGACGCTAGTTCCTGAAAAGTTACCACCGAATAAAGTTTACCAACCTGGACATCCTGCTGCCGATAAGCAAGGCTATGTCACTTATCCGGGCATAAGCACGGTCGATGAAATGACGACCCTACTTCGCGCATCCCGCGGATATGAAGCGGACGTTAAAATCATGAACACGGCACATAGCCTCTATCTACAAGCATTAAGTATTGGAGAAGAGCGTTGAAAATTGAAATGCTGCCACCTCTACAATTTAATTCACAGAGCAAAACCACTCCGGTCATTGAAAAAGAAACGCGTCCCGTGACCAACGACTTCACCCATTGGCTAACGGATAAAGTCAGTGAAACCAATGATAAATTAATCTCTGCCGATGACGCGTTACAACAATTAGCCAGTGGTCAAGCCACCAGCCTGCATCAAACGATGTTGACGTTAGAGGAAGCAAAATTATCCTTTCAATTTTTAGAACAAATTCGCAATCGATTAATGAGTGCGTATCAAGACATTTTAAAGGAGCAAATTTAACGTGAACTATTTTGAAACCTCACTTCACTGGTTTCAGGAGCAAACCCTCCAACGAAAACTCAGTCTGATCGGTGGAATGGTATTCATTGCATGCCTAACATCAACGCTTGCCTTTTGGGTTATTTCCCCGAGTTACGGCATTTTATTCAGTCATTTAGATAATCAAGATGCCAATCAAATCATCACTCAACTCGAACAAGCCAATATCGCCTATCAAGTACGCAATCAAGGTCGTGATATTTTAATTGATAAACAACTCATCGATAAAACGCGGATTAAATTAATGAGCAGTGATTTGCAATTCACTCACAGCATCGGTTTTGAATTATTCGACAAGTCTGATTTTGGAATGACCGATTTTTCTCAAAAAATTAATTACCAACGTGCATTACAAGGTGAATTAGAACGAACCATCAGCAGTTTAGATGAAGTAAAAGCCGCACGTGTCCAACTGTCTATTCCTGAAAACCACCTCTTTCAACAAGAAAACAATCTCCCACGCGTGGCCGTTACGCTACACTTAAAACGAACATTAACACCACAACAAATCAAAAGCATTCAACAACTCATCATGGCCAGTGTCCCCAATTTGCCAATTCACAATGTCGTCATGGTTGATCAAAAGGGCAATGGCTTAATCAGCAACGAAGACGATACCTCCAGCACTCACTTTTCAGCTAAACAGAAATTTGAGCAGTATTTAAACGACAAAGTCATGCAAATGCTTCATCCCATTTTTATGGATGAAAGCGTCATGGTAAAAATTGATGCAACGTTGAATTATGATGAGTTACAGCGAGAACGAATTGAACCACAACATGATGGTTTAATTACCCATGAAAAACTAATACGTCATTCAACGGCCAACAAAAAAGACGAAAAGAAAATCAATCAAGACATCACTCGTGAGAAAAGCTATCAATTAGGAAGTGAAAAAGAGCAATTTACTCGCGCAAATGGCACCATCGAACGTTTAACCATTAGCGTTGTGTTGCCTAAAAAAACCGACCCTAAAAAGATAGATCAAGTGGAGCGTTTGGTTAAATCCGTAGTGGGATTTAATGCTAAGCGCGGGGATAGTATGAGTATTGAAGCCCTCATTGTTGAGCCTAAGAAACAGGTTTTCAATAGGATCTCAGTCATCCCTTCATCGCCACAACAAGCCTTTTTCTTTGTGAATCAGAGTCGAATACAAAACGGTTTAATTGGACTTATCAGCGTTGCTCTAATGACATCACTCCTGCGTTATCGGACTCGCCGAATACAACGACGACAATTACTGGCCGAATTAACACAATGGTTAGCTGAAAATGATTAAACAACTCAAGCAGATCTTAGTGACCATCGCTCGAATACCACCATCCGATCAGCATTGGATTGTTCGCCAACTCACAATCGATCAATTGGCACGATTCAATCAATGGCAAGGGTTCTCATTACTACAAGATGCACAACGTTTTCGAAAATTAAAGCTACAATGTTTTGACGCATCTCCAAATCCATTGCCTGCCTATTGCAAACAATTAACAACGAAAGCACCGCTCTATACAGCGATTATTCTCGAACAAGGTTCATACTCCTGGCATTCTGTTTTTTTAAAACGATTTGATAAAAATGGAGAGATTAAAGCGTTGCTTGACAATCAAGTAAGCGACATCAAGCCATCCGTCAAACAAGCGTTGTGGAATGAGTGGGAAAACTCGCTTTCGTTTGAAATGCATTTGGATACGATCAATGGCTAATATTTTTAGAAAGGTCACTATCAGTCATGAAACGGTATCTCTGAAAGCAATTCCAGACATTGAACTGACATTACAACCCGTATCCATTGAGGAACCACAAAACTCGGAACAAGCGCGTTCAGAAGGCTATGCACAAGGATTTTCTGAAGGCGTTACGCAAGAACTCAACCGGCTCATTGAAAAAGAAAAAAGACTCGACAGTCTGTTACAAAGCATACCCACGGCAATCAACAAAAATCGTTTATTACTGTCCACTGAAATTGCCGACATCGTATTACTCATTACACAACAATTATTTATCAATCAACAACAAAACAAAGAAACCTTGGTTCATCAAATCACTCAAATCATTGATCAACTCAATGAGAAACAGGCTATAGAGATTGCACTTCATCCGAATGATCTCCCCTTACTGCAACACGTTGATTTAAGACAATGTAAAAACATGCGAATTTTAGCCGATGAATCATTACGATTAGGTGGCTGCATTGTTCGTAGTGAGCACGGTGTATTTGATGCAGGAATTGAGCGTCAAATTGATAATCTCAAACGCGTACTACTCCAGATGAAACAAGGAGAAGTGTGTGAATAACTTGCTTTACGCCTTACAACCCATTGAGCGTTTAGGCGTGATTGAGCAATGCATTGGCCTAAAACTCATGTCCAGTGGACCTCCGAGAGTATTTATTGGCGAAATCTGTGACATTATTGATGATCAAAATAATACCCTCATGCAAGCGGAAGTCGTTGGCTTCGAATGTGGCAATGTATTTTTACTCCCTTTCTCAACAGCCCCTATTAGTATGGGATTTAAAGTTCGTGCGACCGGGCAAGCAATGTCCATTGCAGTTGGCCCGGAATTACTCGGACGCATTATCAATGCATTTGGCCAACCATTAGACGACGGTTTGCGTATACGATGCACTGAAACAGTTCCACTGTATCGCCCACAAACAAATCCCATGCATCGCGAAGCAATTAGCGATCGATTAGAGACTGGCATTCACGCCATAGACACGGTATTACCGTTAGGAAAAGGCCAACGTATTGGACTGTTTGCTGGTAGCGGTGTTGGTAAGTCCGTATTACTCGGCATGATGGCAAAGAATATGAACAGTGACATCAATGTCATTGCGCTTATTGGTGAACGGGGTCGAGAAGTGAATGATTTTATTCGCAATCATCTGGACGAACAAACGATAAAAAAGTCAGTGATTGTCGTCTCATGCAGCGATGATTTTGCCCTCATGCGTAAACAAGCCGTGTATACTGCTACCGCCATTGCCGAGTATTTTTGCGCACAAGGGCGGGATGTCATGTTATTCATGGATTCGATTACTCGATTTTCCATGGCGCAACGTGAAATCAGTTTAAGTTTAGGTGAGCCACCCACCGCACGAGGTTACACACCTAGCGTATTTTCAACGCTTCCGGGCATTGTTGAGCGGGCAGGAAACTTTAGGGGGAAAGGCAGCATTACGGCGATCTATGCTGTTTTAGTAGAAGGAGATGATTTCAACGAACCCATCGCTGACACCATGCGATCATTGCTCGATGGTCACCTCGTCCTTACACGAGAACTGGCACAGCGTGGACATTATCCGGCCATTGATATCTTACAAAGTGTCTCTCGTCTTTCTCAACAACTCACCTCAAACGATGAACAACAGTTGGTAAAGCAAGTCATTGCCATGCTCAGTCTTTATCATCAAAACAAAGATTTAATTGACCTGGGCGCTTATAAGCCGGGTAATAACCACGCGCTTGACTTCGCCGTATCACGAATTGATTCTGTGCAGAACCTTTTGAAACAGCGCATGGATGAGTCAACGCAGACCCAACACTTGTTCCAACAGCTGCGAGCGATTTTTCAATGATGCATGCGCTATTAACTACACTAACCTGGCAACGCAATCAATTAAACCAACAACGGCTGGAGCTTGAGCGCGATTTAGTCCAATTAGAACACCATATTCAGACGTTTCTACACGCTATTGCCAACTCAAAATCCACAACGGCATTGATTTTACCGGAGCAAGAAATGGCCCGATCGCATTTCATCGCAAAGCAACAACAACTTCAAAACGACTGTATTACCAAGAAAAAAGCAATTCAATCTCATCAAGCAACCGTGTCAGCACAATTAATTGAAGTCAACACTCAATTAAAACGATTCGAAAAACACCAAACAAGAAAAAAAAATCTTAAACAATACCAGGAACTCACAACACAACAAAAAAACAGCGATGAGTGGGCCATTCAACGAGGAGCCAAACAATGACGGATAACATCAATCCAACTCAGGATTCAGGAGTCAATCAAGCCGACTACCTGAAATTATTTATGCAAGAGCTCACCTACCAAGATCCATTAAAACCCGTTGATAATCGAGAATTTATGGCACAAATGGCTCAATTTTCATCGTTACAAGAGGCGCGAACAACCAATGAGTCACTTGGCTTACTCATGGGAATGACCAGCGCCAATCAAAGCCTCATGATGCTTGGAAAACAGGTCAAAATCGAAGGTGATAGTGCCGTTGGACGCGTGACCGGGATTCAATTTCCACATAATGCCCCACCGCAATTAAGCATCGATATTAATGGCGGCCATATTGAAAAACAATTAACCGATATCACGGAAGTGTTCTAATGAGCTCAGTCTACTATACCAGCTTAACCGGCATGATGGCTGCAAATTATGGCTTGCAAAATTCATCCAATAATATTGCCAATATGCAAAGTCCTGGCTTCAAACGCAGCGATGTTTTTTATTCCTCATTAGGTCATGGCGGCGGACGCGACGGTCTCGGAGCAGGAGTCTGCGCCAATGGACACAGTACCAATTACAGCGCAGGAAATTACCTTGAAACGGGGAATCCTTCTGATCTCGCCATTGTCGGCAATGGATTTTTCATTATTAAACTTAAAAATGGTGAGTTACGCTATACACGAGATGGTGAATTTGGCTTTAATACTAGCGGTCTACTGGTGGATAAACACAGCGGCGGCTTGGTGCAAGGGTATAACAAACAGGGTTCACTCATTCCGATTAGCCAATGGGGCGCAAAAACAAACCCCGGCAAGGCAACCCATTCGATTGATTTAAGTGGCGAATTTATCATTATCGAATTAGAAAAAGATCCCACCACTCCCGAAGATCCCAACCCATTGAAAAGCAAATATGAATCAATCAAATTCAACATCGCTAGCGTCTATGATGAGAAAGGCAAAGAACATAAAATAAGCTTTGAATTTGAAGCACCCAGCCTTCCTGGAACAGGGCAAAATCCACGCGATAATTTAGAATGGACATTACTATCCGCAACGTGTGACGATGCATCAATCAGCTTCGATCCACAATCCATCAAATTCAATTTTGATTCCGATGGAACCGCTGAACAAAATAGCAATACAATCCAATTCACTCTCAATGATAACCAAGCCATCAGGCTCAATTTTGGCGATTACATGAGCGATAAAGACAACTCCGTTCGTCTTTATAAAAAAAATACTGCAGATCATACGACAACATCCATCGATGTTATAAAACACGATGGCTATGGAGAAGGTAAACAAATTGGATTTTCGTTCGATGAGAACGGTCAAATAGCTTACAACTATGATAATGGACAATCCGAAGAAGGCGAACACGTTGCTCTAGCGATGTTTAATGATTTAGAACACACACTCATACAAGCGGACGATAATTTATTTCGCGCCAAACACAGCAATGGTCGGACCATTGGTCGACCCAATAAAGACAATTTTGGCACCATTCAGCCTAAAAAAATTGAATCATCCAATGTCGATTCAACCATGGAATTTGGCAACATTGTTGTGCTACAACGCATGTTTCAAGCCTGTTCGCAAATCATGGATATTGATAAACAATTACTTGAGGATCTGAGCAAAAAATGAATTCAACGTGCAAACCCTATCGATTAATCAATGCGCAGGAGCTCAATGAACTCCAGCTCGCATTTGAAAAAAATTTGCAGATTTGGAATGAGCAATATGCGCTGTTCCCTCTGTCGTGTGAGCTAACAAAAAATCCAACTCCACCGACTCAAACTACATGTCTCATGTTCTATGACAACGCTAATGCCCCTCTCTCAATTGTAGGAGGAGAGTTTGAGGACAGAAATATAATAAAACACCACCTCTTCGGTGACACATCAGAGTGTTTCAACACCACAAGCGATGCACTTTTTATCGCACTCATCAACCAACTATTTGACACACAAACACTGCAATTGCAAACTGAACCCAACCTTGATGAATGGTTCTATCATGGCTCGCCTTGTCTTGCATTAAGATTAAACGCGATAACCTTATATCTCCATCCCCAGTGGGTCCTTAATGCGCTACCTTCCTACACCAAAACGCAAAATCCCCTTATCAATCTAACTGAAGCATTCGATCCGCAATCGATCCAGCTACAGGTTGAACTCAATCCAGCGTCATTACGACTCAACGATGTCATTCACTTACAAGTGGGTGATGTGATTAAAACCGATCACCCTATTACAACCCCTTTGCAACTCAAACAAAACCAGCACCTCATTTGCACCGCTGAGATCGGTAAAACCCACTCCTATAAATCCATTCAACTGACGAGGCCATCATGAGCATTACCGTAAAAAAAATTGCAATTTGTGAACAACAGCCCTCTACCGATAATGGCGACTTTATCGCTAACCATCATCTCGGTATCGTAGGTGACATCGAAGTTGACTGCTTAGTTCGCTTAGGCACATTAACAATGACCATTGCCGAATTGCGTCAACTGCGCGAAGGACAAACATTATCTTTAGATCAAAAAACGCATGAGCCCGTTGATATCCTTTTAAATAATCAGGTGATTGCACGTGGTGAATTAATGAGTTGCGATGATTGTTTTGCAATTCAAATCACAGGGATTGCAGGATCATGATTGACCCGCTTCTCTTCAAGCACGAATTCTCTCCACACGCTGGCTGGCTGAGTTATGGTGTCGTCATCTTACTACTGCTAGTCATGATTGTTTTTTTGGCAAAAAATCGCAAGCCTTTTGCAACAAACACGACTGACTGCAAACTCATTGAAAAAAAGCACGTCGGTCATAAAACAGTAGTCTATGTCATGGAGTACCAACAGCAACGATTTATACTAGCCGATAATCAACAGGCGCTGGCAATTTATCCTTTGATGCAGGGGGATAGCAATGAAACACCATAACTCACCAATCATAACTCGGGATTTAAAATATCAGCCGTCCCATTCGACAGTGCGTTTATTGACAATGTTTATTTTTCTGAGCGCCTCGACTCTATGCTTTGCATCACCCGACACACTCTTCGGCGCCATTCATTTCGATAAAGAATCCGTCTCGCCAGCGCTGCAAGTATTTGCCATCCTCACGGTATTAAGCCTTGCTCCCAGCATTCTGATCATGCTCTCCTCATTCACACGCATCGTCATCGTACTGTCCATGCTACGGAATGCCCTTGGCCTACAACAAACTCCTCCCAATTCAGTCATCATCAGTCTTGCATTATTTCTAACCCTTTTTACGATGATGCCGGTTGCTAAAATAATATACGCCGACGCTTATGAACCCTATCAAGCGAAAACGATCAATAGCGAGGTCGCTCTTAAAAAAGCCTATGAACCGTTACAAGAGTTTATGCTCAAACAAACTCGAGAAAAAGATTTACAACTGATTTTGAAATTAGCTAAAGAACCCATCCCTTCACGAGCAAAAGACATCCAATTTTATCAACTCATTCCCGCATTTTTACTCAGCGAATTACAAACAGCATTCCAAATTGGTTTTATGATTTTTTTACCTTTTTTGTTAATTGATTTAATCGTCTCAGGTATTTTAATGACCATGGGTATGATGATGATGCCTCCCATGGCGATTGCATTGCCGATAAAAATTTTAGTGTTTGTGTTGATCGATGGGTTTGATTTGGTCGTTCAAGCACTAGTGACAAGTTTTCATTGATAGGATTAAAAAATGAGCGAAAAACTACAACGCTACCTCGGTTATCTTAATCAGGATAAAACCAATGCCAGCTTATTACTTGCAACAGCAAGAATACTACACAATCTTGAAAAACTCGATGAAGCAATAACGCTGATCATGCAGCTCGCTCATCATCATGATGCAAATGCCGATCTCGCTGGATTATTAGCGTTATTACACTTTGACAATCAAAACGCAGAATTAGCCGAGTTTTATAGCAACAAAGCATTAGCTCTCAATTCGGAGAGTCACGAAGGACAATTGGTTCGTCTTTTATTAAAAGCATTAGAGCATCAAGCAACCCCCATAGAAATAGAAACATTGCTTGAAAAAAATCCGAATGAAAGTCGGCTTTTATTCGCATTAGGATCAGCCTACATGCACCATAGAAACCTACCTGCCGCCGAAGAGGCTTTTTTACGCGCGCTGGAGCTTGCGCCTAATTTTTATGAGTTATGGATTTCTATAGGCATGTGTCATGTATTACAAAACAATTGGAATAAGGCAGAGCAGGCCTATCGGCAAGCCATCACGATGAATCAAAATAGAACGGATGGTTATAACGGAATGGCCTTGATCAAAGCGTTACGTGGTTAATTTTAGGCCGAGTAACCATTTCTCTCCAACGCCTGCTGCAACTGATCGCCGTGATATATTGACAATATTTTATCGGCATAACCAGGATCAGTTGCATAACCCGCTTCATACAATGCATTCACATAACGATCCGGAGAATCAACATGAGACAGAGCATTTTTATAACGAGAATCCACCTGAATCAACGCAATATAATCATTAAAACTTTGTTCAACAGTTGAGTATTTTTTAAATAATGCCGTCGTCTTGAATGCCTGCTCACCGTCATATTCCGTTGTCTTGATCTGAACAGCCTCATCAACGTTATGGGCTTTGATATTAAACAAATTATAACTACTGCATCCATCCACATCTTTCGCAATAAACCGTCCCCAACCCGTTTCAAGAGCCACTTGTGCCATCAATACTTTGGGATCAAGGCCTATTAACGATGCAGCTTGGCAGGCATAAGGCCAAATGGATTTTACAAATTGATCGATGGAAACACTGCTTTCCTGCTTTGGAAGAATCAGAGGCGGTGTTGAAACACTATCAACTAGGGTATCAAGCGCGGGCTGAATTTTATTTTCATAGGAGTAGTCTGTATCACACTGAAAATTCCCAAGAGACTTGGTCTCTAGTGGGTTCGACTCATGAATAAAGTGCTGTTCGAGACATTCGCTTTTTAATAATGTTTGAAAATAGATGGCTTCTCGTTGTGATTCAATTTTAGATCGTCTCGTTACAGCCGCGAACGGATCTTTATCGCGAAAAACATCATTTTCATTAATAGCTTCTATCGCCATATTTACAACTCACGAATTGATAATTTCGTCATTGCGAGGAACGAAGCAACCCAGTGTTCGGAGCACTGTTCTCTGGGTTGCTTCGTTCCTCGCAATGACAATGATGTGACAACCGGATAGACAGGTAAATTTTAACATAAAATCTTTCAAATAACGTCCTTCAATTGCCTCATATTAAAGCATCGTGTAAAGTAGTATGTTTTACTTAAATTTTATTGGATAATAAATATGCCAACTCCTTCGTACCTAGCTGAGATAAATTATTTAAATTTATTCCTAAAAGATGGAATTCTATCCCAAGAGGAATTTGATAAACTCACTACAGCAGAGCGTGCCAATTTAAATCATGAATTAACACATCATTACGTTCAGAAAAAAATTATTACCGTTGAACGAGCAAAATCGCTCTCTAAAGATGAATTTTCTCGACTAACAAATTATGATTTGGTTTATTTGTTTGATCATAAGAAACTTCCTGTTGAAGAAATTCTTACGTTGAGCACTAGACGCGCTGTCATATTAACATCACCCAATGTTTGCGAAATGAAAGCTCGTTTTTTATTCAGCACTAGCAAGGCGTTGGATCTGAACAATACATTTGATTTTTTAGATCTAAATGCAAGGCTTTATATCGATGTAATGCACAACGGCGTATCACCTGAATTTGCACTTCAAGTACATACGTTTTATATAAATCTATTATTCACGGTTAGACTCATTGAGGTTCTTAAAGATTTCAATAAAAAAAAATCAGAATTGTATAACATACAACTCTCTCTTGATCCAAGAACAGCAACACAATGCTATGCACTCGTTCGCATGAAAAACGAAATAGTGAAAAAAGTTAGGGAAGCACAAAGGCGGGTGCTAAATAAAGCTCCACAAGACATTATTGATTACATTAACATCGATCCGAAGATGTATCATCCATCATCTCTAGTCATTGATACACAAAAAGTTTTGGGCCAATCAAACGGCTATCGTGATTATTGCTTAAAAATAATTCAAAGCTCGTTTGATTTTTTACGATCCTCAAACTCAAATGATACGCCTGTATCTCCAAGAGAATCGGAGCAAAACCGAGATAGACGATTGAAAACAGTTGGACTCCATCTGCATTCAATGTGGCAACAGGCGGCTGGTTCCAATTATCCAAGATTGAGAGCAGAAGAGGGAAATTGTACTCCGTCGCCACAGTAAGGAACGTGACCGAAATAGTCTCAACCCGGGTTAGCCCGGGAGACCTCAATTACCGAGCTAAAATTTTAGCCAGATCCTTCGTCAAATGCGTTAAATTGTCATTCATACTGGAAACCAATGATTCTACGGTGACTTGAGATATTTTTAAATGATAATAAAGCGTTCCCTTTTTATAAAGCTTATCCTCAGCATAAATTAAATAATCAGCACGTAATACACTATCACCTGAGAAATCAACTTCAAATTGTGAAATATCAATTTGAAGTTGGTAGTTTGGTTTAAATTTGATGTCCCAAGGTACCGTTGCAACAGCAGCTCCAGGAAGTAAGGTGGAGAGGTTTGCTGCAATGACACGCTGCATATTGCTATTCAACGATCCGGCCCACTGATGAAAATTTTTCAATTCAACATGATGCACGGAGTCATGAATAATAATTTCAGGTTTTGACATATAAGCAGGCGTACTAACGTCATTAATACCTATGCGCAAATCTTGATATTTATGAGAATGGCTTATTTGATACGGAATAGGACTCAGTACATAGAATGTAGCGTCAGGACTACGAGTACACGATGTAAGCAGTAGCTCGATACAAAACAATATCCCTATTGAAAATATTTTCATCGTTTTCCTCGTAATAATGATTCAGGATGTTGCACTAAATAATCCGTGAAATTTTGCATTGAATTTGCCGCCGCAGAAAACTGCAATAAACTCCGGTCAAATATATCAATGAACCCAGGTATTTTTTGATCAAGATTAGAGGCTAACATTTCAAGATTAGCAGCCATTTTCGTTGCAGCATCGAATGTTTCTCGGACTTGAGATGAATTTATAAAGACACTAATATCAAGCAATGTCTTATGCGCAGTGTTTAAGACGACATTCATAGACATCCGTTTTTGAACGGTAATTCTTGTGGGGAAAATAGGATAATCCCGATACGTTTCCGTCGGTATTTTTTTGATAGCTGAAGGATCCTGCTGTTTAATAAGGGCAATCGAAGACGTGCCCGTTAAGAAATTAGGCTGTGTTATTTGAGCAACGTACCCCTGTTCAATTAATAACTTTACGGGATTTTTTTTGCCTACAAATGATTTCTCAATATAAAATTGTACATAAACTGGAATTTTTATTTCTTGATCCTTTTCACTCTCTGTCAATTCAATCAGATTGACTTCCCCAATTTTAACACCTCGATAGGTTACTATTGACGCAACGTCCAGACCACGAAGTGACCCATTAAAAAACATAACATAGGTGCCTTCCTTCTGGTGTAAATAATTATTATAAAAAAATATCGCAGTGGTCACCATTAAAATAGCCGCACCACCAATAAATAACCCCACTAATGTATAAAATCGCTCGATACGCATTCCTTATAGCCCTCAATAATCCAGAAATTTAAAATAAACGACACTCACGACCAAAGCGGCAAAGCTACGAGTCATGATGCGGGACACCGCTTTGCGTACCGATAAATAACCTTCAGCGACTTGATAATAATAAAACCCTGCGATAACACTGATCAGCGTACAAAATAAAAATGTTTTCAAAATAGAAAATAAAATGTTATAGCTCGTGATGCTCGTTGATAGTTGGAGAATATACTCATGAATATCTGCTTTTAAAAAATAGCGAAAACATAAAAACGTACTGACAAAAACAGAAATAATCGAATAGATGTAAAGTGATAATGCACAAATATTAATCCCAATCAATAATGGAATAATATCAATTACGAGTGTTTGATGAGCCGTTTTTTGTAACGCACTACCTCGTTCATTCACTAAATTTAACGCTATTTGTATCGAGAGTACGATATTAATAACCAAGGGAAGCGCATCATAAAAAAAAATGTTTTGTGCAATGATAAACGCTTTATTTTGTAAATTAAACGGACTTAAGCTGCTATAGATATTAAGCACTAATGATACGCCCATGAGCGAGCTAATCACGACAACGGGGATAACCAGTCTTACACCTGATCGAAAGATGACATTAAGAAGATTGAGCCAAGAAATAGAGGTTTTACGTGTTATAACCTCCTGAGTACAACAAGCCAGATGCCCCAAAAAGCGAAAAAATACAACAATCAACTCAACAAACGACACATTAGAATAACGAATCCTATGGGGTACCGTCATGCGTTCATCCTCATGATTTGAAGCAAATTTAATCCATTAAAATACTAGAATATATAGGCCGTCGAGGACAGTCAAGAAATACCTGCCTCAGGGCAACCGCATCTTAAATTAATGCAACGTCCAATTTTTCATGAAAGTCCTGATTAAAAAACCGGTAACGCACGCGGGCTATTATCGAATATTAAGTTAAATTAACCCTTTTATCAGGGTTGTACGCACATCATCATTCAATACGGCCATATGCCTCTTACGTTTAACGCTCGCTATGTTTTTTATATTTTTTAAAATCAATTGCATAAGCGCGTCGAGTCTCGATGCAACCCAGAGTTTAAAGCACGGAACCCTGGATTGCTTCGTTCCTCGCAATGACGAAATTATCAAGTATATGCGGCAACCGGATAGGCAGGAAGAAATAAACAATTGCTTTATCTAGGATTATACCCACCAGCCAGCGCTTGATAGACCTCTACGATGCTATCCAATTGCTGCATTTTAGCCGAATTTAAATCAAGCTTAGCATAATCAACATTGAGTTGTGCGTTGGCAACGTCGCGATAATCTTTGGCTCCCGCTTTGTATCTGGCCAAGACTAAGCGATACAATGTTTGTGATGCCTGAAGCGCTTTTAATTGATTGACATAAATGGCATACATCTTTTGCTGATTCATCAAACTATTATCAACATCAGCAAAAACAGATTTCATTGTTTGAATATAAGAAAAACAAGCCGCCGAATACCCTGCTTTCGCAGCTTTGATTTGCTCATATGATGCACCATTTAGTAAAGGTAATGATGCAGCGGCTTGCGTAATCCACAAACCAGTACTCAACGATAATAAATGTGACAATTCTACAGACGCCCTACCAAACAACCCTGTCAGAGAAAGTGTTGGGAAAAAATTAGAATAGGCCATTCCAATGTTCGACTCAGCTATCTTCAAGTTTTCTTGAGCCATGATGATGTCAGGACGACTCTTCAATACCGATGAAGGGATATGAGCTGGAATTAATCCACGAACAGGAAGTGTATTGATCGTCCGATGGGTCACAACTGGACCAGGATTATGATTGAGCAAGACTTGAATTGAATTTTCAACTTGAGAAAGACTATTTTGGATTGAATCCAAGCTAGCTTGGTTTGTTGCGATTTGACTATCAAGATTCGTAATGGTTGATAAATCACTCGCCCCTCGTTTAAATCGAACCTGTTCCAATCGACGCACTTCTTTCAAATCACGAATGAGTTGTGATTGCTCTTTAAGCTGCTCCTTTTGACCTAAGAGCATGAAATAGGCTCCGCTTATCTGACTAATAACGCTTAATCGTACCGATTGATATGCCGCCTTTTGCATATTAAGCGTGGCTTTTGCTAATTTATCTCGATTCATGTTTGCTAAAATATTCAGCGAATAATGAGGGACAAATCCACTCGCATAGCCACGAAAGTGAATCGCCCCTAGTTGACTCAATGCTCCACTCCGCGCCAAAGCACCTTGTGGAAAAAATTGACTATCCCAGCCTCCACCCACAAATCCGTTACCCGTTGCATTCAGTGTAGGAATCCATGCAAACCGTGCTTGTTGTAGTTGAGCCTGCGCTTGAAGGATATTCGCTTGAGCATTCAGAATTTGATTATTATGCATCAGTGCATCGTGAATTAAGTGATTGAGTTGAGGGTCATGCATTTTTTCCCACCACAGAACCTGACTTAAATCATTTGAATTATCGACTATTTTGATTCCAGTTCGAGTGGTTTGGGGTGCGGTAATATCCGCTTGAAAATGAGAAGGAGGCGTCGTTTTACAACCCTCTAGTAAAAACATCAAAACGATGAAAAATAGATTCCTGTTCCTCTTTTTCATCATCATCCGCTCCTTAATCCAATGTTTTTCTAAAAAATATACTCGTTAGCAGAATCAAAACAAATGCTATCAATACAATGGGCACAATATTCGGCATAATTTGTGAAAATTCGTTCCCCTTCAGCATAATCCCCCGAGTGATTCGCGTAAAATATGTCATTGGCAAACAATAACCAATTGATTGCGCCCACATCGGCATACCATAAAAAGAAAATACATAACCGGATAAAAACATAGAAGGTAGCTGATAAAACATACTGAGCTGCATTGCCTGCATGGGCGTCGTGGCAAGGGTCGAAAAAATCATACCGACCATCAAATTTGCGATAATAAAAGGCGCTGCCGCCAAATAAAGTAAAAAAAGACTACCCTGAATGGGGATATGAATCAGCAATTTTCCAAAGAGAAGAACACTGGTTAACTGTAAATATCCTAATAAAATATAGGGTATCACTTTACCTAAAATAATTTCCGTAGGCAGTAACGGTGTGCTCAGCAGCACTTCCATAGTACCCGACTCGAATTCAGATGTGATTGCAGTGGACGTTAACATCACCATCGTCAAGGTTAATAAAACACCGATGAGTCCAGGTACAATATTAAATGCACTACGATTTGATTCATTGTAAAGTCGGTGAATCGTCAAATTGACGGATCGCTTGGATGTATTCGGCAGCGTCGTCATAAGCCCCTGCTTGTTAAATTGATCAATCGCCATTGTTAAAATGGGTTGTACGTTTCCTAATGCCGATGCACTACTTCCTGGATCAGATCCGTCAATTTCAACTAACAGTTGCGGATTTTCTTCTCGAATATATTTTCGGGTAAAATCTGGCGGAATAATCATTGCAAAGCTTATCTTCCCACTATCAAGCTGTTGCCGAACAGCAAACTCATCCGTTGCGGTATCTACAATATTAAAATATCGAGACGTTTGCAGATTACTGACGAAATTACGCGTCAAGGGTGAATGGTCATAGCTAATGATGGCGGTGGGAAGATGTTTTGGATCCAGATCGATAGCGAAGCCAAACAAAATCAATAACATCACAGGGAGTATCACCAACATAGCAATCGTCCCTTTATCTCGAAGGATCAGTGTAAATTCCTTGCGGATA
This sequence comes from Legionellaceae bacterium UBA6148, assembly GCA_002423125.1. Lineage (GTDB taxonomy): Bacteria > Pseudomonadota > Gammaproteobacteria > Legionellales > Legionellaceae > UBA11403. Next base: position 51,051 of record DIUW01000055.1, on the reverse strand, counting down.
AGACCTATGATGCGCAAATAAGATATCGATGATAAGTGCTTAGATAATAACATTATTGCATCAATCCAATAAAAACCTCTTCAAAACTCGGCGTCATTTCTTGAAGCGCGTACTCCTTGTTCTGTTGAATAAATTGATTAAGAAGTTCTAAATTCCGAGAAGAAATGCGTAACTCATTATTGGTAACAGAGACCAACAGTTTTGGATGTAAACGTGTAATGGTATCACTTAATTGATTAATCAATTGACGAGAAGCATCAATACGATAGGTTTTAACTTTAGAAAACGGTAAAAGATCCTTTGTCGGCCCTGAATATAATAAGTCACCCAAATTAATGTATGCCAAGTCAGTGCATTTTTCAGCCTCATCCATGTAATGCGTGGTAATCAATATCGTCGTTCCATCTCGAATCGATATTTTATACAAATAATTCCAAAAATCTTTACGTGCCTTTGGATCAATACCAGCGGTCGGCTCATCAAGAAATAACAACTCCGGCTTATGCAGCAAACAACATGCAAGCGCCAAGCGTTGTTTCCAACCACCGGATAAATGACCCGCTTTAATATTTCGATAAGGGGTCAGTTCAAGATCACTCATCACGGCATCAATCGATGATTGAGGATCGTTTACCTGATAAATATCGGCAAAAAAGTGTAAATTTTCATAAACAGTCAAACCGACATATAGACTAAATTTCTGTGGCATGTAACCAATACTTAATTTAATCTCTGCGGATTGTGTTCGAATATCATACCCAAGACAAAATCCCGTCCCAGACGTTGGCGTTAACAGCCCACAAATCATACGAATGGTCGTTGTTTTTCCGCTGCCGTTTGAACCAAGAACACCATACACCATCCCTTTTTCTATTTTTAAAGAAATATTATCAACGACTGTTTTATCATCAAATATTTTAGTTAAACCCTGAATATCGATTGCAAGATCAGTCATGGAACAAGCCTTAATGAAACGGGTTGACCAAGATGCACTTGATTGAGATCGGGCTTATCGAGCCCTGCTTCGACTCTAAAAACAAGACTTTGACGGTCTTCACGCGAAAATATAATAGGTGGTGTATATTGAGCTGTATTTGAAATGTAGCGAATTGTTCCTGTTCCGAGTAAAGTATTGCCATCGGTCAATAATTTGACTTTATGATTCAGTTGAATTTTATTGAGGTCTTTTTCAGACACAAAAAAAATGACTTTAATATTTTTTGGAGTAATCAGCGAAACAACCGGTTGACCTGCCTGAGCATACTCACCTTGAGTAAAATAGGTATCGAAAATAATCCCTGAGTCAGTCGCATAGTTTTCTTTTCGTGCGACTTGCCACTGTTTATCTGCAGTATCAACCTGACTACTCTTAATCTGAAAGTCGATAGCCGCTAGCTGATTTTTTAAAACATCGCGATCTTTTGTAGCAACGTCAACATCATTCTGACTCGCTGCGTCTTGTTTTCGTATTTGCAAGGTTCGACGATAATTAATCTCGTTATACCGAATTTGATCGAGAATTTGTTTTCTCTGCGACAACAGATTATTTTGAGTAAATTCGCTGATATCAACTCCGAATTTCTCACTGGTTTGTTCAAGCTTGAATAAGCGTTGATTTTTCTGAACAGCCTGACCTCGAACAACAAACAAATGAATTAACCGACCTGCATAATTACTTGAAAGATACGTCATATCTGCATCAATATAGCCGTTATACAACGACTTGTCTTCGCCACAAGAACACAATAGTAAGATACAACATAATAAACTCAATTTACGCATGAAATTAATCCTAATCATCCTATACTTCGCGCGGCCACAATTTGCGGTTTTTGACTTGTTCTTTTCGCGCACATTTAACGTTTAAAACTTGACAGTAGGCCGGCTATTGCGCTGCGTTTTAAACGTTAAATGTGCACAAAAATAACGTCGTCAAAAAGCCACAAATTGTGGCCGCGCGAAGTATAGAAAAAGAAATTGAAATATCTTACCCAGCAGTTCTCAATACGTAGACCATCCTTGTGTAATTTATTTGAGAACTGCTGTATCTTACCTACTCAACTTGCGATTCAGGAGCTTTGATTTTATGCGAAAAACCGGCCTTAAATTCAGGCACTAAATTTTTTAATAATACTCGCAATTCATCGATAGCGTTGGACGTGCAAGCCGAATTTAACAGCGACATCGTTTCACTCAATTGATCCCAATCGATTTTGCGAAAGCGTGCTTTAAATAATTTTTCATGTGCCGTTTCAACAAGCTGCTCTGAAACATGAAATAACTCTTCAAATAATTTTTCACCTGGACGAAGGCCGGTATATTGAATCTTAATATCTATCTCCGGTTCTTTTCCAGAAAGTCGAATCATTTGTTGAGCCAAATAAGAAATATTAACGGGCGCCCCCATATCCAAAACAAAAATTTCACCACCCTGACCATTGGCCATTGCTTGAAGAATCAATTGAGCAGCTTCAGATATAGTCATAAAATACCGCTGCATATCAGGATGAGTAACCGTTAGAGGCCCACCCTGCTTTAACTGCTGCTTAAACAAAGGTACAACACTGCCGACCGAACCCAAGACGTTTCCAAAACGAACGGTAATAAATTGTGTACTGACGCGATCATTCAAATTCTGACAATAAATTTCAGCAACACGCTTAGTCGCACCCATCACATTCGTTGGATTTACCGCTTTATCAGTTGAAATTAAAATAAATTTTTCAACGGCAACAGCAACACTTGCCTCAGCAACTATTTGTGTGCCGATAATATTATTCATCACGCCTACACGAACTTGCTCCTCTAGCATCGGCACATGTTTAAATGCCGCGGCATGAAACACTATTTCTGGCTTAAATTTATTCATCACTGTATTCACTGCAAGCTTGTCCGTCACACTGACTAAAGCGAGTTCAACAGGGATGGTCGGAAAACTTTGTTTTAACTCAAGATCAACTGCATATAAATTAAATTCACTATTATCCAATACTAAAAGTGAGGCAGGTTGTAGCAGCATAATCTGTCGACATAACTCCGAACCAATGGATCCACCTCCACCGGTAACCAGCACACGCCGTCCCTGAAGACCGGCTGAAATTTTACCCCAATGAAGTTCAACTTTATCACGACCCAGTAAATCTTCGATATGCACCTCACGTAATGCATTTACTTCAACTCTACCCGCTATGATTGCATCAAAACTGGGCAATGTCCGAAATGGAATATGGCAGTGGTTACACTTTTCAACAATACGGCGCATGGCCACTGAGCTTGCTGATGGAATGGCTATGAAAATTAAATCAGCATCACGATCGGCCACCCAATGATCCAAGGTATCAATATTACCTAATACTCGTACACCGTGAACTTCCAAGCCCTTTTTGGCAGGGTTATCATCGATTAGACCAACGAGAAAATAGGATTGAGTTCGCTTTAAGTCTCGAATCAATCCTTCACCTGCATGCCCCGCCCCAATAATTAATACTCGCTGAGATGAATGATCATCTCGAGGTTGTTGAATTGTATCCCAATAACTTCGACGCATCAGTCGCCCCCCACAAAGCAGGGTGGTCAATATTAGAGAGTACAAAGGGACAACTGAGCGAGGAACAACCGCCCATAGCGATGCACAATAATAAATAGGGATAATCAATATCGTAGCACACATCACCGCTCGCAAAATTCGAGTAACATCACTCATCGATGAAAAACGCCACAAGCCACGATAAATTTTAAAGTAGTAATAAAATATCGTCTGCACGGCAACCACAATTGAAAGAGCAAAATAAAAATCAGGTGTTTTAAATGGTGCCTGAAACGGCTGGAGATTATATCGGAGCCAATATGCCAGAACCCAAGCGATTGGAATAGCGCACACATCGTAGAGCAATACTGGTAATTTTGAATACAATTTTCTAAGAAATATAACGAACCGTTGCATCATAACATCATGTAAGTGAACCTTGTTTTATAGTACTACAAGTTCAAAATGATCGTTAGCTTTTTTCTACACAGGATTATTGGTGTCTAAGAACTGATGAGATAATTCTAAACGATGACTGAGTAATTTTCCCAATGCTTCGATACCATAGCGCTCTGTAGCATGATGGCCACATGCAAAATAATGTATTCCGAGCTCTTGAGCTTGATAGTATGTTCGTTCAGATACTTCACCACTTAAATACGCATCCACTCCTAAGTGGTAAGCATCTTCGATGAAATCTTGAGCACCACCGCTGCACCATGCGATACGAGTTATTGTTTTGTCAGTGCCCGCAATATGCAATGGTTTACGTTTAAAAATATTCGCTAACTGATGTGTTAGCTTATCCGCTGAGATTGTATGTTGAAGTCGTCCAGCCCAGAGTAAATTCGGCGTTTTATTTGCCGTATACGAAACAACATCTTGAATTCCCAATAAGCGTCCGATACATGCGTTATTACCTATTTCTGCATGGCAATCCAACGGTAAATGATAGGCAAAAAGATTCAGATCGTGAATCATGAGTTGTCCCACGCGTTGACGTTTCATGCCGGTCAATACGGCATCTTCACCCCGCCAAAAATAACCATGATGAACAAGTAACGCATCCGCATTCAGGTCGACTGCACGGCCAATAACATCATAAGATGCAGTCACCGCCGTGCAAATGTTTTGAATACTTGACCGACCTTCAACCTGAAGACCATTCGGAGCATAGTCATTAAATGCAGCACAACCTAAATAATCATCTAAAAAAGCCGTTAATGCATCGCGCGTGATCACTTGTCTGAAAGCCGTCGAATATCCGCACCTAGACCAGTCAATTTATGCTCAATTCGTTCATAACCTCGATCGACGTGATACACACGCTCAACGGTCGTTTCTCCATTTGCTGCAAGCCCTGCCAAAATAAGACTCGCTGATGCACGGAGATCCGTAGCCATTACAGGTGCGCCAGTCAGCGATTCAATCCCACTGAGCATCGCGGAATTTCCATTCACACGAATTTGTGCCCCCATACGTTGCAGTTCTTGTACGTGCATAAAACGATTTTCGAAAATCGTTTCAACAATGGATGATGCACCATCAGCAACCGTATTCAATGCCATAAACTGTGCTTGCATGTCGGTTGGAAAAGCGGGATATGGTGCCGTTGAAATATTAACCGACGTTGGACGCAGGCCTTGCATATCTAAATTCACCCAATCCTCGCCGATGGACAGTACGGCTCCTGCTTCTTCGAACTTACATAGCATCGATAACAAATTGTCCGGTTTGACATTGGTCACTTTGACTTGTCCTCGCGTGATTGCCCCCGCGACGAGGTAGGTCCCTGCCTCGATTCGATCCGGCATAACCGCATAATTGCCACCCGACAGTGACTCAACTCCTTCTACTTCAATGGTGGACGTACCGGCCCCAGAAATTTTTGCTCCCATTTGAATTAAAAAATTAGCCAAATCAACAATTTCAGGTTCACGAGCCGCATTTTTAATGACCGTTTTACCTTCAGCTAGCACGGCAGCCATCAAAATATTTTCAGTCCCAGTAACAGTGACCATATCAAAAACCAAGGTCTTGCCCATCAAGCGACCTCGTTTGCAACGCGCCTTGATATAACCATTTGCAATATCAATCTCAGCTCCCATCGCCTGAAGTGCTTTTAAATGCAAATCAACTGGGCGAGAACCAATTGCGCATCCACCTGGCAATGAAACATCGGCTTGACCAAAACGAGCCAACAACGGACCAAGAACAAGAATCGACGCTCGCATGGTCTTAACCAATTTATAAGGAGCAACAAACTTACTCATACTATGATGGTTGTTACCAACCACTTGAACAGAATTAGAATCATCAAGCATTACTTGTGAACCAAGCTCTTTTAAAAGATCCACCATGGTAGCGACATCGTTTAATTGAGGAACATTCGTCAATGTCACATTGTCTGTTGCCAATAATGTTGCTGCAATAATGGGTAATGCCGCATTTTTTGCACCCGAAATTTTAACTTCGCCCTTTAATGGCGTACCGCCTTTGATAATCAATTTATCCATGGCTTGTCTCCCATTCTTCATTGGTCCATGTTTTCATAGTCAGGGCATGTAAATCACCTGCCAAAATGTACTCTTGAAGCTGTTTATAAACCCATTGTTGCCTAGTTACTTTAGACTTATTAATAAAAAAATCTGAAACAATCACTAATTGGTAATGATAACCATCACCGCTTACTTCAACATGCGTAACACCAGGCAACTCTTTAAGTTGCTGTTCTAATTGTTCGTTAGAAATCATGACAACACCGTATCAACACCACAAAATTGAACCAATCCATCAATCGTTTCCGAAATATGATCCATCACAAACGTTATTTTATTGCGCTTACAAAGTCGTTTCGCTTCAATGAACAATGCAAGGCCTGTACTATCACAATGAGTAACCTTTGATAGGTTAAACCGAATCCCCGTTATGTCTCGATGAGTACGCAACAGTTTAAGTAGGCGCTTACTATCAACTTCTACTGTTTCAAACGTTAAATTCGTTGAGGGTTGAAATACATAATCCGTCATGATTAAGCTGCCTTACTATTTTTGCCCATTTTTGCAATCAACTCACGCAGAGACTCATTTTTCAAAGCCTCCCCAAATTGATTATGGAAACTCTGAAGTAAACTAACCCCTTCAACACTCAAATCATAAATTCTCCACTGCCCGTTTTTTGCTACCAAACTATAAACTAGCGGAATATTTTGACCGTTTGAGCGTATAATAACACTACTGACCCGAGTAAATCGACCATCATTCGCTGATCGCTGCGGTAAAAATTTTATTGTTTCATCCGTGTATGCCGCCAACGGTGTAGCATATGTACGAATCACTAGCTGAGTAAATGCAAGGGAAAAATCAGCTCGATCAGCTGCAGATGCAGCATTCCAAGCCTGTCGTCCCAACACGGAACGCGACATACCGCTGACATCAACATGAGGTAGTAAATAACGTTGAACCGCTTGATGGATCAACTGAGGATTATTTTTTAGACTCGTTTTATTTTGCTTCAGTGTTGAAATAATTTGCTGAGCAGTTTGTTCAAGCATCGGGACCGGCGAAGTAGCAGCAGCATACACCGCCGAAGTTAAAGCAAATATTAAAGTAAATACGGCCAGTTGTATTCGTTTCATGATTCACCTATTTTTTAATGTTGAACAACAGTTGCCCAATTAAATTTTCAAGAATAACCGCTTCTTGCGTTTTAGCAATCACATCACCCGATCGCAAATAAGGATGCGCTTTGTTATCCTCATCCTCAAAACCAGGAACAATACTAATGTAATTTGATCCCAGAAGCCCTTGAGTTAATATCCGCGCCGATATATCTTCGTACGGAATACGTTTATCGGATCGTAATGCCATTGTCACTTTCGCATTTAATGCCCCCGGTTGCAGTTCAATTCGAGTCACTTCCCCGATTTTAACACCCGCTATCGTCACTGGAGCCCGAACTTTCAAACCACCAATATCAGAAAAATCTGCTACGACATTGTATCCCTTATGCGATGATTTTAATTCTGTTATGCCACTCACATTCATCACCATTACAAGAATGGCAAGAATGCCCAGCAACATAAACAAACCAACACTGATATCCACATTGCGTTGCTTATTCATTTACCATCCTCCAATCATGAATGCTGTTAATATAAAATCAAGTCCCAACACCGCCAGTGATGAGTAAACAACCGTTCGAGTAGTCGCTTGACTAATCCCACCTGCCGTAGGCACACATGCCACCCCTTGAAACACAGCTATCCAAATAATCGCAAATGCAAATACGATACTTTTAATCACACCGCTGACAATATCTAATCTAAAATTCACGGCTGATTGCATGTTTGACCAAAAACTACCTGGGTCAATTCCTAACCAATACACGCCAACGAAATAACCGCCATACACCGCAACCGCCGAAAAAATAATCGCAAGTATGGGGAGTGCAATCATGCCCGCCCAAAATCGCGGATAGATCACTCGACCTAAGGGGTCAACACCCATCATGTCGATACTGTCTAATTGTTCTGTTGCTTTCATCAATCCAATTTCAGCGGTCAATGCAGATCCTGCTCTCCCTGCAAACAGCAATGCGCTAACGACGGGGCCTAATTCACGTGAAATACTCAAGGCTAATAACTGACCAAGTTGCGACGATGCACCAAATTTTTCCAGCGTATTATACCCTTGTAATCCAACAACCATTCCGATAAACAATGCAGAAACCACAATAATAATTGTAGACAAAACGCCTACGAAATAAAGTTGCGCACGCAACGATGGCCAAAGACGTCGAAAATCGGGGAATCGAAACAAAACGCAAAACAAGAATCGACCTGAATATCCCATCATCTGCAAGCCATTCAAGCCACTTTGTCCGAGCTTTGATATGATCTCAAGCATCCAATAATTCCTCTATAAATGAACGTGCAGGATAATGAAAAGGCACAACACCATCGGCTTCACCGTGCATAAATTGCTTAATTTCAGGCTGTTGCGAGTGTTGTAGTTGCGCAGGAGTTCCTTCTCCTATCACGTGCCCACCGGCAATTAAATACACATAATCCGCAATAGAACAGGTTTCCTCAACATCATGCGAAACAATCACTGTCGTGGTATTCAATAATTGATTTAAGCGCTTAATCAAACGCACCAAAACCCCCATTGAAATAGGATCCTGCCCAGTAAATGGCTCATCAAACATCATCAACGCTGGATCCAAAACCATCGCCCGAGCCAGTGCAACACGCCGTGCCATACCACCTGATAAATCACTTGGCATGAGTTGTGCAGCACCGCGCAAACCGACCGCCTGAAGTTTCATTAACACTACATCGCGAATAATTTCCGCACTTAAATGACTGTGCTCACGCAAAGGAAACGCAACGTTGTCAAACACGGATAAGTGTGTAAATAGCGCACCACTCTGAAACAATAGCCCCATTTTTTGCCGTGCTTTATAAAGTGCGCGACGGGATAATTGATGAATGTTTTGGTTATCAACGATTACTTCACCTGAATTAGGCGTCAAAAGCCCACCAATTAAGCGCAACAACGTTGTTTTACCACTGCCGCTAGGCCCCATAATAGCGGTGATTTTACCGCGCTGGACTGTAATATCAACGCCATCAAAAATAAGCCGATTTCCTCGTGCAAACGTTAACTGATTGATGGTTACCAAGTTGTCACTCATTGGGGCTCTTTTTAGTTTTATTTTCAGTATACATTGATCATAGACTATTTTCGACTTTCGCGAGAATAATCCCCAGAATAATTTCGTGAGCGTGTTGGTTCACGAGTTGTTGTTTTTTGAAACCTAACCTAACAACATCTGATTCGCTATATTTGTCATCGGAAAGCCTGAGTGGAAAAATTGATTTGTCATAATAACAACACCGGTATTCTTTTCAGGGATCATCGCAATATAAGCACGAAACCCATCCGTTGCGCCTGTTTTTCCGATTAATGCGTGCGGATTAAAATGCGGATTTTTTATTTTTGTACCTTGAACTGGAATAAAGCGGTAGTGCTCCGGTTTAATGCTAATTTTTTTAGCTGGATTGTTTTGATGGAGGGGTGTAATCACCCACCCTAATCCCATCTGCATTTTCTCTTGTGAGACATCGTAGTAAGGAATCTGCGACATTCGAATCGCTTGATGAAGATGTTTTGGAGTATGTGGATCGCCTAATGCCGCTTTTAAATAATTTTTCATATCTTTCACAGATGATCTCATTGCCCATGCGCCACCCAATAACCCAGAAGGATGATACGGCACTGGTTTTCCTTGTGCATCATACCCTTGCGCAAAGTGTTTTTGATGTTCAGGAGCGATGTCTAATCCAGACATATTCATATTCAAAGGCGTTAAAATAGTTCGTTTCATGAGATCCGGTAACTTCGTTTTAGTTTTCTTAGCTAACGCTCGCCCTAAAATTCCATATCCAAAATTAGAATAAAGCATTTGGCTCCCTATGCGAAAAGAGGGTCTTTGAGCTTTCAAAGCACTATGAAATCTGAGCCGATGTGTTATCGAAGTTGACGCGTTATAAGGAAGGTTTCTTGCATTAAAGGGTAAACCAGCGCTATGCGTTGCTACGTTGAGGTAAGTCACCTTATCCATCATACTTGAATGGGGCTTATCCAGATAAGGTTGTATCGGTTCTAGCAGAGCCATTTTGCCCAACATAACATTATCGGCGAGCAAAATTCCCGTAAATGTTTTCGTGATCGATCCCAGCTCAAAAATTGTATTTTCTGAAACAGGGATATGCCTCGCAGGGACGGCTTCTCCAAAATAATAGGTTTTCATTTTTCCTTGCCGATATAAGATCACCGCTGCGCCATGAATACGGTACCTGTTCATGAATTTTTTCATTGTTTGGTTTATTTTTTGATCGTCATAGGAATTTTCCGCACACGCAACCCAGGAGGGAAGCATACAAAAGAGCACTAAATAAATAAAAAATCGACACATTGTTAGCATACGGATAAAGAGCACAAAAGAGACATACTTCTTACTATCCACAAACTTTCAGCAATTGTCAAAATGTATCCTCAACAGTTCTCAATATGATTCTGTTATAATACCTTATACGCTATAATGATAAAAATTTAGAAACGTCTCGTTTTAACGGAAGATTTTTCGGACGCGTTCCTGACCACTAACCAATAGGTACCTTATGGATTTTTGCAAACTTGGACTCAACGTCATTGAAACTGAAGCTAAAGCCGTGTTTGATCTCGCTCAGCGCATCGATGCAAAATTCCAAGCCGCATGCGAACGATTACTTTCGTGTAAAGGGCGCATTGTGGTCACAGGAATGGGGAAGTCGGGCCATATTGGTAAAAAAATCGCGGCCACTCTTGCCAGTACAGGTAGCCCCGCTTTTTTTATGCATCCCGCCGAAGCCAATCATGGCGATCTAGGCATGATTACTCAACACGACATTGTTTTGGCTCTTTCGTATTCAGGTCAAACCAATGAGGTTGTTACACTGCTCCCATTATTAAAACGTCTTGAAGTCCCGCTCATTACATTAACGGGTAATGCCAAATCAATACTCGCACAAGCGGCTGATATTAATCTTGATGTATCGATCCATGAAGAAGCATGTCCTCTTGGGTTAGCGCCCACAACCAGTACTACGGTTGCGCTCGTCATGGGAGATGCTTTAGCCATTACTCTTTTACAAGCACGCGGGTTTAGCGCCGAAGATTTTGCACGTGCTCATCCAGGAGGCGCATTAGGTAAACGTCTACTATTACGTGTCGACGAGATTTATCACTCCGGTGATGCACTGCCCATGGTTCATGAAGATGTCTCCGTAAGTAACGCCTTGATTGAAGTGACTGCAAAAAAACTCGGCATGACTTGCGTGACAAATACACAAGGAGCCCTTGCCGGTGTCTATACTGATGGAGATATTCGTCGGACGTTAACACAACATCGAGACATTAACTCAACCCCCATCCATGAGGTGATGACACGCAACTGTCAGACAATACGCCAAGGATTATTAGCAGCAGAAGCGTTAGCCTTAATGCAAAAAAATGTCATTACATCACTGGTTGTAGTGGATGAATCACAATGCCCTATAGCCGTTATTCATTTACATGACTTGCTGCGAGCAGGTGTTATTTAGGAGATCTAATCTTGATTCAATTTATTGAAAAAGCAAAAAAAATACAATGCCTGATTTGCGATGTGGATGGCGTTTTAACAGATGGCCGTTTGTACCTCGATAATTTCGGCAATGAGCAAAAAGCATTTCATGTGCAAGATGGCATGGGACTCAAAATGTTGATGGCGGCAGGGATTGATGTTGCCGTTATCACGACCTCACAAACCGCTTTGATTGATCACCGCATGAAACAACTCGGCATCCGTCATTATTTTAAAGGCCAGTTAGAAAAGCAAGCTGCTTATGAACAACTGAAATCCGAACTACAATTATCCGATGATGCGTTCGCTTATATTGGCGATGACCTACCTGATCTCCCCATTATTCAACGCGTTGGCTTTGGCGTGGCCGTTGCGAATGCCGTACCTCAAGTGAAGGAGTATGCAATATGGCAGACCCAATTAAGCGGTGGCAATGGAGCAGTACGCGAAGTATGCGATTTTATTTTAAATGCACAGCATAAATTTGAAAAGGCACTGCAAGGGTACTTTGTCGCATGAATATTGCTAAACAAGCGATCTTACTATTCATCTCACTCCTCATGCTAGCGGGTGCTGGGTGGTATTTTTCAAACACGTCCCCTAAGCTTCAGATCGACAAAAACACATTACTCAACATGAGCGACACCGTGATTACTCACTTAAATGTTCGGCAATATTCGCCGACAGGCAGTCTAGCAAACTCATTGCAATCTCCGCTCATGCGGCATATCCCCAAAAACAATACCAGTTGGATAAAAACGCCACACATTGTAATTGTCCAATCAAACCAGCCCGCTTGGGTCATCAATTCTGAACAAGCCACAGCACTTTACGGCGGTCAAAAAATCACGTTTAATAAACAGGTTCATATCCATCAAGATAAAAGTGAACACAACCAAGAAAGCACCTTTACAACGGAAAGACTCACTTATTTTCCAAAAACAAAAGTTGCCGTAACATCAAAAGACGTGTTTTTAGAACAAGCTGGAAGTAAGGTGCGATCAAAAGGGATGAGAGCCAATCTTGAAAAAAAACATATTCAGCTATTGGGTCAAACACGCGGCATTTATGACCCTAATCATGGATAAACAAAAATTCTATGTATACTGCGCGCGAAGCATACTGCTGTTTTTATTCACCCTCAAAAGCTTTGCATTACCCGAAGATCAGAAAAAAATTATCGAGCTTAGTGCCGATACCGCTGACATCAATCAAGAAACACGTAAGGGAATATACACACAGAACGTCGAGTTTGACCAAGGAACGACACATTTACGTGCAACAAAAGCCATGACGAAAGTGAACGAAAAAAATAAACTCATCGAAGTGACTGCCGATGGAGACGAGCATAGTCAGGCTCATTTTTGGACGCTTATGGATAAAAATAAACCCGAACTGCATGCCTATGCTAATTCAATTCGCTATTTTCCAGAGGAGCATTTAATTCAATTGATTGGAAATGCTCGTGTAGAGCAAGGAACGGATTCATTTTCAGCACCATTGATCCGTTACGACACATTGAATAAACACGTCATATCTCAATCCAACGGCCAAGGCCGAACCGTTATTATTTTTCATCCAGAGAAACGCCATGAATAATGAATTAACCGCTCAACATTTACAAAAGTCATTTAAAAAACGCATGGTAGTCAATGACGTTAACATTCGCATTCGTCGCGGCGAATGCGTTGGATTGCTCGGACCGAATGGCGCGGGTAAAACCACCTGTTTTTACATGATTGTTGGCATGCAATCCTGTGATAAGGGGCAAATTTTCTTAGATGAGCAAAACATCACCAAATTAGCCATTCATCAACGAGCGCGGCTTGGAATTGGCTATTTACCACAAGAGGCCTCCATTTTTCGAAAAATGAGTGTCAGTGACAACATTCTTGCCATTTTACAACTCCGTAAAGATTTAGATGAAAAAGCACAACTTGAAAAACTAAATGAACTTTTGGTTGAGTTTCATATCACACACATACGCAAAAGTCTCGGTATGAGTTTATCAGGCGGCGAACGCCGTCGCGTAGAAATCGCACGTGCTCTTGCAATTGAACCGTCATTTATTTTATTGGATGAGCCATTTGCCGGAGTCGATCCTATTTCAGTCATCGACATTAAAAATATTATCACTCATTTATGCAAAAAAAATATTGGTGTCCTCATCACCGATCATAACGTCCGCGAAACATTGGATATCTGTGAACGAGCCTATATCATGAATAAAGGAGAGGTACTGTGCGAAGGTTCGCCCCAAGAAATCATGGCAAATCAACAAGTACGAAAAGTGTATTTGGGCGAGGATTTTGAGTTGTAGGCCAAAACGGCTTTGTTTCCTAACCATTCGCTTGTTTTTTTGTTGCCTAATCAGGATCAGGGAGGGATAAATATGTGCTATAGTTAATCAATATTAATTTATTTGTGCAAATTCCAGAGGTGACTATGAAGTTCAATATAGATAAAATCTGCAGCGAATTCCTAGATCATTTTTTAACGATCATCCAAGATCCTGACGCGATAAATGCAGCGACTTTTTTTAGTGGATTTTTAAGAGCAAATGTATTAGAAACCAATATCATAAAAAAAATGAGTGATCAAAGTCTAAGCTACATTCCTCTAAGCGCAGTCATAAAAGCTGGTTTAGTTAATGAAGATGGCTCTTTTAATGGTAATAATGACGCTCGCGCACAGCGGGTGAAGTTCTTTATTGATAAAGAACGAGTTCAAGGCGCTTTAGAGGCTCTGAAGGCAGAAAACAAGCCATTTACAGAAATGCAAAAACTTGCTTTAGTGACAAGTATTCAAGAGGCCAGCAATCGACTTAGCGAAGGTCCACTCAAATTTTTTGCCGCAAATCTCCAATGTATTTCAAACGAAGAGGCGATGAATAGTATCGCTCAACAGATTAAGGATATTTCAGCACGATCCTTAACGCCTATAATGGATAAGATCGATTTGAATCCAATGGAATGGTCACTTACGCCTGAATCTATTTTGTGCATTAAGGAACAACAAGCTCGATTTATAGAGGCGGGAATAACTAGCTCAGAAATTGAAGTCCCCGATGACGAACTTCCTGAGCCGCCTACTGAACTTAAAAGCAGTATTCCTGCCAGTACTCAGATTCAAATACTTGATGAATTACTTCCTATTTTGGCGCAGGATGACGCCACACTTGAAGAGTCAGCTCGCTTAGAGCACAAAGCTAAATTAGAGTTAATTCATTTGCAAACTAAAATATTAGCGGTGACGGCACGTGATGCCTGGGACGTAAGATATCAATGGATGTACCCAGGTAGTATGGTAGACGTTGGCAGTAAAAAAATTACTTTACCGAGCTCGATCTCACAAATATTAAAGGTTATTACAGACACTTTCTCTCAAAAAAACAACGAAAGTTATCTCGAAGCACTCAACACTATTCGCCAAATTGCTGTCGATTACGAGAATGATTGGTATCGATGGGGTCGTAATTCCCTCACCTTCTTCACTCGCCCAACAGATGAATATCGAAAGATATTAGATTCGCTGCGTCCGCCTGCCCCATCGCCAAAATCACCATCTAATGGGGATTGACTAATGTGCCCTATACCCATTGGAAGTGAAAGATACATTTTTTTGGGCGACTCGATTTTTTTGTCCATTGCCTCTAAAAAGATGCGTAATAGCCAGCCCTATTGCAAATCTTTTTAGAGGCAATGGGCGGAAAAAGCGATAGACCAAATCCAGTATCTTCATTTCCGATGGGTATATATGAACATCTGGCGAAACAATGACTGAGCCTGTTACTTTCCCATCGTGGGCGAATTATCCTCTGCTTTTGGATCTGACAAAAGATCAGGAAGAGGCGCTGCTGCACCCAAATTATTCTCCCTCATTCTCCGTGCGTTCAAGCTAAAAAAACCTAAGACCTTATTTCTTTGGGAGGTATTTGATCGTTCTACCGCAGAAAGAAGTTTTTCTATGATTATGGTATTACCATTTGCTGCCGCAAAACGTGCTGGACCTTCGTTCGGAAATCCAGCGAGCAGCATGTCTTTGAGCGTTGTGTCATCGCCATTCCTCTCTTGCTGCTGGATCGCCGCAGAAAGAAGTTTTTCTACGATTGAAACATGACCATTTTCTACAGCGAAGCGAATAGCAAAGGATTGACCTTTGCCCGGAGCTCCTGCGAGCAGCATCTCTTTAAGCGTTGTGTCTTTGCGCTTCTTCTTTTGTAGCTGAATCGCCGCATCAAGAAGTTTTTCAACGATGGTGGTATGACCCTTTAGTGCAGCATAGAAAATAGCATGAGCTTGCCCTTTGTTCGGAGCTCCTGCGAGCAGCATCTCTTTAAGCGTTGTATCACTGCTGTCCTTCTTTTGCAGTTGGAGCGCCGCAGAAAGAAACTTTTCAACGATTGCAATATGACCGTTTTCTACAGCCAAGCGAATAGCATTGGCTGGGCCATAGCCCGGAAATCCTGCGAGCAGCATCTCTTTGAGCGTTGTGTCTTTGCGGTTCTTCTTTTGCAACTGAATCGCCGCATCAAGAAGTTTTTCAACGATTTCGGTATGACCGTTTTTTACAGCCCAGCGAATAGCATAGGCTTGCCCTTTGTTCGGAGATCCTGCGAGCAGCATCTCTTTGAGCGTTGTATCACTGTTGTTCTTCTCTTGCAGCTTAATCGCCGCATCAAGAAGTTTTTCTACGATTGCGGTATGACCTTTTTCTGCTGTCAAGCGAATAACATAGGCTTGACCTTTGCCCGGAAATCCTGCGAGCAACATCTCTTTGAGCGTTGTGTCTTTGCGATTCTTCTTTTGCAGCTGAATCGCCGCAAAAAGAAGTTTTTCAACGATTGCGGTATGACCATTTTCTGCTGCCATGCGAATAGCAAGAGCTGGGGCATCGCCTGAAATTCCTGCAAGCAGCATGTTTTTGATCGTTGTGTCTTTGCGGTTCTTCTTTTGCAGCTGAATCGCCGCATCAAGAAGTTTTTCAACGATCGCGGTATGACCGTCTTCTGCTGCCAAGCAAATAACATTGGCTGGGCCTTTGCCCGGAAATCCTGCGAGCAACATGTCTTTGAGCGTTGTATCACTGCTGTCCTTCTTTTGCAGCTGAATCGCCGCATTAAGAAGTTTTTCAACGATCTCGGCATGACCTTTGTCTGCTGCCATGCGAATAGCAAAAGCAGGGCCATTGACTGGAGTTCCTGCGAGCAGCATTTCTTTGATAGTTGTATCACGACTATTATTCTCTTGCAGCTGAATCGCCGCAAAAAGAAGTTTTTCAACGATTGCGGTATGACCTTTTTCTGCTGCCCAGCGAAGAGCATGAGCTTGGCCATTGTTTGGGGCATCTGCGAGTAGCATCTCTTTAAGCGTTGTATCACTGTTGTTCTTCTCTTGCAGCAGGAGCGCCGCATCAAGAAGTTTTTCAACGATTGCGACATAACCTTTTTCTGCTGCCAAGCGAATAGCAAAGGCTTGACCGTTGGCCGGATGTCCTGCGATCAGCATGCCTTTGAGCGTTATGTCATCGCCGTTCTTCTCTTGCAGCTGAATCGCCGCAAAAAGAAGTTTTTCAACGATCGCGGTATGACCTTTTGCTGCTGCCCAACAAATAGCATAGGCGGCGGGGCCCTCGTCCGGAAATCCTGCGATCAGCATGTCTTTGAGCGTTGTATCACTGGCGTTCTTCTCTTGCAGCTGGATGGCTGCATCAAGAAGTTTTTCAACGATTTGAATTAAGTCATGCCGCACACAAGAAAGAAATAATTCTCCATGTTTTTTCTCAAAGCCTTCCTTTAAATCAATCACCAACATCGCCTCCATTAATGGCGCGAGCTTCGAATGAAAATTATTTTGAACCATGGACAACAAAAAAGACCAGCATTTTTCTGGCGCCATTTTTTCACACAGTGGCAGATAAAATTCATACGCGGGTTGACTTAACAGCATCATGAATGAAAAAAAATCGACGAGTGCTTGTGGGTCTTTGAGGTTATTTTCTAAAGCAGAGGCGAGTTCACTTATCACTTCTTCTGAGTTCGATTTTCCTTGCATCCGATTGATCATAAACCGCAAAAATTTTTCTCGCGGTGTTGTTGGTTGACGTTTTAAATCCTCTTCTTGTTCATAAAGGCTATAAAGCTTTGGCGGCGCTTCCTGACCATTTTCCCAAAATGAAATAGGCACAGTATAGCCATCGAACCAATGAAAAGGTGCTTTTTTATAAATCGTTTTGTGCCGTTCCAGGTATTTTTCCAAATCTAAACGATACAGGATAGCGACATATTTCCCAGATAAGGACTCACGGGGAGGATAAATCAGTACATGAGATGAACCATCGCAATGCCAGCTGGCGCGCAACATCGCTTCATTATAGCGCCCTTGCTTTTGATGTGTTTTGAGTTCATCGAGAGTAAGCGGCCATTGGCGGCTTGATAAGGATCTTATATAGTCGGTTGCTTCTTTTTCTGTGGAGAACCCATAAAATACGCTATGCGAACCTGCTCCTGTTAATAAAAGACGGTTCAGTTTTGCCCCCTCAGGGCTTACGCGTAATCCAATGATTTCTTCTTGTTGTTGTGCTGATAAATTGTTTGGAGAGAAAAAATTCGGGCGAAATCCTTGGTGCATCGGTTCATAATAAGTCCATGATTGGTGCGGTGGTAACGGAGGCTCTCCTTTCTGAAGACGAGCCTTCTTCTCTTGAAAATATAAGCTTTGTGACTTATCTCGCACATCATGCACTTCGAGCCGACCAGTCCCTGCATTCAGCCGTACTCTGAATGGTTTTTCCTCAAGCAGTTCCTTGTTTCGAAACGGCGGTTTCTCGCTTCTCCTTTTTAACGTAAGACCACCAACCGAGTGCACCCACGCTTCCTGATTTGCAAAACCCGTCACTGTCTTAGCATAAAAAAAATCGTTTAAGTGTCGAACAATTTCTTTTTCTTCCTCTGTAAGGAGTGGGTTTGGGTTTTCTTCTCTCATAAAAATTCCAAAAATAATTTATGATTTTATTATAACAAGCCGTCCTCCTATTTAAAATTACCTATCCTATATTGCGCACGAAATGCCTTTTATATAATCATTTTGGAAAACGATGACAACCCCGGCAATTAAGGTGCCCGTAGGGCGGATGAGGGGATTTTGAATAAGTTACTTGATGTTGCGGGGTACCGAGGTACCTGAGGTGCTATTGCAAATAATTTATGATTTTATTATAGGGCGTGTTTACAATTCATCTCCATCGCCTACGCACCAGCAGTTCTCAATATGGAGATCATTATTTGAACAACGTCAACGAGACTAGAGGATTGCAGTGATGCAGTGCAATATTTAAATTCGCAACATTATGCTTTTCACACCCTATTTTTATTTTCACAGATAACAGCGGAGCAAAAAATAGTACGTTTGATTAATCGTCGACTTATCATACAACATCTTTCTGGGGATGAACGATCTAATGAAGAACTTTCGGACGAAGTGTCGCCAATACAAAAGATTGTAGAGTTACTGGGATCTGGGGCTGGACTGATGGCGTCCTTGAGTGTTGAGGATTTTAAAAACCCACAATTAGGTCAATTGATATGTCAAGCACCTATCCCATCATTACAGGCTTCGATATTATGAAAATTAATATAAAGAATATTTCAGTTTGATGCTTTTTATTTGAACAAGGTCGCATGAGTCTTTTTTCATGCGGCCTTGTCCAGACACCAATAGATTAGGCACTTGTTTTTTTTTTCTTTGGCAAATACAAATCGGTAATCGTGCCTTCAAACATTTCGGCGGCTTGAGCAATCGTTTCAGAAAGTGTTGGATGAGGGTGAATCGTTAATGCGATATCCTCTACATCACAACCCATTTCAATTGCCAAGGCTGTTTCTGCAATCAAATCGCCTGCATTAACGCCCGTGATGCCAGCACCCAAAATACGTTTTGTAGTAGGGCAAAACAGCAATTTCGTCATCCCCTCTTCACGCCCCATGCTGAGCGCTCGACCACTCGCAGCCCAAGGAAACGTCGCTTTTTCATACGCAATTCCTTGTGCTTTAGCATCACGCTCAGTTAAACCTGCCCAGGCTATTTCAGGATCGGTATAGGCAACACTCGCGATGCACTTAGGATTAAAGTAATGCTTCATACCACAAATGACTTCGGCAGCGATTTTGCCTTCTGGGATTGCTTTATGAGCTAACATCGGTTGACCAACAACGTCACCAATAGCAAAAATATGAGGAATGTTCGTTCGTTGTTGATTATCAACCGGAATAAATCCACGCTCATCCACTTTAACGCCTGCTTTTTCAGCAGAAATCACACCACCATTTGGTTTTCGACCAACCGCAACTAAGACTTGATCAAAACGCATCGGATTGTCTGTTGTATGTTGACCTTCCATCGAAACATAAATACCGTCTTGTTTAGCATCAACCGCAGTAACTTTTGTTTTGAGAAGAAATTTTACGCCCTTCTTCGTCATTCGTTTTTGTAAAACACTCACCAAATCATTATCAGCACCCGGAATGAGCTGATCCATAAATTCAACCACTGTCACATCAACACCCAGTGCTGAATAAACTGTCGCCATTTCAAGACCGATGATTCCACCACCCAATACCAATAGGCTGCCTTTAATATCAGCCAATTCCAAAGCCCCCGTCGAACTAAAAATACGAGGATCTTCTGGTATAAACGGTAAATTGACCGATTCACTACCAACCGCAATAATGGCTTGTTCAAACTCGACTTGGACATCACCAACCACAAGCTGATGTGGACCGGAGAATTTCGCATAGCCAACCAAAATGTCAACTTTTCGCTGCTTCGCTAACGCATTTAATCCGCCGGTTAATTTACTGACCACAGAATTTTTCCAGGCGACTATTTTTTTACTATCAATCGTTGGTTTTCCAAAACTTACGCCTTGTGATTCCATTTCATGAGCTTCATCAACGATTTTTGCAACATGAAGCAAGGCTTTCGATGGAATACAACCCACATTCAGACACAC
Source organism: Legionellaceae bacterium UBA6148 (assembly GCA_002423125.1). Taxonomy (GTDB): domain Bacteria; phylum Pseudomonadota; class Gammaproteobacteria; order Legionellales; family Legionellaceae; genus UBA11403. The sequence goes on along the minus strand of DIUW01000055.1, from coordinate 30,347 downwards.
TCCACCAAGACTATCAAACCGCTCAATTAAGACCACTTTTTTACCTAAATCCGCTGCCCGAAATGCCGCAGTGTATCCACCAGGGCCACTACCAATGACAACCACTTCTGTTTTAATTTGTCTACTCATGTTTTAATCTCTCTACAATAAAATTCGTCGAATATCGCTCAAATGTTCAGCCAAAAACCGCGTAAAATGTGCGGCTTCTGCACCATCAATAACACGATGATCATAAGACAATGACAGCGGCAGTATGAGTCGAGGCTTAAATTCACCTGACTGATACACGGGTTTAATACTCGCGCGCGATAGCCCCAATATTGCAACTTCAGGACTATTGACAATCGGAGTGAACGCCGTGCCACCAATTCCACCTAAACTTGAAATGGAGAAGCAACCACCACTCATATCAGCAGGGGTTAAGCCTTTTTCGCGCGCACGAGCACTTAACCTAGCCATTTCTTTTGCAATGTCAGTAATAGATAAACTATTGACTGATTTTATAACAGGTACTACAAGTCCATTTGGGGTATCGACCGCAATCCCAATGTTAACGTACTGCTTGTATATCAAGTTCTCACCTTTAGCGTCCAGCGAGGCATTGAACTGTGGAAAAGCAACTAAGGCTTTACTCACAACCTTACAGACAAATGCAAGGACCGTTAATTTATAACCGGCTGATTGAGCCTTTGCTGCTTCCGCTTTTCTAAATGCTTCCAAATCCGTAATATCTGCTTCATCAAATTGTGTAACATGCGGAACGGTTATCCATGAACGATGTAAATGGGCACCGGTTATTCGCTTAATTTTATTCAGTGGCTTTAGTTCAATCTCACCAAATTGAGTAAAATCAATTTGCGGCGCTGTCGGCATCGATAATCCACTTGAAGCGGTGGGTTGGCTCAATTTTTGTTTAACATAACGCTGAACATCTTCTTTGGTAACCCTCGATTTTCGACCTGATCCGCGCACGTCTTCCAAATTCAAGCCCAACTCATGTGCAAGGCGACGAACAGCGGGACCTGCGTAGAAAGCTTCTGAAGGTGCTGCGTCAATTGAAGGGGAAGCGCTGCTTGTCTCTACAGGCGGTGTTGAAATTTTCGGCTCGTCTAAAACGATGGGTGACGCAGTTTCTGTGACACGTTCTGATGGAACAGGCGCTACCTTCACGTCATTATTCGACTCTAAGGTCAATGTAAGAATCACATCACCTTCTGAAACTTTATCACCTAATTTCAATCGAACCGTATCAACAGTTCCGGCAGATGGCGAAGGGATTTCCATACTTGCTTTATCTGATTCCAGAGTAATTAATGGAGAATCAATTTCAATTTGATCCCCTTTTTTAACAAATATTTCAATCACATCAATACCAGTCGCACCGCCAACATCAGGTATTTTTATGTCTATTTTATCGCTCATAAGTCCCTCAACAAGTTGCCGGATCCAATTTTTCAGGATCAATTTTAAAGCGTTTAATTGCGTCAACTAACGTTGACTTGGGCAGCTCTCCGCAATCAACCAAGGCACCGAGTGCCGCAATCACAATATATTTGGCATCCATTTCAAAAAAATGGCGTAACTGGGCGCGCGTATCACTTCGACCATAACCATCCGTGCCTAATGTCACGTAAGGAACATCAATAAAAGGACGTATTTGATCGGCATACAAACGCATGTAATCCGTCGCGGCAATCACGGGCCCAGGTTGCCCCGTTAGTTGCTGACTAACATATGATTTTTGTGGAGGCTTTGAGGGATTCAGTCGGTTATAACGTTCAACGGCTAAACCATCACGACGAAGTTCGGTGAAACTCGTCACACTCCAAATATCCGACAGAACATCATAATCATCGTTTAACAAACGAGCGGCTTCAATGACCTCACGCAAAATGGTTCCGCTGCCCAATAGCTGTACGTGTTTTTTAGATTTTTTAGTGCTTTCCTTTAGGCAATACATCCCTTTAATAATGCCCTCTTCAACTCCGGCAGGCATATCTGGATGTTGGTAGTTTTCATTCATCACCGTAATATAATAAAAAATGTTTTCTTGATTTTCAAACATGCGATGCATGCCATCTTGAATAATCACGGCTAACTCATATGCATAGGTAGGATCGTAGCTGATACAGTTCGGAATCGTTGATGACATAATATGGCTATGGCCGTCCTGATGCTGCAACCCTTCGCCGGCAAGTGTCGTTCGACCCGCCGTACCACCTAGTAAGAAACCACGCGCTTGCATATCACCTGCAGCCCATGCCAAATCACCAATGCGTTGGAAACCAAACATTGAATAATAAATATAAAAGGGGATCATCGGTAATTTATTCGAACTATAGGATGTTGCTGCCGCCATCCAAGAACAAAAGGCTCCCGCTTCATTAATCCCCTCGTTTAACATTTGACCATCTTTCGCTTCACGATAAAACATCACTTGCTCATGATCGACGGGTTTATAAAGCTGTCCCACAGGTGAATAGATTCCGATTTGACGGAACAAACCTTCCATACCAAACGTTCGGCATTCATCGGGTACAATAGGAACAATACGCGAGCCAATCGCCTTATCCTTCAATAGCACAGCAAGAATACGTACAAACGCCATCGTAGTTGATAGCTCACGCTCTCCAAGACCTTTGGTTATCGCCGAAAAAGCCGATAAATCAGGTATCGCTAATGGCTCAAAGTCAGAATGTCGAGAAGGCAAATATCCATCCAATGCGTCACGCTGTTTATGCAAATATTTAATTTCGGGGCTATCATCATCGGGGCGATAAAAAGGGATATCCGCAATCTTATCGTCGCTAACAGGGATACTAAACCGATCGCGAAAAACACGGAGCTGATCGATGGTCATTTTTTTCTGTTGATGAGTGATATTCATCCCTTCACCCGCAGCCCCCATGCCATAACCTTTGATTGTCTTCGCCAAAATAACCGTTGGTTGGCCTTTATGCTCAACCGCCTGAGCGTAAGCCGCGTACACTTTCTGGGAATCATGACCCCCGCGATTGAGTCGCCAGATTTCATCATCCGTCATATGTTCAACTAGTTTTTTCAACTCTGGATTTTGACCAAAAAAATGTTCGCGCACGTAGGCACCATTATTCGCTTTATACGCTTGATAGTCTCCGTCGACGCACTCTTCCATGCGCTTTTGCATCAATCCATTTTTATCCTGTGCAAACAATGCATCCCAACGGCTTCCCCAAATAACCTTAATAACATTCCAGCCAGCGCCTCGGAATACTCCCTCTAATTCCTGAATAATTTTTCCATTTCCACGAACCGGACCATCCAATCGCTGCAAATTACAATTAACGACAAAAATCAAATTATCTAATTTCTCGCGAGCGGCAATCGACAATGCACCCAGTGACTCTGGCTCGTCCATTTCACCATCGCCTAAAAATGCCCAGACTTTCCGCCCCTCTGTTTTAATTAATCCGCGATTTTCGAGGTATTTTAAAAAACGAGCCTGGTAAATTGCTTGTAACGGCCCAAGTCCCATCGATACGGTCGGGAATTGCCAAAAATCTCCCATCAACCAAGGATGCGGATAAGAAGACAGTCCACCACCATCCACTTCCTGTCTGAATTGACTCAACTGCTCTTCAGAAATCCTGCCCTCAAGAAATGCGCGAGCATAAATACCGGGTGAAGAATGGCCTTGAATATAAAGCAGATCACCCCCATTCGAACCATTAGGGCCTTTGAAAAAATAATTAAAACCGACTTCATAAAGCGTTGATGATGATGCATAAGAAGCAATATGCCCACCCAACTCGGACGCATACTTGCCTGCGCGCAAGACCATCGCAACCGCATTCCATCGAATTAACGCATTAATGCGTTTATTCACACCCTCATCAGGAGGAATCGGTTTTTCATCGTACGTTTTTATGGTATTTCGATAAGGCGAATGAAGCGAGCTACCAATCGAAACACCTTCATCATTGGCTTTATGAATCAAGGCTTGAAGTAGAAAAGACGCTCGCTCACGACCATCATTCGATAGTATTGATTGTAAGGCATCCAACCATTCTCGCGTTTCCAATGGATCAATGTCGTTAGGGTTGTCATTGGACATAAATGAGTTCTCCATCTAGGTAAATCTTAATAAAAAAATATTAGCTCTACCGGAATTCCCGGGGCATGAATAATTTTTTGCCCCGGGAAATCCGGTAGATCCAAAACATCGGGTAACAGAATTTTGTCGGGACTTGTAGGCGTTTATGAATAACTCCTAAACAATCCCGCGTGCATTGCAGTCGCTTTAGTCCTTTCGCATTTTATCTGTTAGCGACATTGGCGTTGGATACTTTAGCACAACCAGATAAGATGAGACGATGAAGGTTAATATCGTTGTCGCTTGAATTAAATTGGAAGCCACATCCGAAATCAAATGAGTACTCCACGCAATACTTGCTACTAGCAATGAAAATTCACTGGCTTGACCTAAACGGAAACCGACTTCTCTAGCCACTGATTTTTTTTCACCGGCCTTAACCAGCATAATTCGAAAGAGTATAGGTTTGAGAACCAGCATCAACGTAGCCAAAATGAGCGCAGGAAGAATGACCTGAGCAAAATATCCAAAATTAAACATCGCCCCGACTGAAAAGAAAAACATCACTAAAAATGCGTCACGTAGTGGTTTTAGGCTTTCGGCAATAAATAAAGATATGGGACTCGCTGCAAGGGCAACGCCAGCAACAAATGCACCAATATCTTCTGAAAGACCAATTTTTTGTGCTAAAACTGACATTCCAAGACACCAACCAATAGCAAGTAAAAACACGTATTCTTGTGTTCTATCAAAGCGAGCGAGTAACTTGATTAGAATATATTTCTCCGCTGCAAAGGCGAACAAAATCAACGAGGGTAAGGCCAAGCCCACCATCGTCAAATCATTCCATGAAAAACCAGAATCAAGCTGTGAACCATTAATTAAAATCAACACAATAATTGCGATTAAATCCTGCATCAATAACACGCTAATCATCACCTCGCCAGTGTGTTGATGATGCAGAATCGTGGTCGGCAGTAGTTTTAACCCGATAATAGTACTGGAAAACATCATTGCCGCACCTAATACCCAAGATTCAGCATTATTTAAGCCAAACCAGCGACCAATCCAATAAGAAATGACTGCAAATAAAGCAGAACTGAGTAGTGCAATCCATGTGACTTTTCGCAACATATGAATTAAATTTTGAGGTTGTAAGTGAAGACCGAGTAAGAATAATAAGAAAACAATACCAACATCACCCACTTGCTTCACTGCACTCAAGTCCGTAATAAGTTTCAATCCCCACGGACCAAAAGCGGCACCAAGTAAGATATAGGCGACAAGCAATGATTGCCTGGTATAAAGAACTAAGGTTGAGAATATAGATGCACCCGCAAAAATTAAGAAAATAGTGTAGAAAACAGCCTCTTCATGCATATATTTTTTGCCCTTGATTAATTAAGTCGAACAACACGCATACAATAACACAGAACCTGTTATTAATAAATTTTCTTGATAGTTTAAAGCAACTTTTTATGCTAATGTGTCGCCTTCATTACGGCCATCGAGCATTAGTTTGAGCAGAAGTCCACTATTACTTGAAATCAGCACTTATTCCTTCGGTTTTGCTGCTGTCACAGGGGCATTACGTCGCATTCCTGTGCTGAAAGAAATCCTCATCATTCCTCTTATCGTGTCATGGTTTATCGGCTACAGTACGTGGTACATTGGTTCTCTATTGTATGATAAAGATCACCCCAGAAAAAAAGACAGTTGGTACGGATTTGCAGAATTTAAACAGCAACACCAAACGTCTGCATTATTGGGCCTCATTGCAACAGTGCTTTGCGCCGTTGTTCCTGCACTATTAATTCCAATCGCTTGGCTTTTTACTGTTAGTAATCTGTTGTGGGCAATCGGCGCGCATCATAAAAAGAACATGCCGACTACAGACGATCCTAATTATTCCAGTGCGAAACAGAATGTGTTTAGTTATTTAACGCTTACAGTCACTCTACTTAGTTTTCTCACCGCGCTCGAAGCAACGGCCTTATTTTTCTTCCCTTTAAGCGCTCCAATATTAATCCCTGTCGCAACAGCCGCGGAAGTGTTTGTAACCATTATTATATTTGTGCTCATCGGCAAATTCACGCTAGGCACCTACGAACCCGATAGAACTCAAATTGAGATAGTCCAGAAAACAGATGTTGAACCGGACAAGGAGCAGCCCAATACAGCAGCGCCCTGCCCTCTCGACGTTCTCTGTTTTAAGAGTCCATTGACACCGCTTAAAAAGGGAAGTGCTGAGACTTGTCTTACAAACCATTTATCGATATAGTTCCCGACAAATAAAAACCAACATAAAGACAACTTAATGACTACTTTATCCCAAGCACACCTTGCCGCCCAAATTATTCAAAAACAACGCCCTGAATTCAAACCTAAGCTCGCCATTGTACTTGGGTCAGGACTTGGTGGATTTGCAGATCATCTTGAAAATAAGACCAGCATTGATTATGACTCTCTCCCCGGTTTTCCAAAAGTCACCGTTCAAGGTCATACGGGCAATCTTGTTTTGGGTAGGCTCAATGGCATTGACCTTATTTGTCTCCAAGGTCGCTCACATTTTTATGAAGGCCTAGGTTTTGATGCCGTTAAAACCTATGTTCGCACAATGAAATTGCTCGGTTGCGATTATTTTATGGCAACGAATGCATCAGGATCATTGCGTGCTGATGTTGGTCCAGGCGAATTAATGCTGATCACCGATCATATTAATTTACAACCCAGTAATCCACTGATTGGCCCTAACGACGATGAGTTTGGTCCCCGTTTTCCACCCCTCGATGATGCTTACGATAAGACAATGCGAGACTCACTATTAACACTGGCACATGAGGAAGATATTACGCTTCATCAAGGTGTTTATCTCGCGGTTTCTGGGCCGAGTTATGAAACATCCGCTGAAATACGCGCCTTTCGTACGCTGGGGGCTGATGCTGTTGGGATGTCAACTGTTCCTGAGGTGCTGGTTGCGAATCACTGTGGTTTAAAAACCGCGGTCATCGCCATTATTACAAATTACGCAACAGGACTTGCTACAACAAGCCACAACCACGAAGCCGTGGTTGCGATGGCGGCATCGGCTGCGAAAAAATTAAGCCGGTTGATTCAGCAATTTGTCCCTACCCTTGCTTGAGTTTATTACACCTGACGTCTGGCCTCTTGTACATTCGGTATTTGCGACAATTTTGTTAACAACCGAGATAGGCCATTCAATCCATCAATTTCCACTGTAAGTTTTATCTGCGTAGTGTTTTCTTCTTTATTGCTGAGTGTTTGTAAAGCAAACACATGTGCTTTTTCATGTGACAACAATGCGGTAATGTCACGTAATAATCCTTGTCTATCGAATGCTTTAATCAACACATCAACCACATAATGATCTCGCGTTGCACTACCCCAATGGACTTCTAGAAATCGACGACGTTGCTTTTCGGTTGCATGAATAATATTGGAACAATCTTGACGATGAATCGATACCCCTCGACCCAGTGTAATATAACCAATGACATCATCACCAGGCACAGGTTGACAACAACGCGCCATATAAGTCAGTAAATTTCCAACCCCTTCAATACATAAATCACTTCCATGATTGTCTTTTCGAACAGGGGTTTTATCAAATACTTTCGGTGGCGCATCGTGTGACTCTGGGGGCGCTAATCGTGATAAAATTTGTCCAATCTTAATATCACCTCGTCCCAATGTCGCCAATAAATCATCCAGCCTTTTAAAGTGGAGAGCTTCAGCAACATCTTGTAAACGATCCGATTTGATACCTAATAATTTTAGCTCTTTATCCAGCAATTCTTGTCCATCTGCTCGATTTTTATCAAAATCTTGCATCTTAAACCAATGTAATACTTTCGCTTTGGCACGTGACGATTTTAAGTAATTTAAATGCGGGCTAATCCAGTCTCTGGATGGTTTTGCTTCTTTTCCAGTGAGTACCTCAATTCGATCACCCGTTTTTAAACGGTACGTTAAAGGAACAATATGGCCATTCACCTTTGCCCCTCGGCATCGATGACCCACTTCACTGTGGACATGATAGGCAAAATCAAGCGATGTAACCCCTTGTGGCAAGTCAAGCACATCACCATCGGGAGTAAAAACATACACCCGATCATCTAAAAATTCAGCTTCGATTGCATCAGCCCCCCCTTTATTGGTCGCCATCTCGCGATGCCATGCAAGTACCTCTCGAAGCCACTCAATTTTCCGCTCATGACTTTCTTGTTGCGGTTTTGCGCCTTCTTTATATTTCCAATGTGCAGCAACTCCCATTTCAGCACGTTCATGCATGGAAAACGTTCTGATTTGAACCTCAAATACTCGCCCTTCCGGACCTTTTACTGCCGTGTGCAATGATCGGTACCCATTGGGTTTAGGGTGCGCAATATAATCATCAAACTCAACAGGAATCCGCTCCCACAATGAATGCACCAAGCTCAACGCTTGATAACACTCATCTTCCGTATCGACTAAAATCCTAACCGCCGTCGCATCATATATTTCATCCAAATCAACATTTTTACGCACCATTTTTCGATAAATGCTGTTGATGTGTTTAGAACGGCCGTAAACTGCAAAATGTTGGATGGCAATTAAGGGTAACAATCGATCAAGCTCACCAACAATTAAATTGACATATCGATCACGCTCAAGCCTTTTAACATTTAAACCCTGAGCAATTTTTTTATAATCTTCTGGATAAAGAAAGCGAAACGCTAAATCCTCCATTTCCCATTTGATTGCTCCAATACCCAGCCGGTTGGCCAGTGGGGCATAGATTTCCATGGTCTCTATGGCAATTTGTTGACGAACTGCCTGTGGCAACGATCCAGCGGCACGAAGTACACATAATCGCTCCGCAAGTTTAATGAGAACGACACGAACATCATCGACCATAGCCAGAAGCATTTTTCGGACATTATCCATTTGATGCTTGTTTTGAGTGTCTTTATGCAGTCCCTCTAGTGTCGAAATTGCACTCATTTTTGCAACACCTTTCACTAGCCTCGCAATCTGATTACCCAGTTGCTCTTCAACATCATCTATTGACAGCTCAGCATAATGAACACTTTCAAAAATAATTGCCGCGGCCAACGTTTCTTGATCGACCTCTAGGTCCGATAGAATATCGGCCATGGACAATCCTAACTGCAAACAGGACTCACCTGTTTCCGTCGCGTGATCATGGCCCGCTAGCTGGCTGAGCGTACACGCATTACGTATCAATTCCAAATCTTGAAAGTAACCTTTACTCGCAACATTCTGTAACCATTTTTCAAGATCAATGCTCCCATCCGGCAGCAATGGAGTCCCTTCTTTTACCTTGACCATAAGTTACCTTTTTTCAAATAAAGCAATCGACTCAACATGATCAGTATGAGGGAACATATCCATTACACCCGCACTCGTCATACGATACCCTTTTTCATTGACTAAAATACCCGCATCACGCGCGAGAGTCGCGGGATTACATGACACATAAACAATGCGATCAGGCTTAAGAAGCTCTATTCGCTTCACTATTTCCAGTGCACCAACCCGAGGGGGATCAATTAACAGCTTATTGACTTGGTATTGCTTCAATCGTTCAAACACCGCTTCATCGTCTAAATTAGCGCTAAAAAACTCAGCATTATTAATGTTATTAAGCGTGGCATTCATCTGCGCTCGCTGAACCATTGTTTCACTCCCTTCTACTCCGATCACTTGAGTGCACTTTTGAGAAATGGGGAGTGAAAAATTCCCTAATCCACAAAATAAATCCAATACCACGTCGTCTTCGCTCAGTGCCAATAGATTAAGCGCATGCGGAACCATCAATTGGTTTAATGTCGCATTCACTTGAGTAAAATCAGTAGGATGAAACGAAAAAGAAATATTTTCGCTAGGAAGACGATAGGTTATCAATTCACTGACGTCCTTAGGGTAAAAAAGGTAAACACTGTCTGGGCCACTCGGTTGTAAAAAAAGTCGAAAGCCCGTTGACTGTGCGAATTGAATTAACTTTTCCTCATCATTAGCACTCAAAGACTCCATATTGCGAATCACCAAAGCAACATCCTCATCACCGGCCGCAACCTCGACTTGGGCAATGGTGTCAGGACGATCGAATGATGCGATCAGTTGTCGCAAATTCTGGAGTTGCGCATCGACGCGCGAATTTAAAATAACGCATTGATTGATGTTAGTGACATACCGAGGGCTATTTTTTTCTCTAAAACCCAAAAATAAATTGTCAGTTTTGGCAGAATAACGCACACTCAATCGCGCTTTATTTCGATAGTGCAGCGATGAAGCAACCAGTGGAGGTAGGACATTATCCGGCCGACAATGGCCTATACGCTCGAGCATATCCAAAAATAACGTTTGTTTTTCCTCAATTTGCATCACAGGGTCTAGGTGTTGTAACGAACAACCACCACAAAGACCATGATACTCACAGGGTGGTTTTACGCGATGTATAGAGGGTGTGACGATAGAAAGAACGCATCCTTCATCAAAATCCCGCTTACGACGCAGGTACTTAAAGACAACGGTTTCCCCTGGCAATGCGCCTTGAATAAAGGTTGTTTTACCATCGATTCGTGCGATGCCTCGCCCATCATGACTGAATTTTTCAATAGTCGCTGTAACTTCTAATGTTTGTAGATTTTTCATAATACACTCTCGCTTGAACATCGAGTAACTTGGAATTTATACCCAGCGGGGCTTATACCGACTTCAAAAACGCGGCAACCTCATCCTTGGTTAACTCAACATGCTCACCACGCCCTAAAAATCGTGGCATATGAAGTGAACCGTAGCGAATTCGAATCAAACGACTGACTTCGAGCTCTTGAGACTCCCATAAGCGCCGTACTTCTCGGTTTCGACCTTCACTGATGACGACATGATACCAACTATTTGCGCCTTCCCCCCCACGTGCCTCGACACGTTTGAATTTTGCGATCCCATCATCAAGCATGACTCCCTTCAGCAAATTTTTGATCGCTGCAGGACTAACCTGTCCATGAACCCGAACAGCATACTCGCGCTCAAATTCGTATTTCGGATGCATCAACTGATTTGCTAACTCTCCGTCATTGGTAAAAATTAATAGCCCAGACGTGTTCAAATCAAGTCGTCCAACTTGTACCCAACGCCCGACTTTGAGCCTTGGCAAATTATCAAATACCGTTTTCTCAAATTTCGGATCACTTCGACTTGAAATTTCGCCTACAGGCTTGTGATACAACAAAATCCGGGTGTTTTGTTTGATAAGCAGTGGGTTTTCAATAATTTTACCATCCACTTTTATAATGTCATCAGCCGATGCAGACTCCCCAATTTTGGCGACAACACCATTCACCTGGATCGCACCGCGCTCAATCCAACGTTCCATCTCGCGCCGTGAACCTAATCCGGCTTGACTTAATATTTTCTGTAATCGTTCACTCGTCATGGTTTAATACACTCTGTTGCAATGAAGGCAAGTCTTTCAGACTCGACAAATTAAAATAATCAAGAAATTCTTTTGTTGTAGTATAAACAGCTGGTTTACCAGGCACATCCCGATGGCCCGCCACTCGAACCCAGCCTCGTTCCATCATGGTTTTTATCGCGTTACTATTCACGGAAACACCTCGAACCTCCTCAATATCTGCACGCGTCACCGGTTGTCGATATGCAATAATAGCCAATGTTTCCAAAAACGCACTGGAGTATTTTACAGGTTTTTCACTCCACAAGCGCGAAATCCATGCACTATAACGGGATTGAGTCTGAAAAGCATAGCCACTCGCAAATAATTTTAGCTCTACTCCACGATCAGCATAATCCTCAATCAACTCATCAATGATGGATTGAACATCTGAAGAATTTGGTTTTTCCAATGAATCAAACACATCGATTATAGACGCTAATGTAAGCGGAGTATCACTACTCATGAGTAGTGCCTCAATAATGTTTTTTAAAGCCCGTTTATCCATCGAGGTTTGCCTTTAGCCTAGAAAAAGCAATTGAATCGTGGTGAGCGTTGCTCGTAGTCGATTCAGCTGCTTTTTCTAGGCTTAAATAGATTGGCGAATAAGCGCTCGCTTGAGTAACGATAAGCAATGACTGCTTCGCCAATTCAAGAATCGCCAATAACGACACAACCAATCCCATCCGCCCTTCTTCGCGGCAATATAAATGCGTAAACTCAAGATAATTTTCCGCATGAATCCGTTGAAGCAACTGAACCATCCTGTCTCGAACCGATAACAGTTCGCGTTGAATGGCATGACTCACGCTAAGACCACGGTCGATTAATAACGATCGCATGGCATCAATTAATACGAATAAATCAACATCAGGTTGGGGCTTTATGATATTCAATGATGCGGCAGTGATGTGAATTGGAAACACGTCACGCTCAGATCGCGTCAATGAATCGATCATGGTCGCAGCCTGTTTATATTGCTCATACACTTGTAAACGACGAACTAAAGCCATACGCGGATCGTCTTCAACCCCTTCTTGCTGCGTTGGCGTTAGGGGCAATAGTAACCGTGATTTTATTTCTGCAAGCACCGCGGCCATCACCAGATAATCTGCAGCCAACTCCAGGCGGTGCTGCTCCATCAAATCAATATACTCCATGTATTGGCGAGTAATTTTCAAGATGGGTATGTCCATGATATCGATATTTTGACGACGAATCAGGTACAACAACAAGTCCAAAGGACCCGTAAATGAGTCAAGCAAGACTTCCAATGCATCGGGTGGTATAAACAGATCTTGGGGAGATTCTGTATAGGGCTCCCCATCGATCGTTGCAATAATCGGTAGCGGCTGATTCAACGTGTCTTCAGATGCAAGCATCAATAATCCAAGCCCATCACTTCACGAACATCGTTTAAAGTCTTACTGGCCTCGACTCGCGCTCGCTCACTCCCTTCAACAACGATACGTTTCACCAGCCCCATGTCCTCTTCATAGTCTTTAATGGAAGATTGAATCGGTTTTAATTCCTGATTAATCGCATCAATAATAGGACGTTTACAATCAACACAACCTATTCCAGCAGATCGACACCCTGTTTGCGCCCATTGTTGAACGGCATTGTCTGAATACACTTTATGAAATTGCCAAACAGGACATTTATCAGGCTCGCCCGGATCCGTACGTTTAACACGTGCAGGATCCGTTGGCATGGTTAATATTTTTTTCTCAACACTTTCCGGTGTTTCACGCAAATAAATCGAATTACCATATGACTTCGACATTTTACGTCCATCGAGTCCAGGAAGCTTCGTGTGCTCAGTCAGCATGGCCTGTGGCTCCGTCAATATCACACGACCAGAGCCATCCAAGTATCCTGACAATCGTTCTTTTTCACCATGCGAAAGATTCGGTTGCCCCACAATCAATGCGCGTGCTGTGTTTAATGCGTCATGACATCCATCTTGCTGAAACGAGGTACGTAACTGGCTATATAATTTGCCATTTTTCTTGCCCATTTTTTTAATCGCATCAGCGACTAATGCTTCAAAATTAACTTCGCGACCATAAAGATGATTAAATCGTCGAGCGACTTCGCGAATCAGTTCAATATGAGACACTTGATCTTCACCAACCGGAACATAACTCGCGCCGTACAATAAAACATCAGCACTTTGTAATAAGGGATAGCCTAAAAAGCCATAGGTCGATAAGTCCTTGCCGCTTATTTTTTCTTGCTGATCTTTATAAGTAGGAACCCGCTCAAGCCAACCCAGTGGGGTAATCATCGATAGTAATAAATGAAGTTCCGAGTGCTCGGGAACCCATGATTGAATGAAAATTCGGGCTAACCCAGGATTCACACCACAAGCTAACCAATCAACGATCATTGACCAAAGATGTTTTTCAATTTTTCCAGGTTCATCGTAATGTGTGGTGAGTCCATGCAAATCGGCTGCAAAAAAATAACAATCGTATTGATGCTGCAACTTGACCCAGTTTTTAATCACACCTTCGTAGTGCCCAAGGTGAAGCACTCCACTCGCCCGCATCCCTGAAACAATACGTTTATTAACAGTTAACAAATCTGACATTAGAATCCTCGATTATTGGAGTCTGGACAAGAATACATGCAAAAAGACGCATGCATTCTTGTCCAAATAACGTTAGCCCTTCAATACATCACAACACCTTCTATCCTATCAAGATAACTTAAGAATTAATTAGGGTTTTGAGATAATCATCTAGAAAACTCAAACCCCTAATTAATTAGGAGCTCATTTATTTGGACAACGCTGCATGCGTCTTTTTGCATGCAGCGTTGTCCAGACTCCAATCGATTAACATTATCCTAGAAAAAGCAGTGGAATCTAAGATGATCTAAAAGGTTCAGGATCACCTTTACCTTCCCTTAACACTACCGGAACATCTCCGGTTAGATCGACAATAGTAGTCGGCTCATATCCACAATTTCCCCCATCAATAATCAAATCAATTTGCTGACCTAATAAATCTTTTATTGCATCAGGTTCACTTAAGGGAATTTTTGATTGCGGTAAAATTAACGTCGTACTCACAAGAGGCGCTTCCAGACATTCAAGCAATGACAAGGTAATATTATTCTCTGGAACACGTAAACCTAGTGTTCTTCGTTTAGGATGTAACATGAGTCGCGGCACTTCATTGGTCGCATTCAAAATAAACGTATAGGGTCCCGGAGTAAATGCTTTCAGTAAACGAAAAATAGGCTTCGTAACCTGCGCGTAAGTCCCTAAATCAGATAAATCTCGACAAACAAGCGTCATGTTATGATTTTTATCAAGTTGGCGTAATAACCTCATTCGGTCGAGTGCGGACTTATCTCCTAGCCGACACCCCAAGGCATAGCCTGAATCAGTGGGATATGCAATCACCCCCCCTTCCTGAATACAAGTAACGGCTTTACGCAACAATCGCGCTTGTGGATTATCAGGATGAATAGCAAACAATTGACCCATATTGAATTCCTTTTTTTTTTGCTAAGTATACACCTCAAAAACCGAAACCGGAATCGGAATCGAAATTAGGCTGATTGGTAGTGAATACGGTTTTATTAAAAGCTAAATACTAATCCATTGTTCCCAGATTGGTTTACAGTTTAGCGGTAATGGACTCTGCTGGCCAAGCTTGACGCGCGAATGACGATCACTATGATAATCCGATCCAGACGACGCCAATAATTCAAAGCGCTCACATAATCCCGCCAGTTCTCCAATCTGTGAGGCATTCATATCGCCTGAAACGACTTCAAGCCCACGCCCATCTGCCATTTTAAAATCAGTTATTAAGGCATGCAGTTTGGATCGTGTCAATTTGTACTTCATCGGATGAGCAATCACAGCCATACCACCAGACTGTAAAATTCCTGTCACTGATTCCTCTACACTAATCCAAGAGGTCGGCACATACGCCAGACGACCGCGCTTCAAATAGCGATCAAACGCGGTTTGCATATCCTTCACGAGACCTTCATTGATTAACACTTGGGCCAGATGCGGCCGACCGACTCGTTCGTGACCAGCAATTTCACAGGCTTTTTGATATGCCCGCTGAACACCTATGGTTTCCAACGCATTAGACATCTGTTTCGCTCGTGCCGATCGCTGCTCGTTTTGTTTTATTAACAACGCAGTTAAACTCGAATGGCGACTATCAAGGTTTAAACCAAGAATATGAATGTCATGCATTTTCCATCGAACACTTAACTCCACTCCATCAATAACGGTTATTCCATGAGTTTTCGCCGCTTCACGTAAGCGAGCAATCCCCTCAATGGTATCGTGGTCAGTCAATGCCAATAATCTAATGCGAGCATCTATTGCCTTCTCAATGAGCGCTTCAGGACTCAACTCTCCATCAGAAAAAAAACTATGGCAATGTAAATCGACTTTTTCTAGGTTTAATCGTGTGTTCAATATTGATGTTTCCAATTGCGGCGAGGTTATAACGATGGGGCTTCAAGTTCAGATTGCAGCACATCGCTCACTCCCTCTGGAAATGACTCATATTATCCTCTAAATTAAAATTCAATAAGATATTGTAAATAAATAAATCATTTATGTCAATAAATGACGACAGAACCTCTATTCCCGTATATAATAGACACCCGTTTCTATTATACTGAGTGTTGCTATGCGAATATTTTTTTTGTTACAGGCTACTGTACTTTTCTTTTCATCATTAAGCGTAAGTTATTCTACTGCTACATCCCATCGTCCTTTTCAGAAAATACTCCTGGTTGTCGCTATGGATACTGAGGCACAGCCTATTATTGAAACGCTGCATTTACAACCACTCAATCATTCCTTTTCAAATTTGCCAATGCATGGTTACATCGGTGATCAAAACGGAACGTCTATATTGCTCATGATAAACGGAGAGGATCCGGTGCATAAGGTACAAAATATTGGAACCGAAGCGGCTACACTCAGTACGTATTTAGGGATTGAATTTTTTCATCC
This sequence comes from Legionellaceae bacterium UBA6148, assembly GCA_002423125.1. GTDB lineage: Bacteria > Pseudomonadota > Gammaproteobacteria > Legionellales > Legionellaceae > UBA11403. Next base: position 13,793 of record DIUW01000055.1, on the reverse strand, counting down.
TGATTTAATAATCAGTGTCGGAACGGCAGGTAGTGTGATTGAAAATGGTGCTGCGCTGCGAGATATCTACATCAGCGAAAAAATATATTTTACTGATAGACGAATTCCTATGGAAGGCTACTCCGATTACGGCCGAGGAGGGTATGAATCACTGCCACTTCCGCTCATTCAGGAAAAATTGGGGCTGCGATCTGGAGTGGTTTGTTCAGAAGGCTCGTTTGATGAGGAAGAAATCGACTATACCATGTTTTTAAAAGAACATTGCTCGGCTGTTGATATGGAAGCTGCTGGCGTAGCCTGGGTCAGCATGTTAACAAAAACGCCCATGATTGCTCTAAAGGGAATTACAAATGAAGTCAGGGGCGATAACATCCACGAAGAATTTAACAAAAATTTACCCATTGTAACAACCGCTCTAGCGAATACGCTGAAGCAGTTGATCAGCATGTTGTGACGTTTGATTCATATCGATTCAATTTTATACCTTTAATCCTTGCTCAGGCTTGACTTGTAAGCTAACGCAAGTTATCGCGTCCTTATAGTTACACTTTTGGTAACCTTAAGGGCATGGTGGATCTTATGAACTTGCAATCATACATAAAAAATATTCGAAAAGATGGAAGGCGCTGCTTTACCACCCTGGATATCGTTGAGCAATTTCACGTTTCAAATAGTCATGCGAGAGTGGCCTTACATAGGTTACTTAAAACAGGGGATCTGATCTCACCCGCGAGAGGTTTATATGTCATTGTCCCGCCAGAACATCAACCGCATGGCTCTATCCCTCCACAAGAATTGGTTCCTTTGGTTATGCAGTATATGGGCGCTCATTATTATGTCGCACTTCTAAGTGCAGGCTTATTTCATAGGCTATTCAAGGTGTAAAAAGTGGAGAGTTATTGAAAATTCAGAAATAGAGAGCGATTTATGATCCCAGAAGTTTTTATTGAGAATTGGCGCAAAACTGTTCCATGGCAAATGACTGAACAGATAGAACAGGATTTTCTGCTTGGTTCAAAGGGACTGCAGATATCATTACTTACGAAATAGATGAACTGATGGCCACTAAATTACGCGATCTTTATCAACGTCGTAAAGGACGGGATTTGTTTGATGTATGGTATGTGGCAGATCGCAATTTAATTAATTTGAATCGAGTTTTTGATATTTTCTCTAAGTATTGTACTTATAACGACGTCAAGATCACAGGCGAAGAATTTCTGAAAAATCTTGATCTGAAAAAAGATCATCGTGACTTTCATATGGATATGAGTGTTCTATTGCCATCGAAATTGCATTGGAATTTCAACGAAGCTTATCAATTCGTTGTAGATAACGCCTTGGCAAGTCTTTCTTAAAAAATTATGGATGGATGAAATCATCCCCTAAGAACCTGTTTAAAATCTCCTAGAACCAGTCAGAAATCAATGATTTTCGAGAACCGTAGCGCACATATGTCATTGCGAGGAACGAAGCAACCCAGAGAACAGTGCTCCTAACACTGGGTTGCTTCGTTCCTCGCAATGACGAAATTATCAAGTATATACGACAACCGGATAGGCCGGAAATAATAATCATGCTGTGCTATAATAATTTACAAAGCCTGCATTATTGTCTGAAATTCAAAAATTTGGACCATTTACATTGACAACCCACACCCAAAGGAGATGTCTTTGAAATCCATGAAATTATTTGCCGCGATCTTTTTGGATGGTGAGCTAAAGGGGAGTCCCTTAGAAGGATTGGACTATGCAAGTGTTACGCATGAGTTGATTGATTATTTCGATGCATTGCAGATGACCAATCGGACTCATATCATTTCAAGCGATACAATCGATTGCATCAAAATGCATTTACAGCGTTTTGCACGCATTGCCGCAACTTGTGATCAAGCTGGGGAATCTGCCCAAAAAGATCAAATTACAGCGATTGCCTCTCATATTTTGAGTGAGCTCGCCTCTTCCAAAGATATTTTTTTCCCTGGTGGTTGGTATGCTGAGCCAGCAGGACATGCAATAGTTTATCGATTATTTTATGATAAAACAGGCAGCTTGGTATTTTTGGCTTATAACACAGGTGAAGGCACTCAGTATCATAAAAAGATAGATTGCGGTGAGGCATCAAAGTTTGATGTTGAAACCTATCGTGAAAAATTCAATCCTGTTTACGCCATTCGATTCGATGATGCAGAAAAACTTAAACAACCCGGGGAATTACAAGCTTGGATAGAAAAGCTGATTGAACCGACTATTTTGCCTCGATATACATTTGATTATCAGTATAATAATGCGCCATCCCTTTATCAAAAAATATTCCCCCTCAGTGCTTACTTAAACGGTCAGGTGGTTGATCCAAACCCGTATTTTCCATGGACAACAGCTGGACAAAAAAGTGGTACTTGTGCGCAATATTCGGTTCTGCAAGCGGTGAGAACGTTTTTAGACAGTGACGTGCAACATGATCAGTTAACATTAGACTATCGATTGCATGTCTTGAAAAAATTCATCGATACTCAAAAGCTTCCTCACTATTTTGAAGATCATTACAGTCGAGGCATCAAGCATACAGCACGCATGATCACAACGGGAAGGATGCTTGAAAAGACCTTAACAGAAGAAGAGAAACAAGCGCTACTCGACGAACTTGCTTCCATTCAGAACAAAGCACGAGATTATTTTAAAGCCTTGCCAGAAACGCTTAAGCCAAAAACGCCAATCCCGGCGATAATGCCAGAGCATTTATCGATACCCTCCAGTGAATGGAGCCCTCATGCCGTAGATGCGAGTCAAGCGATGCAGAGTGATCTTACACCACGCCACTCGTTGTTATTATTTAATCCCATAGGCACTTTATCCGATGCTGTTTTTAGCTTACAAAATACTTTAGAGCACGTTGATAAACGGTTATTTATTTATAACTTAGAGCAACTGTGTTTTATTTTTTGTGACCAAATTAAAGATTTTAAAACCAAGCCGCTGGAAGCATCGCAAAGCGACATTGAGACATGGGCAAAAATAATTCAATTATTGCATCAATATAGTTTTGAATATTTCGATTTTTATTTTAAAGATCATTACGATTCAGGCGTATTTTCCGTATTGTCTAGTTCACGTCAGCATGAGCGTCAACGCTATGCTGCCTGGTGGTTTAAAGAGGAACGTTTAAAGCCGGATCAAACTGTAGTGAAAGACGATGATGATAAGCTTTCGGCAGTAAAACCCACACGCACCACTAAAAAGAAAAAAGCTTTCGATGCTGTGTCGTCGCCTCGCAATCAAATGATAGGGCTGGCATTAATGACGTTACAGCATTACGCAGTTATGCAATACCAACCATGGTGCTTTACTCGATCAAAAAGAAAACTGGCAAGCCACCTTAAGCCATTTAGATGATTATACGGCTTACATGCAACACTGGATGATTAGCGAAAAAATGCAACGCGATTTTTTCTTAAGCAGCACTGATCCTAACCTATCCCATTTATTTCAATCGTTGAATGAGTATTACATTGACTACCACCATGATTTTAATGCACTTCGCCGGAATGGTATACAGTTAATGGGGCAAATTTTAATCAAACATTATATTCAGCTGATGCAGACCCCTTATTTTAAGGAAGAAAAAGAAGCCTTAGAAACGTTGTTTAAAGAGCATACCTTATCTGTTCGCTCCCGTTGCGGTTTAGAATCTGATTTAGAGCTTGCATTATTGCAAAACGGTCTGATGGCGATTTTTATGGTTGAGTCGGCTTGGAAAATGCAAAAAGTTGAAGGTATTCAATGGCCCAAAACACCTAAGTTAAAGCAATTGATGCGCATCCATTATCACACCGATCTTACTATTGTATTGGGTACAAAGGCCCTATTGTATGGTTCTACTGCTTCTTTGGGGACAGCAGCATTTTGGATTAGCAACCGCTATGGATTATGGGCGGTTACATCACTCACAGGTTATGGTCACGAGTATGATTTACTTGCGACTCCTTATCGCGATACAGAGGATGACTCACCCTGGCGCTACACGCACCGCTACACTTTAAAAGATGGGATCAATCAAGTCGCACAAGGAAGCGGCAAGCAATCTCAATTTAATTGCGATCCGCTATTTCATGATGTGGTGAAAAAACCCTATACCTCGAATCAAATTTGTTTACTGGCAGAACGTGCGCAAAGTAAAACTCAACGCCATTTACGCACGGCATTACCATTGCAAGCGGTGCAATTATTAGATTATTTTACGCAGCATATGCATTTATTAGAAGAACGCGATGATCAATTCTATTTATTGTTTTCTTTGTTTCAACCCAATGTAATGGATAAGGCGTTGGCTCATGGAGCAAATTTTTTATTAGCCATCCAAACCTTATACCAAAAAGGCATTGCGCTGGGTGATTTGTCACGCGATACCTCCCAATTGTCGTATCGAGGTTTCTTTTTAATTAAATTAACCAGTTGGATGCTGGGTTATGTCATCACGGCTCATCCAGATAAAATAGCGTATCACGCCTATTATCAAATCATTGATGAGGATGTCCGTTATTGGATTTTGCATGACAAATCAGAGCCTATGCAAACCGAACTACAGCGTTTGTTATTTTGTAACATCATGAGGCGATATACACCGGAAGCATTATCCTTACCCGAAAATCGTGCTTTGCTCATTGACTGTTTGTTTTCCTATCTTACCCTGAAAGAACACGCGCAGGATCGTATACCCGGCACGATTACAAAGACGGAGGATGAAAGTTTTGAACCCCTCATTTTAAATTTATTGTTATTAGATCCAGACGCAGTGCGAGAAGCATTAACCGACGTTCTAGGAAAATTATTACAGGATCAATCGCCTTTTCAAGTGAGAATTTCGGAAACAGCATCACAAGGTACCTATACTTATTTTGATTCTCAGCAACAAAAAATTGGTGTTCGTTTGTTAGATGCTCAAATTACTGTAGGTGAAAACAGCCTCGTTCGTATTCCTACCTTTTTAAGACATCAGCATACGGTTTATCAAACAGTCATTGGCAGCGAATACGATCCACCCGCTATCAAACTGAATGAAACAACGTATCAGTTTGAATGGCGTAACGACACCTATTGTTTATCTGATAAACAGCTCTTTAAAAAAATGCATGATCTTTGGTATCAATACCGAGCAGATGATTGCTTACCACGGGTATTACAGCAAGGCGATCAATTTGTTTGGATCAGTGAGGGTGGCGATCATACCTTGATCATGCAAATTAACGATAAACACGAATTTAAACAGGTAGGTGAGTTTAAAGAAAGCCAATTACACTGGCTGCGCCCTAAAGGCCTATTTTGTTTAGATGGCGATGCGCGAACCCATATCCTACAGGCACTCGGCGCATTTGAAAAACCTTCGATGATTGCTGTGGTACAGCTGGAAGATCAACCCGACACGCATCAATTCGAGCTGCCTTATTATGGATTATCAGGGCATTTTTCATCAAAATCAGGCGTGATGGTTCACTATGCGCCGCATGATTATACGGTCATACCGGATAATGAAACACCGTTTGATACTGGCATTTGGCTGGGTCATCCCGATGCGTCAAAGACCGATCGTTTGTATCTTGTACCGATTAGACCTTTTTATAAACAAGAGTCTCATGAAAAAGAAACCATAGCCGATGTGCATTATCATTTAAAGCACGATGTGCAAAGAATGTTGCACGATAATCTGACGTTAGAAAAAAAATACGCCGTTTTTCATTTTAATAGGCAAGGTCGTTTAACAGCGGAGACCTGCTCAACAGACGGCTTATACCTTGCCTATCTATATTGTGGACGTTATGCCTTTGATCGTGCTTATGAAATAATCAGCCATTATACACCTCAAGGTCAACCAGAAGAGTTGATTTATTTACAATGGTTATGTGAGAAATTACCAGCAACATTATCCCCTAATCAGCAAACAGCAAAAGAACCCGTTTTTATACCCGATAAAAATGCCATTGTGACACCGATGCTGCTTGTTATTCAGCTAAAAGCGTTGTTGCTCTTAAGGCAGCTTGATCGTGATCCCGCATTAAAAAAACGACCATCTCAAGAGGTGCGTGATTTTTTATCTAACCAACGATTAATTGATTTCACGATAGATATTTATAACCAATACCATCGATTGAGCGACCATTTAAGCGACGACAAAAAATTACCGACACATGATCTCGCCATGATTGCCTCCGATATTTATTTGCGTATCGAAACAATGAAACAAGAGCAACAACAAGATTGCATCCAATTGCTGGTCGTCAAACAACATAGCGGTTATCTGGGGCTTGTCTACGCAAAAAAACCACACCTATTTCATCATGCAAGCGAACCCCCCATGCAACATTTTATCACGCAACATACCGCGAAATATGACGGGCATATTATTCAACCCGTTTGGCCGCTCAGGCAATATGAGCCGATTAATCGATTGTATGAGGAATACCAGGTTCTTAAAGTGCAGGGTAACCTAGACGATATCGTCGTTGAACCTAAAATTATCTATGTTTCATCAAGCTATGCTGACAAGTTAAGTTATGCTTTTCTGGATGAGTCAGGTCGTAAAATTACCAATTCGTTGTATCGATTGAATGATGACTCCATCAAAAATGCTGTTTTAAAAAGTAATGAAACGTTATTACCCGCTGAATTACAGGCTATACGCTGCGTTGTCATCTCCCATGCAATTAAATCTGATGAAATTGAGCCTAGAGTGGGTACATTACAGACTATCAGGACTTTAATGGCATCCCCAGATAAGCAGGAGGGATTTAAAACAGCCTGCCATCAACTCTCTTTAAATATGATCGATGATGTCTTGATGATGCAACTGAAACACTTTGTTTGTTTGGCCCTTGAGGAAGCTAAAGCCTATCCGGTGGAGAGAAGCCGTTTAAGAACATTTTGTGTGGAAACAATTATTGCTAGCGAAGATTTAAATGAGGCTTTGAAAAAAACGACACCTTTAGGCACCTTGGATTCTGAAGCCGCGTTAGATAAACGACGTAACCGATTATCAATCGCTATTGTTTTACTAAAGGCATTGGATTATCCAGACGACTTTAAAGCATCTTACCAAGCCGTTGTTGACGAGTGTATGAAATATTCTGATGAATCAACATTAAAAAAACGATCGTTATGGAGTATTGTATCGGATGAAAAGCATGGTTTTTGCAAACGTAACTTGCAAGACAATACGCAAAAACCAAGTGCGCCCATTTTAAGTCAGTCGGGTGTTGTGGTACTACGCTGGCATCAAATTAAAAAATGCCTGATTGCGCAGAATAGAGCCCAATTATTACATGCTGTTGACGATAGTTCACTTCAAAAACGGCGTATAAAACTTTATGAATTACCTAAAACGTTAGTCTCTTTGTCGCACACCTTAAGCCAATACTTTGACGCTCATCAAATTGCACGGCAACGAGTCATTCGATCGTTTGAGAAGAAGACCGCCTTAGAAAAAAGAAATGGTTATGATGCGGTTGATAAACAATTAGATGAATTAGATCAATTGTATCGCGAGCAACTGTTAGCAAGCATACCGCCAACATTCAATCTTCGTGAAAGCATGACGGTGATTAAGTCAATGCTAGGCGGCTTATCGACAGATATTGTTGATTTATCCATTGAGCTGAAACAGCACGCCACCTTTTTACCAATAGCATTGCAAGATTTATTATCGATGCGGGTGGATCAATTCAGTGGTAAGCAAGCACCGATTGACCTCGATCGTTTGCTATTACAATACGCATTGGGAATCGATGAAGGTTATTTAACTCGTCGCTATGTTCCATCGACTAGAGTACCGATGATTCGGCGCACATTAAGCGATTTTTTGAGACACGTTTTTTTGTATCGGCAATATCAACATATTTTAAAAGCACTAACCGATATCAATGCAACCACCGATCGTTTTGAACAAGCAGAAAAAAAATTATATTTTGCAGGAAGGGTGTTAGAGCTTGCTCCACTTGAAGCACATCCTGCTTTAGGATTATTTCAGCATCAGACCAGCAAGACAGTGCGACATCCACAATGGGCGATGATTGATCGTTTAACCCAACCCGGTGACTCTAGCAATCGCGCAGAACAACTGATGATGGGTGAAGGAAAAACCAAAGTCATTTTACCCGAATCCATTTTTTTAAAGGCTGATGGAACTCGTTTGGCCATGGTATTGGTCCCTGATGCGTTGCTTCAGACGGAATATCAAGATTTAAAATACACCGCAAAAACGGTATACGACCAAGAGATTATATTCTTTCAATTTGATCGCAATAGTCCGTGTGATGCTGCGAGTTTAAGGCATTATTTAGCCGATTTTGAAGACATCATTTTGCAAAGAAAAGGGTTGGTTATGGCACCAGGCAGTTTGCAGTCGTTGTATTTAAAACGACGAGAACTCTTGTACCAAGCGCTCTATTATCACGAAAGCTCGCCAGAATATTCGGTTATTGTTGAACAATTAAATATTTTGAAAGACATCGCGACCTTGTTTAAAAACAAAGCCGATGTGATTGCTGATGAACTTCATAAGGTATTGGATATTAATGTTGAACTCAATTATTCCATTGGTGAAAAAAGATCGATTGATTCGGAAAACATTGATACAGCACTTTATTTATTTGATTTTTTAGAATCCACCCCTATTGCAATAGAAGATGAAGAAGATATTTTGTTTGTACTGAACGGAAAATCGTTGTCAGATTTTTTAGCGAACCCGTCCATGTTATATCATCCAGAAATATTGATAGATAGGCTCATAAATTATTATGAATCATGCTACTTAAAGCAGCATGATCTATCCCTATACTCAGAAAAATCAAACCATTTATTGACCGCACAATGGCGTGTTTTTTTACGAACAACGCTTAAAAGCAAAGCAGATGAGCGTTATGGCCCATCTTTATCAGAGGATGTATCCATTGCGATTCCTTATGCGGGAAACAACGTGCCCACGACGCGTTTATTTGAAAACTTTGTTGAGTCAATGAATTATACGATACAAATGACGCATCTTAAGGGCGTCTCTTTTGTCGTGTTTAGGAGCATGATGCGCGCATGGAAAAAGTCCGATCAACAAGATTGTTTGAGTACCCAATCCGAAGCAGCTAAACAATACCAAGCTTGCTTGGATGTATTAACCACCGGTGAAAAAGCATCCTTACCGCATGCACTTAAAACGATGGATGTTGCGAATGATCGTGCCTTAAGAGCATTTTATCTTCATTTTCAACTTAATAAAAAATTTATTCGCTATGCACTACAAGAAAATATTTTGCCTTCTATCAAGATATACCCCCATAAACTCACCAGTAACGCGATTCATTTAACCCATTTGGTTCATCGTATCCAAGGGGTCAGTGGTACTTTAGGCAGCCATCCCACCTTTGCTAAGAGCATTCATTTCAATCAAGCGACAAGTTTTGGTGTTAGAAATAAAATTAAAGATTGCTTGAAAAAGAAAGAAACCGTGATGATGACCCGTGGAGAAAAGAACGACTATCACGGTATTTCTGCGCTCATTGATATTGGAGCACATGAACGCGGAAAAAGTAATCAACACGTTGCTTTTGAATTGGCTCAACACCTTCAAGGAACAACCATTCAATATGTGTTATTTTTTAAAGAAGATCAGTTGGTCGCTTGGAAAGTGGGCGGCACAGAGGAAGAGATCGTCATGCTTCCATCCACAGATGCGGCCGTTATTGAAAAATATTTGCACGTTAAACCGGATGATCGTTTTACCTATTACGCACAAACCAATGCAACCGGGATGGATATTTTGCAAGCACGAGAAGCGCGTGCACGTGTGACGGTTGATGTAACAACAACGTGCAGCGATTTTTTACAAGCAGTGATGCGCATGCGTCAATTATTTACAGGACAAACCATCGAAATTGTGATTTCTCACGCACTGAAAGAGAAATTAGGTCGGGCACCTACTTTAGATGATTTATATACCTGCCTGGAACAATTTGAGCACGATAAATTGGCTAATGATGTGTTTAAATCGGCTTGCAAGCAATTATTAGATGTTGTTCAAAACGATTTTGAACAACGCCTTTTAGATAGGGATGCGCAAACCAGTATTCGTTTATTTCCTATTTTTCAATCATTATTAGTGGGTGAGAATTTAACGGTATTACCCGCTCATTATGGAGAAGAAGAAGAAAAAACAACAGACATTTTGCTGCACATAAAAAAGAATGTAGTAGAAGCTTGGGACAAAGCAATGCATGAGTCAGGCTGCGATATACTTGATTCACGATATGAAACGCACGCCTCTATCGAAAAACAATGTGATGCGATCATTCAACAAGCAATGACTTCCTGTCGTGAAAATCAACAAACCAGTTTGTCATTAGGCACAGAAGTTAGCATTGAACAACAGCAGGAAACACAAGTACAGGTTGAGTTGAGGATAGAGCAGCAAACTGAGCCGCGCGACGAATTGTTGAAAGCGCGTGCCCCAGACCTCGCTTGGGCCAATGTATTATCAGTTGATGCGGATGGTGACTTAACAGGAAATGATGCAACGCATCATCGCTTGGCGTTTATTTGGAACAATTCGCCACATGCTGCGAAGATGGATTGGTCCGATCGTTTATGGCTTTCTACCGATTTTTATATGATTCACGATCGCCAAACGATGAATGTTTTGCACAGTAACATGTCACAAAAACCTGTTTTTGCCACGTTATTTTGGAAATCAACCGATACTGATGCAGTACACGGCTTGATTGTCAGTCAAGAAGAGGCCGAGGTTCTAGCCAAACGTTTAGCAGCGGACACTCTAAATTCACCATCGTGCCAAATTTGGCTGGAAACGACTGGATGTCATTTGGCTTTAGCAGGCGTTAGGCCGACCAACCTTGCTGAGAATGTGTCGTACCAAATGTTAAAAGAACAAATGAGTGTATTTGATGGTGACGTTGTTTTGTTGGCAGAGAAGAAAAAATACGTTTGGTTGAAGCCCGATCATATCCCTGTTTTGCAGCAACAAATGATAAAACAGGAAAAACAAGGAGATGTAACCTTATTGGTTGCGCTTGCAAAAAAGATTCAAGGTAAGGTGCTGACACGAGAGAAAACAGCAGAACATGTTTCAGGAGAAGACTTTTTACCTAAGCCAGCCTTGTTGAATCAGCAACCTGAATCCACCGCTCAATCAGCAATGATCACACCAGAACCGCTTCCTTCTGATGATCGGGGAGACATAGTTGATAAAAGTCAATCTGGGCTATTTGCTAAACCAAAACCATGCCCCCCGCCAGAACAAGCCGCTGAGTCACAACAAGCTGTCGAGGAAACCATATCAGCACCTTCGGATTATACATCGACAAGAATAGCCCTGAGTGAAATCATTAGGCCTCTTCCTAAAAACTCGCCTATTAGAAAACATGGAGAGAAAATACTGAAGCTTACAGAAAAATTAGATAACAATATGCCTGTCGGGATGGCTCGTGCTGATTTAACTCAAACACTACACGTTACTTATGATGCGATTAGCTGCTCGCAAGGACACAATATTAATCCACAAATTTTAGCCCAAAAAGCGCAAGCTTGCGTCGACCAGGGGGCTAAAATAGTCGAATTATCACATGCCAAAACGTCGCACGTAAAAAAATTGGGAGGCTTATTGCTTGGAATAGCGGGTGCACTACTCATTGTAGCAAGTCTTGCCTTTGCCGTAGCCACTCACTTCTTTGGAACTCCCATTGCTATTGCTGGAATAAGCTTAGGGACTTCCTATATGACCGCCTCAATAGGAGGCGTTGGCATAGCCTCTGGACTTATCGGTGCTGGATTATTTGCTACCCGAAAGCCCAATGAAATTCAACTGCAAGAGGCTCTAAAATTGAACTTAAAAGGGGTGTGATTTAACCTGGAAAAAGGTTTATACTGAGAACAATTAGAGCTGATTATTTACTCAATAATAGTAAAAAATAAATATGTGCGATATAATGAGTGCACTTTTATTTTGTATCGATAGAGATGTATATGTTATTAAAAGAAATAGTGATGTCCGCCCTCCTGGGGAATGAAGACGCATGGAATGCATGGTTCAATATTGACACGCTGACTGATAAAGAATTTCAATATGTCCAGCTTCAATGTCAGCACATGATTCGAGACGATGATCACTCAGGTTTTGCTTTTTTGCTATTAGGTAACCTGTTAGAAATGCGCACAGACTCTCCTATTAGCAATATTATTAAGTATTATGATCAGGCCGTGAAAAGAAACAATGTTTTAGCAATGATATTTCGCGCACAAATGTATGAACATGGGCATGGTGAGCCAGGGAATATCCCCCATTTTGCTGCAGCAAAAGCATTATATGAACGTGCTCTAAATTTAGGTGACTGGTGGAGTTTAGCAACTTATGGATTAGGCATGCTGTCTATGCAAGGACAAGGCTGCCCTGATGAGAAACCAGATTATATTACCGCTGCTTGTTTTTTTGCAAAAGGGCTGAAGCAAAAACATCTAGGCTGTACTCTGGGATATGGTGAATTGTTAGAAAATGGCTATATTAATCCGGGTCAAGAGAACAGAACAACCACAAAGCAAAAAGCATATCAGCAAGAAAGTCCTCAGCTATTTTTTGCGGACACTCAGAAGACCGTTCAAAGCGCTCAAACTCCTAGTCAGGGAGTAAGCGTAGAAGAAAATATATTTTCGGACGTGTTGGGCGCTGGGTATTTTTAGGTCAGCGTCCTTCGTTCGTTTCTCACGGCGTCATCACCCGATTTTTTATATACTATTGCGCAGTTTTTAGTGTAACTCCAGATCCGTTCGGGCTGAGGAGGCGCATACACAAGTGCGTGGTTGTAAAGACGTACACTGATGCGCCGTCTCGAAGCCTTGGCACAGTCCCCCTGGCTTCGAGACGGCGCGCAGTATATGTTTGTATCTCATCAAACCAGCGTTTGCCACATCGAGTAAGAGCATTTTTTTTAATTTTGTCTATAATCTACTGGAAGCATTCGTATATATTGGTAGAATGGAATAAGCTGTACGTGTTTTCTTATTAACTTATGACAAAGGATTATCTCATGAAAAAAACAACTCTTGCTGTTGCAACACTGTTAACAACGTTATCCGCAGCGACTATTGCTCCTATGGCTTATGCAGCTGACGCTACTACACCAGCGACTACTGCAGCACCTTGCACTGCAGCGCCTTGCACTGCTGCTCCTTGTAAAGCGGCATCTTGCAAAGCAGCACCTTGCAAAGCTGATCCAGCACCTTGCCAACCAGCGCCTTGCCAAGGAAGTTAATCGACAACCTGCTAGTAAGGCTGTTTGTTTATTTAAACTCAATTACGCAGTTTTTGACTGTCGTCCCGGAATTTAGCAGGCCTTAACGAGCCTGCGAGTTTAGGTCTGCTTAATGTCCGGGATCCATTGTCGCATTGGATGGGTGCCAAGCCTGGATCCCGGACATTAAGCGCGACTAAAGCTCGCNNCAAAAAATGCGGATCCGAGTTTAAAACAAACAGCCTTCTTATTGTATAATTAAGAGTTATAACGCCTTGCTGAACACGACCTCATTTACACTTCCCCCTCTTACTCGGTGGAAAAAAAATAAATTTTTAAAGCATGCTGAGNNCTGAGCGTGTATTACTGGCACAACAGCAAATACAATCTCAAGATGGTAAAACCATTCTCCATCACACATTAAATGGCCAACTTATTCACGAAGCAATGTCACACTATCCACCAGGGGATCGGATTGATCACTCGACCGGAGCACAATATTTTTATCATTGTG
>DIUW01000052.1 GCA_002423125.1 Legionellaceae bacterium UBA6148 | reverse complement strand
CCCGTAGTTCTCCGAACGGATACGACTATGGAGATTTTTTTGAAAATAATAAAAAAATATATCTTACATCGGGGGACGATTTTTCTGCGATATGCTCTTGGCATGGGAATTATCTTTTGGCTGATTAGAACGAACCAAATAAAATTTGATAGCATTTTTATGCTTGATAGTAAAACCGTCATTATTGCGCTGGTTTTAAGTTTCTTGCAGCTTGTTCTTTCCGCATATCGAGTTAAGTTATTAATGAAAGCTCATCAAATTTCAATCAGTTTTTTTCGCTGTATAATTTATAATGTTGTAGGAATTTTTTATTCCTCAATACTACCAGGTGGGATGTCAGGGGATGTTGTTCGTGCTTATTATTTCTGGCAGTATGCTCACACTCAAAACTGCACTAAATCAGACCTAATTAGCGCTCTCGTTATAGATCGTTTGTTTGCGACTGTAGCAATGCTTTTTGTTGGGTTGGTTGCAGCTACAGGATCAGCAAAAGCTATTGACGCTTCCTCAGAGTTTTTGATTTTTTTATGGTCTGTTTTTTTTATTGGCGTTAGCGGGTATGTCTTCGTTTGCAAGACTCACAAATTTAAATTAACAATATCTAAACTATTATGTCTAAAGTCGTTTGCTGATCGTCTGCAACGAGTATTGGCCAAACTTGATTTGAAAAATTATCCTAAGCGAACTTTATGGCTAGTAGGCTTGTTTAGTATTATCATACATATTGCTTCTGCACTTGTTATTTTCATGATTGCGTTGCGTCTTGGATCAGGGCTGAATTTTGGCCAAGTGATGACGGTTGCACCAATTGGATTATTAGTAAATGCATTGCCTATTTCGCCAGGAGGGATGGGGGTTGGTGAGAAAGGGTTTGGTATTCTGTTCAATCTTGTTGGTGGGCAATATGGTGGTAACGTTTTTATGATCTCACGAGTTTTTCTTTTTTCTCCTGCAATTGTAGGTGCTTTTTTTGCTTGTGTTTTAGTAATTAAAGGACGTTCCCGATCTGTAAATGAATTACAAATTATGACATTTGCTCATAAGGAGAATCATGCGTGATATAAAAGTAATGAAATGACCCCCACTGTCTAGACCACGATCTTTAAAATATTTCGGAGCCTTTAGCCCTTTAAAAAAATAATAAAAAATCCTGTTATTGAGCTTGTTGGTATGTGGTCGCGAAGCCAGCGAGTGTGGTCAAGCTATGGTCAACGCGGGGTTTATGCGTTGTCCATGGCTTGTCCACACGTCCCGCAGGGCGCTGGCTGGTCCGAAGGACGCGTCCACATATCCACAAGTCTCCCGTTCCTGCTCGAAGTAAACTTCAGCAGGGAGTTTATAATTCAACGATTGATGCCAACGTCGGTGATTATAAAATTCAACGTACTCTTCAATGGCGGCACGTAGCTCTTTTACCTTATTGAACTCATTGATATAAAATTTTTCACGCTTAAAGCTGCGCCAAAACCGCTCTATATAAACATTATCAAGGCATCGTCCTTTGCCTGTCATGCTGATATTAATATTCCATTCATTTAAATAATCCACCCAATCTTCGCTGGTGAACTGACAACCCTGATCACTATTAATGATTTCTGGTTGTGCATAAAGCAAGCTTTTCTTCAGCGCGTCAATGCAGAACTTCGGTAAGCGCTCGGAGAACTACACCTACAACCCTGTTATGAATTAATTCACCATAGGCACTTCTTAGTGATTGGGAGTGTTTTATGTCGGAACAAGAGAACTATTGGGAATCTATTATTGCGGAATACAAAGTAAGCGGTTTATCACAACCTGCATTTTGTAAGCAGAACGGCTTATCCTGTAACCAATTTCAATATCGCTGGTATCAGCACAATCTGGCTAAGCGAGCAAAACAACCCCCATCTCTATTTGAAAATAACGTTATAGCGGGCTCATTTGAGTCGATAACAATCGCTCAAGCGCCCGTAAAGGATGAAGTGAATTATATGACGGATCTAGCGATTCACCTACCCAACAAAATACGCTGCGATGTCAAAATGGATTTGCGCAATAATGCGTTTGCCACACTATTGAAGCAGTTGGTGGCGCTATGCTAATTCCAGACAATATCAAAGTTCACTTATATTGCGGTATCACTGACATGCGTAAGTCGATTAATACATTGGCCATCATGGTTCAGGACGTTTTACAGATGGATCCCACCAGCGGTCATTTATTTTTATTCCGCAGTCGTGGTGGTGATAAATTAAAAGCGCTCTATTATGAGGAGCACAGTTTTACGCTCTGGTACCGGCGCTTGGATAAAGGTAAATTCATTTTCCCACGTAATATTCACGGTCATCTCGAGTTAACATCCGAGCATTTTAGCTGGTTACTTGCGAGCAATAAATTCGTTCATTATCAAGGTGAAGAACCGACAATTTATCGTGATTTTTATTGAAAAAATACAGTAAAATCATAGTGTTTATGGTATAATTTCGCCATGAAAAAGACTGCTGAATTACCACAATCACTCGATGAATCTCACGCCTTGATTCTCTCTCAACAAGAAGAAATCGAGCAGCTTCATGCGCGTTATCGTCAAGTACTTGAGCAGTTTAAATTGGCGCAGCAACGTAACTATGCACGCTCATCTGAAAGCAATGTGCTTCAGCTTGAGCTGCAGTTTGATGAAGCAGAGTCCGTTCCGACAGAAGAGCTGCCCAAGGAAGACGAGAATACCATTACGGTCACGTATACACGCAATAAACCAACGCGCAAACCATTACCTGACAACTTACCCCGTGAAGTGATTGAACATGATGTTCCTGAGCATGAAAAACAATGTGCTTGCGGTTGCTTGAAACAACGTATTGGTGAAGAAGTGACAGAGCAGCTGGAAGTAGTTCCAGCACAGCTTAAAGTCATTCAACACGTTCGACCCAAGTATGCATGCAACCGTTGCGATGAAGGTGTTGCTATAGCACCAATGCCAAAGTTGTTTCTACCCAAAAGTATGGCAGCACCTAGTCTCGTTGCCTATACCATTATTAGTAAATATCAAGACCATCTGCCTTTGTATCGACAAGAGAAAATTTGGCAGCGAATGGGTATTGAACTATACTGCGCGCGGCCACAAAA
>DIUW01000013.1 GCA_002423125.1 Legionellaceae bacterium UBA6148 | reverse complement strand
TTTAATAAAAATCACGATAAATTGGTGGGTCTTCACCCTGATAATGAACGAATTTATTGCTCGCAAGTAACCAGTTAAAATGCTCATCAGTTAACTCAAGATGACCTTGGATATTCCGTGAAAAAATGAATTTGCCTTTATCAAGGCGTCGGTACCATAGCGTAAAACTGTGCTCCTCATAGTAGAGTGCCTTTAATTTATTAACACCACGACTGCGGAATAAAAATAAATGACCACTGGTAGGCTCCATCTGTAAAACATCCTGAACCATAATCGCCAATGTATTAATCGACTTGCGCATGTCGGTGATCCCGCAATATAAATGAACTTTAATATTCGCTGGAATTAACATAGCGCCACCAACTGCTTCAATAGTGTAGTAAACGCATGGTTGGATAAATCCATTTTGACATCACAGCGTATTTTGTTGGGTAAATGAATCGCCAGCTCAGCGATATGATTCGTTTCATCGTTAAGGACCGAATGGGAAATGGTCACCGACTCAAATAAATTTGTACCACAATTATTTTCAAATGTGGTGGGATTTTTTTTCGCTCGTTTCGCTAGATTGTGCTGATACCATCGATATTGAAATTGATTACACGATAGACCGTTCTGCTTACAAAATGCAGGTTGCGATAAACCGCTCTCTTTGTATGCAGCAATAATAGCTTCCCAATAGTTCTCTTGTTCCGACATAAAACACTCCCAATCACTAAGAAGTGCCTATGGTGAATTAATTCATAACAGGGGTGTAGGTGTATTTCTCCGATCGCTTACGTTAAAACGCACAGTACCTTTATTAGTTGCTAAATATAGGGGTGGGCTATGAATGAAGAAAGAACTTTAGGTCAAGAATTAATCGATGCTGTTGATGAAGCACTAAAATCCCCAGGGATAGGAAGAGTTGTGAGATCTGCTTTTGATGTTAAAGGATTACGTAAGAAATTAAATTTAACTCAAAAGGAATTCTCCAACGTATACCATATTAATTTAGAAACTTTAAAAAACTGGGAACAAGAAAAAAGAGTCCCTGATTTAACAAGTATTTCGTTTCTAACCTGCATAGAACGAAATCCCTTAGTTATAAAAAAATTATTGAATGGGTAAATACTATAAGCGTCCTACTTAAATTGCTAAGCAGCTGATCATTCCTGAAGCGCATTCCTGACTGCCCCCGCATTCCAATTGTCAAGCTTAAAACGCCTTACTGTTGGAAAAAGAGCTATCCCCGAACTTAAGATTGTGGCCGCGGGCAGTGTATATTGATCTCATATGCAAGCCGAACACCATGTAAAACGAGATCCGGAAGCACTTCATCATAAATGCCCTGCTTCTCAAACAACGACGCAAACCCACCGGTTGCAAGAACATAAACGGGTTGTTCCGAAAATGCCTCTAACTTTATTCGACGAATCAATTCAGAGCAGGCACCCACTGCGCCATAAAACACGCCCGATTGGATGCTATCAATCGTTGAGCGACCAATCGCCTGCTCCGCTTTGACAATCTCAACCGAAGGAAGTTTGGCCGTATTTCGACTTAATGCATCAACCGATAATCGAATACCAGGCAGGATTACACCACCAAGATACGCTTTTTGTGAGGTTACAGCGCAAAAAGTCGTGGCAGTACCAAAATCAATAATAATTAAATTCTGATTGGGATAACGATGCGTTGCTGCAATCGCATTGGCAATTCGATCGGCACCAACCTCCGAAGGATTTCGGTATTTAATATTTAAACCGGTTTTAACACCCGCCTGTAAAAAAAACGGGTCAACCGAAAAATATTTTATACACGCCGATCGCAAGGAATAATCCAACTGCGGCACGACAGAACAAATAGCAATTTTATGAATATCCTCAACCGAACAATGATTTTCGCGCAACAGTTGTTTTAAAAAAACCCCATATTCATCGGATGTGCTGACTTTAGACGTCATGCGAAAACGTGACACTATTTCTTCGTTTGAAAAAACACCCCCATAAATATGAGAATTTCCAACGTCCATACAAAGCATCATAACCCTTTCCCCTGATTCCACACTACAACACGAAGCTTCACGATACCGGGAGTTTGAGTGCGAGCAACCACCAGCTCGGTCACTGCCATAGTGTATTGTTGATTGAGCTTCCGTAACCATGTCATAAATTCAACATAGGGCACTTGCTCGAATGATAATTGCACATGGCCCTCACCGGCCTGTTGCAATTGATATGAAAATTGCGCAAATGGAGCCTGTTTAATGTGATCTGAAAATATGGTTAATAAATTACTATCAATTGTTTTAGGTAAGTGTTTTGTCGTTGCTTGAGATCGCATCCAAACTAACGTTTCTTTTTTTTCAATCCATTGTCGCGATTTAAAATCAACAGCATGGATAAGCGGGGCATAAATCAGTAAATAAAATAAGTAAATCAAACAAACCACACCACCAATAAAAAGAACCCATCGATCTCGTTCGCTTAAATTTGCCCAAAAGGTCTTCATAAACGTAACTCCACAGTTGCGGTCACATGATGTTTATGAGAAGCGGCTTGAGTTTGAGTCACTTTGACGTGTGCCTGTTTCAAGCGTGAACTAAGTTCTTCTAGTGCGGTAAAATCAGGTGCTTTAAGTGCTACAGACAACACTTTATTTTTAAAATCCATACGTTCAACTGTAAGTCCATTTGAACCGATTGCATTATCTAATTTATCTAATGATTGCCACAATACCAAAGCGCCCTGGGTAGCACCACCCGTGTTCAATAGTTGGTTAATTCGAAAACGCGGACTAATCACTTGCTGAGCATCGGGAAAAAATTCACGATAAACAACGGCGGTGTCTTTATCAATAAGATTCAGTTGGTGATTTAAGCGAATGAGATTCACTGCATTGATGCCCAAAACTGAAACGAGCCATAGCCCAGCAAGTGCAATACATATCATTGCCCAGCGGCGGCTCACACCCTCATCAGGAAGCCCGTGACTCAAGTTACCTTGGCAAAGATTGATGCGAGGAGCCTGTTGCAATCGCCTGGCCACCCACACGTAAAACGGTTGTTCAATCGTCGTCAATGAAGGATTGTTCTGAGAAGCAAGACTGTCTGTAAACGACAAGACCATGGATTGATCCGTGACTTCATTTAAAAAAGTCTCTGCAAGACTATCCGATAAAGCACCTTGATATTGCTCAACACGCGCTAACACAGTCGATGGTGTCAAGCACACCTCGCCCGATTGCAGGGCAAACCAGTCCAAAGTGATCTCATTAAACCGAATGTCCAGCTCATCTAACCGAGCCATGATTTCCATAATATACGCTTTGTCAGTAACAACAACCAAATAGCGATTATGCTGATGATGCGCTCGGTCAAATGCGAAATGCAATGTTTGTAATTTCTGCGCGAGTTGTTCTTCAAGCGCGTATGGAATAGCCGCACGTGCTTTGCTTGGGCCAAGCCACGGTAACTCGACCTCATACAGACCGCTCATCGCGGTGGATAAAACAACAATCGTATGTGAACCCAGCTGCATCTGCTTAATGTCATCAAACGTGCGATGCTCTAAAGCTGCCGCGACAAAACCATCGCCCTCAAGACGCAAACATAAACAGCCGGTTTCATCTAAACATTCAGCAAATAGGACGCTTAGTACCACAGTGCACTACCCCACTTTACGCATAAGCATGATGATGCACATTGGCTCGCTTCAACGCTAAAATCCGCTGCTCGCGAAGTTGTTGTGCTA
The DNA here is from genome assembly GCA_002423125.1 of Legionellaceae bacterium UBA6148. Classification (GTDB taxonomy): domain Bacteria; phylum Pseudomonadota; class Gammaproteobacteria; order Legionellales; family Legionellaceae; genus UBA11403. The sequence goes on along the minus strand of DIUW01000013.1, from coordinate 35,029 downwards.
ACAAATAAACAACCAATGCATATTGTGGGCTACTGTTATAGCGGGTAATCACATAAAAATTAGGATAGGCTAACCAATACTCAGCACCCTTGTTGGTTGTTAACTCAATGACTCCTGCACGGTCAGGATGATTCGACACATTATTTACAGGTTTAACTCCTTTTGCCACCAAATTAAAATAGGAGTAATCAGCTTGTTTGCTATTCATTGCTAAATGCTCATGTTGTGAACCAACTAATGTTGCGAGTTGCGCCACATTCTCATTCGGTTTCCAACCATGTTTCTTGAAATAATTAGCCACGCTTCCGATCACATCTTTATTATCATTCACTAAATCACGTCGACCGTGGCCTGCAAAATCGACCGCAAACAGTCGATAACTACTCGGCATAAATTGAGGTTGTCCGATTGCACCGGCATACGATCCAATATACTGAGTCGGTGGAACTTTACGTTCACGACAGAGTAAAAAATATTCACGTAATTCTTTGGTGAAATATTCTGATCGTTTAGGATAATGGAACGCTAGCGTGGTTAATGCATCCAACACACGGTATTCACCTTGGCGCTTTCCATATTGCGTTTCAACCCCTAATATCGCAACAATCATTTCTGCAGGAACACCATATTCTTTCTGTGCACGCGCTAAAACGTCCGCGTTCGCCTGCCAAAATTCAACCCCTGTCTGGACGCGTTGTTGCGTTAAAAACAATGTTTTATAAACATCCCATGTTTTTTTTTCATAAGGTTTTTCCATAGACTCAAGAATCTGTGGCTGAAATTGCGCGAGTTTCAGTGCGGCAACCAAGTCATTTTTATTGTAATGATCGTGAGTCACCATATAATCGATAAAATGTCGAACCGCCGGGCGATAAAGCAGTGCATTATCAGCTTGAACAACTTCGCTCACAAATAATACTGCCATCACAAAAAAGAATCGTTTAAACCGCATGCTCGTACCTATTCAATGATTACTTAAAGAATAGCGATCATGGCCTGATTTTTAATCTTTTGCAATGCTTTTCGTCGAACTATACTGACCACGGCCACAATCTTACAATACACTTTCTGCAATTCACAAAATAGGATAAACTAAGCACTTTTACAACCAGGTTCTCTTTTTTGAATAGCATAACAAACATCCGTAATTTCTCAATTATTGCCCATATTGATCACGGTAAATCGACGCTTGCTGATCGCTTTATCCAACGATGCGGTGGGTTATCTGACCGTGAAATGGAAGCCCAGGTACTTGATTCCATGGACATTGAGCGCGAGCGTGGTATTACGATTAAGGCACAAAGTGTCTCGTTAAATTATACTGCTCGAGATGGAAAAACCTATTTATTGAACTTTATTGATACACCAGGGCATGTCGACTTCAGCTATGAAGTTTCACGCTCACTTGCCGCCTGCGACGGTGCAATTTTGGTTGTTGATGCCGCTCAAGGAGTAGAAGCACAAACCGTTGCCGTTTGCTACATGGCGATTGACCAGGCACTTGAAGTATTACCCGTTTTAAATAAAATTGATTTACCCCAAGCCGATCCTGATCGCGTTATTGCTGAGATTGAAGACATTATTGGCCTCGATGCACATGACGCTATTCATGTGAGTGCTAAAAGTGGCTTTGGTGTCGATGATGTTCTTGAAGCGCTGGTTCAGCGTATTCCTCCCCCAAAAGGCGACTCATCGGCTCCACTGCAAGCGCTTATTATTGACTCATGGTTTGATAGTTACCTGGGCGTCGTCTCATTAGTACGCATTATGAATGGCACGTTATGTAAAGGTAATAAAATGTACGTCATGTCGACCGGTCGTTCGCATGAAGTCGATCAAGTAGGAATTTTTACGCCCAAACGCACTCCCACGGACAGCTTAAAGGCTGGCGAAGTCGGATACGTTATTGCAGGCATCAAAGACATTCACGGCGCACCCGTGGGTGACACCTTAACACTGGATAAAGATCGCGCCCTTGCCCCACTGCCTGGTTTTCAACGCGCAAAACCACAAGTATACGCTGGCCTTTTTCCAATTAGCTCAGAAGATTTTGAGGCCTTTCGCGATGCATTATCTAAATTAAGCCTCAATGATGCGTCCCTGTTTTATGAACCCGAATCATCTGATGCGTTAGGCTTTGGTTTTCGCTGTGGCTTTCTCGGGTTACTGCATATGGAGATTATTCAAGAGCGCCTTGAGCGGGAATATAACCTTGAACTCATTTCAACAGCGCCTACGGTTATCTACCAAATCATATCAGCCAAAGATGAAGTCCTTATGGTTGACAACCCCTCACGCCTTCCTCCCTCGCCTCAAATCAAGCAATTAATGGAACCCATTGCTCGAGCAAATATACTTGTACCCCATGAGCATCTTGGTGCAATTATTACGCTTTGCATTGAGCGGCGCGGCATCCAGGTCAATATGACCTACAGTGGAAGACAAGTGTCTGTCACGTATGATATACCAATGAGTGAAGTGGTTTCTGATTTCTTTGACCGTTTAAAATCAATTAGTCGCGGTTATGCATCATTGGATTACAGTTTTATTCGATTTCAAGAAGCAGATGTCGTTAAAATGGATGTTCTCATTAATGGTGAGTGCGTTGATGCTCTGGCCTGTATCGTCCATCGCAGTACGGCAAACTCACGAGGAAAAGCACTCGTGGATAAGATGCAAAAAATTATTCCTCGACAAATGTTTGATGTTGCCATTCAAGCGGCTCTTGGAGGACATATCATTGCACGACAAACCGTTAAAGCTCTCCGCAAAAACGTCATCGCAAAATGCTATGGTGGCGATGTGTCTCGTAAACGTAAATTGTTAGAGAAGCAAAAAGCAGGAAAAAAACGCATGAAACAAGTGGGGCATGTTGAAATTCCACAGGAAGCATTCATGGCCGTCTTTCAATCGGATCGAAAGTAATTGAACAGGAAATGATTATGAACTTTGCTCTAATTCTCGTTATTATTACCGCATTAACTGGATTTTTCTATCTAATCGATGTTTTGTTCTGGAAAAAAAAACGCACCCCAGAGCAACATCCTTCTAAGCTGATTGAATATTCACGTTCTTTTTTTCCCGTTTTTGCCATTGTCCTATTGCTTCGATCGTTTATATTCGAACCCTTTAGAATCCCATCAGGATCGCTCGAACCGACACTCTTGGTTGGTGACTTTTTGGTAGTCAATAAATTTGCATATGGACTACGCCTACCCGTCCTAGAAACAAAAATCGTACCCATCGCTAATCCAAAGAAAGGGCAAATTGCAGTATTCCGTTGGCCACCCAATCCATCTGTAGACTTTATCAAACGAGTGATTGGCACACCCGGTGATCACATTGTCTACCACAACAAGGTATTGACCATTAACAATAATGAAATAAAGCAAACGTTTGTTGAATACACTACGGACGAAAGCTCTGGACGTGCCGTTGCAAAATACCGAGAAACATTAAATGGAGTTACTCATGATATTTTTGTTCATCCTGACGTCGATCCGGTCGATATTGACGTGACGGTACCCGAAGGCAATTATTTCATGATGGGTGATAATCGCGATGATAGTGCTGATAGCCGATTCTGGGGATTTGTTCCAGATAACTATTTACGTGGGAAAGCTTTTCTCGTGTGGATGAGCTGGAATTCAAATACCTATATGGTGCGCTGGAAAAGATTAGGAACCATTATTCACTAAAGAGACTGAGGTCACCATTGGAAGAGAATAACGTAAAACGCCTTTGTTCTAGGCTCGGCAACTATGAGTTTAAAAATATCGATTTGCTCAAGCAAGCATTGACCCATCGCAGCGCGAACGTACTCAACAACGAACGATTCGAATTCTTGGGTGACTCACTGTTAAGTACGGTGATTGCAAATGCATTATTTCACCAATTTCCCCAAAATAGCGAAGGAGAACTCAGTCGCTTGCGAGCATCCCTGGTTAAAGGAGAAATGCTTTCGATCATTGCTCAAGAGATAGGTTTAGGTGATTTTCTAATTTTAGGCCAAGGCGAACTGAAAAGCGGTGGTTTTCGACGCGCGTCTATTCTAGCCGACGCTCTAGAAGCTATTTTTGCCGCTATTTATTTAGACAGTGATTTTATCACTTGCCAGCGTATTATTCTGGGTTTGTATGACAATCGCCTTAAAGACGATCGTCTGAATGAAAATTTGAAAGACTCTAAAACTCAACTCCAAGAATATCTGCAATCTAAAAAAATCACCCTTCCTCAATACCGACTGACTCATGTCGAGGGAGAAATGCACGATCAAACTTTTCATATCACCTGTAAAGTCCCCGGTTTGAATATGGCCGCTGAGGGACGTGGTGAAACACGTCGCAAAGCAGAACAAGAAGCCGCAAGGAAGTTATTTCAGCAGATTAAGCAGGAGGCCAAGGCGTAAGGGGGGAGAGTCGTTCTCCCCAAACACTAACCGTCATGGCTCGGATGTCTACCCAATTCATGCCTCCAAATTGGCCATAACCTCTAACCACTCTTCTTCTGCTGCCATCAGCTGCGCCTGCGCTTCATCGCGTTGTTTAAGCAAAGTGTCGAGCTTGGCCTTTTGCGTTGCCGCATATAACGAATCATCTGCCAACGCGTCTTCTATTTGCGAAAGTGTGTATTGGTATTGCTCAATCATTTGTTCTAATTTTTTGATCCGATTTTGCATGACTTTCTTCTCTCGATAATTGTTATCACTCACCGGCTTCGCTGAGGAATCTCCCCTATCTCGAGTTAAAAGCCACTGATGATAATTGTCTAAATCACCGTCAAATTTGGCTAATTTTTTTTGAAAAACAAGATAATAATCATCGACCGCAGAACGTAATAAATGCCGGTCATGCGAAATGAGGATCAAAGCCCCTTCGTAAGTTTGCAGTGCCCATTCTATCGCCGCCCGCATCCCTAAATCCAGATGGTTTGTTGGCTCATCAAGCAGCAGTAAATTCGGCTTTTCCCACACAAGCTTAGCTAGTGCAAGACGCGCTTTTTCACCACCGGAAAAATGCTGGATGGTATTCACGGCACTATCGCCAATAAAATTAAATCCGCCGAGGAAATTTCGAATCTCTTGCTCTGTAGCATCAATGGATAATCGCTGAATAGTTTGCAACGGACTCAAATTCAAGTCTAATTGCTCAAGTTGATGTTGTGCATAATAGCCGACTTTCAAATGGGGTGAGCGATGAATAATGCCAGAAAGAGGCATTAGATCACCCGTTAGGGTTTTAATTAATGTGGATTTCCCTTCACCGTTAGGACCCAATAATGCAACACGATCACCGGGATTGATGGTCAGATTAAACGCACTGATAATGGGTTGATTGACCGTATAACCCGCAAGCACTGCCTCGCAATGCATCAACGCATTATTAGCTTTGGGGCATGGATAAAATACAAATGAAAACGGTGAGTCAACTTGAGCCTGCGCAACCAATTCCATACGCGCAATCGCTTTGAGTCGACTTTGTGCCTGTTTTGATTTAGTTGCTTGAGCACGAAAACGTTGGACATAACTCATCATGTGAGTGATTTTATTCTGTTGTTTCTCAAACATGGCTTGCTGCTGAGCTAATTGTTGTGCGCGTGTTTGTTCGAACCGACTGTAATTCCCTGTGTATAAAACCATGTTCTTTTGTTCGATATGCAAAATATGGCTTACAAAACCATCTAAGAATTCCCTATCATGTGAAATCAATACAATACTACCGGGATATAAATTCAGCCATTTTTCCAACCAAACAATCGCCTCCATATCTAAATGGTTGGTGGGCTCATCCAGTAATAACAAATCGGCTGGTTTCATCAAACAACGCGCTAAACTCAAGCGCATACGCCAACCACCCGAAAAACTGTTCACGGGGGCTTTTTGTTCATCCGATTTAAAACCAAGACCAGCAAGCAGGCTTGCCGCCAGTGCGGGTTTACTATACCCCGCGGTGAGACTCAGATGCTCATGACAGGCAACGATCTCTGCATCATTACCACTGGATTCAGCAGCGATCAGTCGTTGTTGTAACGCGTGGTATTCTTCATCACCTTCCAGCACAAAATCAAGCGCACAGGCATTGCTATCCGGCAAATGTTGCGACAAATGACTCATCCGCAGATGAGGGTTGATTTGTAATTCGCCGGTATCGGCCGTCATCCCACCCTGCAAAAAGCTAAATAACGTCGATTTACCACAACCATTATGCCCAACGAGACCAATTTTTTGTTTTTCATGAATGTTGACACTAACGCGGTCAAGTAGAATCTTATGACCGCGAGACAGTGTGATTTGACGTAATGTAAGCATTTATTGCTCAATGCCGCCAACAAGCCATGCACCGATTGGTGAAAATTGACGGAAATTCCAAATTTCATTTAATGAAGTAATCGGCGCATCGTTTTCTTTGATGGATCCAGTAAAACGAACACTTGCAATGCTTGAGTCCCCTTCATTAGAAACACCTAGTAATTGCGCGTCTAAATTGAATACTTCTGTTTTGTTAGGCTCATTTCCGCGTTCTTGCAATTGCATTTTAATTTCTGCAAATACTTCAGGAGCGGTAAATTCATTTAAATCATCGAGATTACCTTGATCGTAAGCCGCTTGTAGACGGATGAAGGTCACTTTGGCGTCACGTAAAAAACGCTCTGGGGTAAAGCCGCGAGGATAAGCTGAAGTACTATTTGACGACGGTTCAGCTGAGGCACGATCAGATGAAAATTGCCGCGCATTGCCTGCCGGCGAGAACTGCATCCCGGGTTGCATTTTACGCCGCCAAAGACTCATCATAAATAAAACCACCGCTCCCAAAATGAACCATGATAATAATCCAGTACCCAAACCATGTCCCATGAATAGGCTAGCAAGCAAGCCTCCGACTAATACACCACCTAAGACATGGCCCCATTTTGACGTATTAGCACGCGGTGAAAATGCAGATTGAGTCGGGCTGGGTCTATGCTGAAAAAAACTTGAGGATCGCTGAACACCAAAACTCCTACCCCCTCCGAAACGTGCTGCACTTGCTTCGTTGACCACTAATCCAAAAGTGATGAATGCCATCAATAAACATAGAAATAAATTACGCATTTTGTTTGTCCTTTTTTTAAAAAAAGTAATATTAAGTTTCTGCTCGTTCACGCACATACTGCAAACCAAACGCCAACCGTTCGAGCACCCGCTGTTGACCAAGTAGGCTTAACGTCATATCCATCGATGGTGACTGACTGCTACCCGTGACAGCAACGCGCAACGGCTGAGCAACTTTACCCATGCCAACGTCAAATTCGAGACAGACGTCATTGATGCATGCCTGTAAAGCATCTGGAGTCCAGTTATTTAAGTCACTGAGCTTTTTGTAAAGCGCCTCTAATGGCAAGAGCACAACTGGCCGCAAATGTTTTTTCAATGCGTCTTCATCATAATGCTCAATCGGAAGATAGAAATAGAGGCTCTTTTCACACATTTCAACCAGTGTTTTACAACGCTCAGCCTGAATCGCCACGATGTCTTCTAATGGAGGGCCATTCGATACATCAATGCCTTTTTCAGCAAAGTGCCAAGCCAAGGCCTTTGCAACGCTCTCAGGAGAATCGCTTTTTTGATAATGCTGATTTAACCAATGCAATTTATCATAATTAAAGCTGGATACACCACGACTGACATTGTTCAAATCGAACAACGCAATCATCTCATCTCGACTAAAAATTTCTTGATCCCCATGAGACCATCCCAGTCGAATTAAATAATTCAACAAAGCATGAGGTAAAAAGCCTAAGGTCTTAAACTCCATAACACTGACAGCACCATGGCGCTTGGATAAACGTTTGCCATCTTCACCTAAGATCATCGGCAAATGGGCAAACTGAGGAATTGGAGCATTCAATGCCTTGTATAAATTAATTTGCCTCGGCGTATTATTGATATGGTCATCACCTCGAATAACGTGGGTAATTTGCATATCCCAATCATCGATCACCACTGCAAAATTATACGTTGGATGACCATCTGAACGCACAAGAATTAAATCATCCAACTCTTGATTATTGACATGAATGTCGCCATACACATGATCGGTAAATGAGACGACGCCACTTTCAGGATTTTTAAACCGAACCACATAGGGTGCATCACCCACTGGCAACTGCTTTCCTCTGCAATGCCCATCATAACGCGGCTTTTCATGCGCTTCGAGTTGAGCTGCGCGCAATGTTTCCAGACGCTCTTTACTACACGTACAACGGTAAGCCAAACCTTCTTGCAGTAATTGTTCCCCGATTTCAGCATAGCGATGATAGCGCGCACTTTGATAGACGGGATCGTTTTCATAACTCAGACCCAACCACGCCATCCCTTCAAGAATAGCTTGAACCGATTCAGACGTTGAACGTTCTTGATCAGTGTCTTCGATGCGAAGGTAAAATTCACCTTGGTGATGCTGTGCATAAAGCCAAGAATATAAAGCAGTTCGCACACCACCTACGTGAAGAAAGCCCGTGGGACTTGGGGCGAAACGAGTTCGAACGACCATAAACGCTCCATCTACAATATTGATAAGAAAGCGGTTATAATAACCGACTTTGCCAATTATCGCCAGGCAGTGAACCGAGTGAAACAATTTGGAATCAAGTATCAACTCAGAATAAGCACGTTAATTCCGGTCACCATCGTCGCTCTTCTGTTTGCCTTATTTTACAACATTCAATTTGCCCATGACCTAGAACAACACACCTCACATCTTGGGGAAGCCTATGTCAGGCAACTTATTCCAGCCGCCCAATTGGCGTTATTTAGGCATGATCGCCAGACATTACAAGGCTTAGTTGATGCATCAACGATCAATCCTGAAATTCGATCGCTTGCTTTTTATGATGCTCGCAAGCAATTACTCGCTTATCGCGGCGGTAGGCATCCATTGCCCAATCCCCTTATCCCTTCTGGATATCCGGGTGATTACACTCAGGCTCACCCCATCAATCCAACAACGATTCATCTTATTGCACCGATTACCGTGCCACGATTTAACCTCTATGCAACACCACACTTCACCCACAACACAAATTTCATGGATGACCATGCTGATGCTGTCTTAGGCTGGCTATCCATCGATCTTGATACCAAATCAATGATCATAAAGCGCTATAAAATGTACATTACTACCATAATGATTACCCTTATAGGGCTTTTAGCCGCACTCAGTACTCATTTCTTTTTATCAAAGAAAATTCATTTGCCCATAGCACGCCTTCGCCGCAGCATGAAACAAATTTTAATGAACGAGCTTGAAACTGAAATTAAAACCACGAGCCATGGCGAGTTAGGACTGATCGAACAAGGCTGTGCACACCTTCAGTCACAATACATTAGTGCAACTCAGGAATTAAACCAACACATCGAGGTCGCAACAGCTGACCTACAACAAAGCCTTGAAATGCTTGAAGAAAAAAATATCGAATTATCCTTAGATAAACGGAAAATTGAAGAAAAAAATAAACAAAAATCAGAATTTATTGCCAATATGAGTCATGAAATTCGTACACCGATGAATGGCATAATCGGGTTTACAAATTTACTCTTAGAAAGCAAGCTCGATATATTACAGCTCGATTATGTCAAAACCATTAAATCATCAGCACATGATTTAATGTCCATTATGAATGACATTTTAGATTATTCAAAAATGGAGGCCGGCAAACTACACTTGGACTGCATCCCCTTAGATATTCGCGGATGCATTGATGAAGTATTGACTCTCATCAGTCCTAATGCGAACAAGAAAGGTATTGACCTTATCCCCATTACATCGATTGATGTTCCTAAAACAGTGTTAGGAGACCCACTACGCCTTAAACAAATCATTAGTAACCTTATTTCCAACGCCGTTAAGTTTACAGAACAAGGTTATGTACTGATTCGTACTACTATTGAGCAAGAAACAGACAAGGCCTATATGATTCGTTTATCCATTACCGACACGGGTATTGGCATTTCATCTCAGGACCAAACTGGCCTTTTTACCGCATATAATCAAGCAGACACCACCATTACTCGTCGATACGGTGGCTCTGGTCTCGGGTTAGTTATTTCAAATAAACTTGCTGAGCAAATGCAGGGGCGTATTTCATTAAAAAGCGAGCTCCACAAAGGATCCACATTCACCGTCGTTGTGAAGCTGGAAAAACTCGATGGCTACGAAGTTGAAAAGCATCAGACGCACCGATTTGCTCACTTAAATGTCATTTGTTTTGATGATAACCCTTTACATCTCGAGGCGCTGTGTAATGGGCTGAGTCATTGGGGAATTCGCTGCACGCGCGTGGGTGCGTTTAATCAATTAGAAAAAACGTTTCACGAACACCCAGAATGCGATTTAGCCTTTGTAAGCGTAAATCAAGGGTGCGATCACCAAGTGGGCCAAGTGCTACGAAAGCAATCGATCCCTTGTGTCTTACTTTCAAAATGGATCATCGATGACGTTGAAGGATTAGGTGCTAAAGGATTTTTATTCAAACCACCTAATATGCAAAAATTACATGAAACAGTTGATTCATTACTGAATCGAGCTGATTTCGCTCGAACAGAAAATCATGAACTGGAGTCGTTACGCGTTAAGCTGGGGCAAATAAAACCCAATCTTCTCATCGCTGAAGATAACCCCGTGAACCGTATGTTATTTGAATCACTATTAGGTGACTATGCAACCATTCAAACCGTCAACGATGGTGAAGAAGCCTTAGCAAAGTGCAAGCAAAAACGTTTTAATGCCATTTTATTGGACTTGCAAATGCCAAAGCTGAATGGCATTGAGGCGGCACGTTTAATTCACAGAGAGTCATTACTGAATACCTCTACACCGATTATTTTGGTCAGTGCAAATCATAACGATATCACCATGCTACAACTTCAGAATGCCGGGATAAAATTATATCTGCAAAAACCCATTGACGAAGCAACCCTTCTAAAGCATCTGATTGACCTCTCCAGCCGAGAAAATTCAACCGCCATCGATTGGGCAATGTGCGTACAACGCGTTTCAGGCAATCAAACACTGGCAGCTGATTATCTAACTTGTTTTATCGATGAATTACGAAAAAACCGTGAAACGCTCATCCGATTGCATCAAGAAAAAAAATTAAAAATGTTAGAAGAAGAGGCTCACAAACTACATGGCGCTTGTTGCTTTTGTGGTGTCCCCTCTTTACAGAGGCATGTCGCACAAGTTGAAAATTTAGCAAAACACGCGAAGAAAATGAGTGAAATCACGGATGCATTTGATCAATTAATTCAAAGCATCAATGCGGTACTTCAAGAGTATGCGCAGTTTTATGAGGGCAAGAAAGTAGTTGCTGAACCAGCATAGCTATTTTTAACACGTGGATAGAAAATACAAACCAGGACTATTTTATGACAAAGAAAAACGCAATTTACGCTCAATCGGGTGGAGTTACCGCTGTTATTAATGCTTCAGCATGTGGCGTCATCCAAACAGCACGTCGTCACCCCGAACACATTGGCAAAGTCTATGCGGCAAAAAATGGCATCGTCGGAGCACTTGAAGGAATATTGATTGATACCTCGTTCGAAAGTGATGTAGATATCGCTAAATTGATGCACACTCCATCGGGTGCATTTGGATCATGCCGCCACAAACTAAAAGAATCTGGCGATGAATTTCAGCGATTAATCGAAGTCTTTCGTAAGCATGACATTGGCTATTTTTTCTACAATGGTGGCGGCGACTCGCAAGATACTGCCAATAAAGTCGCTCGGATGAGTCAAGAATTAGGCTACCCCATCACCTGTATTGGCATTCCTAAAACCGTCGATAATGATTTACCTTTTACCGACTCGTGCCCCGGATTTGGAAGTGTTGCCAAATACGTTGCTATTTCGACCAAAGAAGCAGGATTTGATGTCGCATCAATGGCCGCGACATCAACGAAAGTCTTTATTCTGGAAGTGATGGGACGTCATGCCGGCTGGATCGCGGCCGCGAGTGGCTTGGCTAGCAACAATTCCAACGAACCACCTCATCTGATCTTATTTCCGGAAGTTGCTTTTAATCCTGCGGTTTTTTTACAACGAGTCGCCGATTGCGTTCAACATCATGGCTATTGCGTGATTGTCGTTTCAGAGGGCGTTCGTGATGAGTCCGGAAAATTTTTGAGTGACGCAGGATTACGTGATGCCTTTGGTCACGCACAACTGGGTGGTGTCGCACCGGTTATTGCACAACTGATAAAAAAAGAATTACAACTCAAATACCATTGGGCGGTTGCTGATTACCTTCAACGCGCCGCGCGTCACATTGCGTCTGCTGTTGATGTCGATCAAGCCTACGCGCTGGGAAAAGCAGCGGTTGAACTTGCAATCAGTGGTCACAACGCCATCATGCCCATCATTGTTCGCGAGCAAGACTCACCTTACCGATGGTCAATTGACCATGTTCCATTATCAGACGTTGCGAATGTTGAAAAAACCATGCCTCCTGAGTTTATTCGTGAGGATGGAATGGGCATTACTGATGCTTGTCGTCGGTATTTAGCACCATTGATTCAAGGTGAAGCATACCCACCTTATGTCGATGGATTACCGGATTATGTTCGGTTGAAGAATCAGCTGGTGTGATCCCTTAACGGATTCATTTTGTAAAAACTGCCCACTCCTTAAAGGTCGCGGCCGTTAAGGAGTGGGAAAGAAGCTCGTTGTTTAATGACGGCATTGTGCTGGAACATATTTATAAAGTGCAGCGTTACCACCTATCGCACAAGTCCAGCTCATTTCACCACCCGCTCCTACAGCAGGTGTCAGCGTAAGAGGAACTGCAACGAAATCTGCTGGTAAAGGTGGGTTATTGAACGTAACCACGACTTGACCACCCGCATTGATCGCAACACTTGCTACATTTGCTGGTGCTACTTGAGTAATCGATGCATACCCTGTCGAAGCTTGGGTAATTGCAGTTAAAGCAGCGGCATCACCCCCATTACTTTGCGTTGTCTCAGCCACAGCCATTTGCGCAGAAGCGGCTAGCGATAAGCCTTCTGTAACTCGAGCTCTGACAGTATAATCTTGATAAGCTGGGATAGCGATAGCCGCTAAAATACCAATAATTGCGACGACGATCATCAGCTCTATCAGTGTAAAACCCTTGTTATGCTTCATAATATCTCCCTAGGTTTATACTGCGCGCAGTATAGTTCAAAATATGAATCGCCAAAATCAATCCATCTTCACAATATGACGAACTGAGGCACATTGTGTCAAGTATTTCAAATAATTTGACCATCAACTGACACGAAATGCTATACTGCGCGCGGCCACAATTTGCGGTTTTTTGACGACCGCTATTTTTGTTCCAGTTGATCGTTTAAAGCGCAGCGCAATGGCTATTCCCTTGTCAAGCTTTAAACGCTCAATCTGGGACAAAAAGAGCAAGGCAAAATCCGCAAATTGTGGCCGTGCGCAGTATATACTTCCCACGATCATTTTTAAAATTAGGATGAATACAATGTCACGACAACAGCGCCTTCAAGAAATTCTTTCCGCACAATTTAATCCCCTTCATCTAACGGTTGAAAACGAAAGCAGTCATCATAGCGTTCCTATTGGATCTGAAAGCCATTTTAAGGTCATTGTCGTATCTAATCACTTTAACCAACTCACCCATATTGCACGCCATCGATTGGTCAATGAATCGGTCAAAAATGAATTTTCCAACGGCTTACACGCACTAAGTATGCATCTATTTACACCGGATGAGTGGAACAACAAAAAAGGAATCGTCCCTACTTCACCGGAATGTAAAGGTGGGAGTCGGCATAAATAAAATGAACAGTTCCCAAGCAAGCCAGACTAATTTATACTAAACGACTCAAAACTTGAGTAGCCCGGGCGAAACGAAGTGTCATCCGGTGATTTATATATGAAAGGCGCACTCTCAATGAAAGCTTGGTCTTCTGAAAAAATATCCGTGACCGCACTCGTACTTTTGATTACAGGTGCCATTGACAGCATTCGAAATTTACCAACCACTGCACTTTTCGGCTCGACATTGATTTTTTTCTTTATCTTTTCAGCTATTATTTTTCTCATCCCTGTGGCCTTAGTTTCAGCTGAACTTTCATCTGCATGGTCAGAAGAGGAAGGCGGAATATACAGCTGGGTTCATCATGCCTTTGGCAGAACAGCCGCATTTTTTACGATTTGGTTGCAATGGGTCAATACCATTGTTTGGTATCCTACTATTTTGCTTTTTATCGCCAGTACGGCTGCCTATTTGATTGATCCACGTTTAACGGATAGTAAACTCTATTTATCTGCTGTGATTTTAATTGTCTATTGGAGCTTAACGCTTATTGGTCTTTCTGGATTACGAGCATCTGCCCGATTTACAAGTATTTGTGCGATTACCGGGATGATTGTTCCCATGGTATTTATCATTGTCCTTGCTATCATTTGGATTATGAAAGGCAATCCTATTGCGATTAGCTTAAGTCCCAAAGATCTTATCCCTCACTGGCACGATACTCAATCCTGGGTCTCGCTCACAGCAATCATGACGTCTTTTTTAGGTATGGAACTTGCCGCAGTGCATGTTCGAAATGTTCACAACCCACAGCGAAATTTTCCTCGCGCGATGTTGTTCTCGGTTATCTTAATTTTATGCACGATGATTTTTGGATCACTCGCGATTGCGTTTGTATTACCTCAGGCTCAAATCAGCTTGGTCAGCGGCGTCATGCAAGCATTCTCCAACTTCTTTCAAGCGTATCACTTCACCGCATTCATGCCCGTGATTGTTATTATGATTTTAATTGGAAGTTTGGGCGGCATGGTCAACTGGATTATTTCTCCCGCTAAAGGCTTAATGCTTGCGGCTAATCACGGTTTTTTGCCTAGATGGCTTTATCAACTCAATGCTCACGGCATTCCTTCGCGGGTGTTACTCTTACAGGCAACACTCGTCACTATTTTTTGTGGCGGATTTTTACTCTTCCCCAGTATCAACGCAATCTACTGGTTATTCACCGACTTAAGCACCGAGATTTACATTTTGATGTACGTGATGATGTTTGTTGCGGCCATCCATCTAAAACGTAAACATGCCTACCGTCCAAGACCTTTTGCTGTTCCAGGTGGCAATCTAGGCTATTACGTAACCTGCTTATTAGGCCTGATAGGCTGCGGCATTACACTAGTAGTCGGTTTTTTCCCACCAGAACAAAGCGTCAATGTTGGTGGCGCAGGGCACTTTCGTTTGATTTTTGTCTTGGGTATTTTACTGATGCTGAGCCCTGCTCTGTTGCTTTATCTTTTTCGTACAAAGACACCGATGCAGGTAGATTCTTAAGAAAAAGACAATGTGATCCGGCGCTTCTGACATTATACAAAAATTTTTCTACAAGACGCGTTTGATCACTCTCATTGCAACGTCTATATCCGCATCAGTCGTATAACGCCCTATCGACAATCGAACAGAGTTTAATGCAAGGTTACCGCTCATACCTAATGCCCGTAACACGTGAGATCCTTCAGCTATAGCTGAGGTACAAGCTGACGTGGTCGATACAGCAAGCTCACTCATTGCTCCCAACAAGTCGTGCCCCTCAAAACCAGGAAAACTCACGTTCAAATTACCCGCAATACGTTGCTCTCGATGACCATTCAGCTGTATCCCTGGCAACTCGCAAATTCCTTCCCATAATCGCTCTCGCAATTTCAATATTCTCGCCTGCTCAGCGACACGATTTGCATGAGCCATTGCAAATGCTTCTCCCATACCCACAATTTGATGCGTTGCAAGCGTTCCGGAACGCAAGCCTTGCTCATGCCCACCGCCAAAGAGAATGGGTTGCAGACGAACCCGTGGCTTATGGCGAACATACAACGCGCCAACGCCTTTAGGGCCATATAGTTTATGCGCAGAAAACGACATCAAATCAACGGCAATCTGCGTTAAATCAATCAGTAATTTTCCCGCGCTTTGTGCCGCATCCACATGAAAAATAATCCCCTTGCCACGAAGCAACTCTCCAATCGCTGCAATATCGTGTATCACGCCAATTTCATTATTCACGTGCATCACAGAAACCAATATGGTGTCCTCACGCAATGCTTGTGCTAATACGGATAAATCCAATAAGCCATCGGCTTGCGGATTAAGGCGCGTCACTTCAAATCCCTCGCGCTCCAATTGTTTGACGCAATCCAAAACGGCTAGATGCTCCGTACTCAACGTGATGATATGACGGCCTTTTCGTTGATAAAAGCGAGCGGCACCAAATAACGCAAGATTATTCGCCTCCGTCGCACCCGATGTAAAAATAATATCATCCGCCAACGCACCAACGGTTTCGGCGATTTGTAAGCGCGCATGTTCAATGGCTTGAGCGGCGACCAAGCCATAGGCGTGTGTCGTTGATGCTGGATTTCCAAAATGCGCATCAGGCCCCATAAACTCGACCATTCGTTCAATCACCCGTGGGTCGATAGGGGTTGTCGCCATGTAGTCAAAATAAATAGGCTTAGTCATTCGTCTCTCGTTTCTGTAACGCCCTTTGAATATTCGACAAGATACCGCGCAAGATATTCACTTCATTGGCTTCAAGTTTGATACGATTGAACATACGCCGCAAACGCTGTACCAATTTCACTGGGTTTGATATCTTCAAAAAATCAATCGATACCAAAACCTCTTTCAAATGCGTATAAAAGCGCTCAACCTGATCAACGGTTGCAAGTTCCTCCGCTTGGCTGACTGATTCACTTCCAAGTGACAACCATTTCATTCGTAGTTCGTATGCAATAATTTGCACGGCTTGTGACAAGTTCAACGAGCTATAATCGGGATCACTGGGAATGGTGACATGATAATGACAGTGTAATAATTCTTCGTTGGTCAGCCCCGCATGCTCGCGACCAAATACTAACGCCACCTGCGACGTATCACTGGTCGCATTGACCAACGTAGCACAATCAGAAGGGGTTAATCCCGGCAAATCAATCCCACGTGGCCGGGCACTCGTTCCTATCACTAAGTGACACCCCACTAAGGCTTCCGCCAACGTTTCTGTGACAACCGCCCCTTCGAGTACATCATCGGCACCCGCCGCCAATTCATGTGCTTGCCGGTCTGGAAATAATCGAGGTGTAACAAGATATAAACGGCCAAAGCCCATGGTTTTCATAGCCCGTGCGGCTGAACCAATGTTCCCTGGATGACTGGTTGCGACAAGGACAATACGGATCGATTCAAAATTCATGTGAGTTCAAGTTCTCGTTCAAAAATAGCCTATAGTTTAACGCATTTTTGACATTGATCGTTGAAACTATGATAAAATGTCAAACTTTGTCGATGAAGAGCCGATCACATGCAACCATTATTAAACATAGCTGTTAATGCCGCGCGCCAAGCGGGGGATGTTATTGTTCGTCATTTAGAGCAAGTTGACCGTATGAAGCCCACCGCCAAAGGGCAAAATGATTTTTTCTGTGAAGTGGACGTCAAAGCAGAACAGGCAATTATCAACACGATTTTAAAAGCCTATCCTCACCATGGTATTTTAGCCGAAGAAAGTGGCGTTCAAAATCCAGACGCAGAAACCGTGTGGATTATCGATCCCTTGGATGGCACCACGAATTACCTCCATGGATTTCCATTTTTTTCAGTATCCATTGCCGTAAAAATAAAAGACAGAATTGAGCACGGAGTGATCTTTGATCCCATCCGTCATGAATGTTTCATGGCAACTCGTGGCCGAGGAGCTCGGCTCAATGACCGTCGTATTCGCGTATCAAAACAAACTCAACTTAATGCGGCTTTACTCGGCACTGGTTTCTCATTTAGAGATGCGGCTCTTGCTAAACGCTTTATGCCGACATTTGAAGCTCTTATTGGTAAATGCGCGGGCGTAAGACGCACCGGTTCTGCCGCACTTGATTTGGCTTATGTTGCCAGTGGCCGACTCGATGGATTTTGGCAATTTGGATTAAAACCCTGGGACATCGCGGCAGGATCGTTGCTCATTCAAGAATCAGGCGGCATGATTTGTGATTTACAAGGTGGCGAAGATTATTTAACTCACGGTGATATTGTCACGGCCACTCCCAAAATATTCAAACCTCTGGTACAACTTTTGATTCCAGCAGCTAAACAACAACTGTAGACCACAAAACTAGTTCTCAATATGGAGATAATGATTTGAACAACATCATTGTCTCCCAACGCAGGCTGGGATCCATGACATCAAAATGGCACTGTGCTCACTCAGAAATGGATCCCAGCCTGCGCTGGGATGACAGTACTGGGTTAGAGGCGATCCTTGTGTAATTTATAAGCTCCATATTGAGAACGGCTGGGTTTTGTGGTGGCTCAACCGGCGACCGATCGCCCCTACTATTTTACAAACCGCTTTTTAGAAGCATCATTCCCAGCTGATTTTCTCGGGGCGTTCTTACCAGCAGAACGAGATTTTTCTGTCGATTGCCGATTATTGGTATGATTTTTTCTCTGCGGTGGCGCTCCTTCTCTTCCAATAGGCAAGGTATGGCGCGGTTCAAAATCATCGATTTCGATGCGTTCCAATTTTCGCTTAATCAATTTTTCTATTGCTAATAAATAAGAAACTTCATCCGCACTCACAAGCGACACGGCAATACCTGATGAGCCAGCGCGACCTGTACGTCCGATGCGATGCACATAATCTTCCGGCACATTGGGTAAATCAAAATTGACAACATAGGGTAACTGATCAATATCTATCCCACGTGCAGCAATATCGGTTGCAACTAACACATGAATTTCGCCTGATTTAAAATCAGCAAGGACTTTAGTTCGTTGTGCTTGCGATTTGTTACCATGAATAGCGGCCGCATGAATCTGTGCTTCAGCGAGATCTTTTACTAACCGGTTTGCTCCATGTTTAGTACGAGAAAATACGAGTGTTTGTCCCCATTTGTTTTTATGAATCAAATGACTCAGTAAATCCGTTTTACGACCTTTATCAACGGGATGTACCGTCTGTTTAACTGCACCAGCAGTAGCATTTCGAATCGCAACGTCGATCTCAATGGGTTCATTTAATATTCCTTTCACGAGAGTACGAATTTCATCTGAAAAAGTGGCTGAAAACAATAAATTTTGACGTTTTCTTGGTAATAATTTGATAATTCGCTTAATTTCATGCACAAAGCCCATATCAAGCATCCGATCGGCTTCATCGAGCACAAACGTGTCAATTTCATCGAATTTAACGGCGTGCTGCTGATATAAATCCATCAAGCGCCCCGGTGTTGCCACTAAAATCTCAACGCCACCGCGCAACTTCATCATTTGAGGATTGATTTTTACACCGCCAAACACCACAGTCGAACGACTCGACAAATGACGACCATACTGTTGAACGCTTTCTTGAACTTGCCCAGCAAGCTCCCGTGTTGGCGTGAGGATAAGTACCTTAACACAATTATTACTTGCTCGTGCTTTTCCATTCAACAGTTGTAAAATAGGTAACACAAACCCAGCTGTTTTACCTGTGCCAGTTTGTGCTGAAGCCAATACATCGCGGCCACTTAATATCGCCGGAATTGCTTGTGCTTGAATTGGAGTAGGCTCAGTGTAACCCTGCTCAATAATCGATCGCGTTAAGGGCTCTATTAAACCCAGTGCTGAAAAAATCATGGTGTTTCCTTATTAGTAATACGGTATGCAGTGAACATCGAATTGCTTGCTGGACCCAATTTAGTGTGAATATTTGTTAGTCAATTGTAACACAAATTTAATCGAATTACATATCCTGTCACAATTTCAAATTCGCATCGAAACTGAGTAAAAGAAAACACTGTCTTTTATATGAACAATGCTATTGCACAAGCAGTAACACAAGAATAAGATAATAAAAAATTGATGTTGTTGCTCAGGCAACAAAATAATAATGGTGAATCTTAATGTCTACATTGCATGCTATAAAAGATAAGCTAATTGAAGTCATCCTCGAACAACATTCTTCCACAAGAAATTCAAACACCCCCTCCCTCGAGTCACTCAAAATGGGACTACTCAACAAGGAATTAGCTCGCCTTATCGAAGAATCAACTCAATACGACAAAACTGATCTTCCCTTGCTCAATGCCTTACTTCCCGTGATTGTTCGACTGAACTCATTCACCCACGACAATGCATTTCTAGGCGAAGATCAACAAGCACATATAAGAGAGACGCTTGTCGAGTTATTTACCCTCTTAAGTACACTCTGTGTGACAAGCCAAACATCGCTCTATAAATCAAAATCGGGCATTGCCTATCATGGTTTTCTAAATTCCAATGGTACGTACTCCAACATGGGAGAGGCAATCAGTAAAACATTAAAGGAATTATGGGATATTGAGCAGACAAATGCAGAGATCGATGCAAATGAATATACCGATAAAATCATTCCTTCCAAAGTCGATTTACTGGTGCAGTCTTACCAAAACGAAGTGGAGCCCAATCATCTTCGGTCCGAAAATGCGCGCCTACAAAACGAATCATCTAAAAAAGACGACCTGATTGCAGAATTAAGGCATCAAATCGCGGCCTTACAAACAAAATTAGCTGCGCCTGCTACTGAAAAACGCGAGCCAAATCCAGCACGAAATAGAATGTTTTCCCCCTTATTTATGCAGCAGCACTATCCTCCACTGTTCAACATTCCAGCCGTTGTGAAGGATGATAAGGAAACGCAAACGCCCCCAACTGAAGCACTGCGTGAAGAGTCGAGTTGCTCCCGCCCTGTCTATGGCAAATTGTGATGCGACCCAAAAGGAATATTTCTACTTTGCCGCTACACAGATCGGAATAACAGATCCGAATAAACTGGTATGTTTTTCGCTTCCGGTTTATAATCAACCATTTTTAAACCTAAAGCTTGGCAATTGAATCGTCGCGAGAACCGCTAATGTGCTGAATTTAGGCTAAATTATCTTTTCAAAACTTACGAGTATTGAAAAAGTATCTTGAAACGCTACCTTCTGTGAGTGGTTTTAACTATGAATGACCAAGAGCAACAACAGACCCAAATTACCAAAGCGATAAGTCTTGGAAAAGAGCAAAATTACCTGACTTACTCCCAAATTAACGATCTATTACCCAACATTGTTGATACAGAGCATTTTGATGTAATCATTAGTATGCTGGAAAACATGAACATCCGGGTATACGAACATCCTCCAAGCGAAGATGAATTAGCCCTTTATGGCTCGACTGAAGAAGTTCCTGAAGACGTCGAAGAGGCGGCCAATATTATCGCTTCGCTGAATAAAGAAACCGGCAGAACCAGCGATACCGTTCGTATGTATATGCGTGAAATGGGCACAGTGGAGCTTCTTACACGCGAAGGCGAAATCGTCATTGCCAAACGTATCGAAGAGGGAATCTACCAGGTATTGCAAGCATTAGCACAATACCCTGAAACAGTACAATTAGTACTAACTGATTATGACCGCTACACACAAGAAGAAATGCGTCTAAGTGATATTATCAGTGGATTCTCTGATGCACCGGATGAAGCACCACCCTCTAATATCGGTTCAATGCTTGAAGAGCATTCTCCTGATGCGACTACGCTTATCAAATCTGCCGATGAAGAAGGTGTTCGAGAGATCCTGATTGGGGAGGAGGATGAGGACGGTGGTGAGATCGCTGTTGAGGACTTCGGCCCTAATCCAGAACAAGCTAAAATTTATTTTGATGAATTACGAGAAACGCATGCTAATGCAATGATCTCTATCGAAAAACATGGCCGAACGAATGAAAAAACCGTTGCATTGCTTGCTGTGATGTCCGAAAGTTTCCTTAAACTAAAATTGACGTCAAGACAGGTTGATCGTCTCACACGCCACTACAGACAATTGCGTAATCATATTCGTGATTTTGAGCGAAACATCATGCGCCTTTGCATTGAAAAAGCGCACATTCCTAGAAAATTATTTATTGACACATTCCCTGGTCAAGAAACAGATCTTTCATGGATTGAAGCACTGATCAGCAAACACTCCAAACAATTGAATCTTTCACGACTTGAAGAGTATTCTAAAGAAATCAAGTTGGTCCAATCAAAACTTGCGCTCTTTGAACAGGAATACACCTTAACGATCCATGAAATTAAAGAAATCAATCGTCAAATGTCCATTGGAGAAGCTAAGGCCCGTCGTGCTAAAAAAGAAATGGTCGAAGCGAATTTACGTTTAGTGATTTCAATCGCTAAAAAATATACAAACCGAGGCCTTCAATTTCTTGATTTAATTCAAGAGGGAAATATTGGCCTAATGAAAGCGGTCGACAAATTTGAATACCGTCGTGGTTATAAATTTTCCACTTACGCAACTTGGTGGATTCGCCAAGCCATCACTCGATCCATTGCGGATCAAGCTCGAACGATTCGAATACCCGTCCACATGATTGAGACCATTAACAAACTCAATCGAATTTCACGGCAGATTTTACAAGAAACAGGGAGAGAAGCATCTCCTGAAGAACTGGCTGAAAAAATGGAGTTAAGTGAGGACAAAATACGTAAGGTTCTCAAAATTGCTAAAGAACCTATTTCTATGGAAACACCCGTTGGCGATGACGATGACTCGCATTTAGGTGATTTTATAGAAGACAGCAACATGGAGTCACCTATCGACTGCGCTACGGCAGAAGGTTTACGCGAAGCAACGCTTGAGATTCTTGAAACACTAACACCTCGTGAAGCAAAAGTATTAAGGATGCGTTTTGGTATCGAAATGAACACCGATCACACCCTGGAAGAAGTTGGCAAACAATTTGATGTAACTCGTGAACGTATTCGTCAAATTGAAGCAAAAGCCTTAAGAAAGCTGCGTCACCCATCTCGATCTGAAAAACTACGAAGTTTTCTAGAAGGAGATGAAAAATAGTAGAATTGCGCGGCATTTAAGTTTACAATACTCTCCGCAGGGGCCCATAGCTCAGTTGGTTAGAGCAGCGGACTCATAATCCGTTGGTCCTAGGTTCAAGTCCTAGTGGGCCCATCATATAAATCAATGACTTACATTCGATTTCCTCTGTCCCTAAAAACCCCTTCGGGACTTCTTCGGGAGCTGGATGCAAATTTCACAATGAAACTGTTTTTGCACCCTCGCTTACAACCAGTCCCGGTTTAAAATTTGTTTTTCGCAACAGTGTTAAAACAACCCCACTTTTTTGCTTTTCACAAACTTTGTTAGCTGCTTCAAAAAGGTTCTCTAACTCAGCTGATGAATAATGAGTGGTAATTCGCCCTGAACGATGTCCCAGCAAATCCTGTCTATCTTCAAAACTCACTCCGGCTGCACGTAAGCGCCTACCGAAGGTATGCTTCAAGTCATGCACCCTTACCTGTGACAATTCAGCTTTAACTCGAGCTGTCCTCCAGCCCATTGATAAGATACGGGCTAATGGCCTTCCTCTAAAGCTAAACACATGGGTAGGATGTTTTCCTCGTTCAGTATTCACAACTGATCTGGCTGCATCGTTACAAACAACCAGCCGCTCCTCACCATTTTTTACCAGCTCAGCCGGTATGATAAACACCATGATATGTGGCATCTCAGGAATGCTAATTTCCCACTCCCAACGCAACTCACAAATCTCCTGATCTCGACATCCCGTATTCACAGCAAACAACGCCATTTGTTCGAGATGGGAGGGTAGCTCATTAAAAAGCCGGTGTTGCTCACCCCAGTTAATCGGATATGGCTTACGTAAATCATGCTCAGGCAAGAGTTTAATCTTGGGGGCATTAGCCAACCAGGTTAACCCATACTCATCAACTCAACCAAGTACGAGCATTTTTTAATACCCATCAACTTCAGTTCCTCTTGGCACATACCTGCTTTTACTTAGCATTATTTTGGCTCTGGCCTTGGCTTATCAAGCTTAGCATCACACGTCTAAATAGCAGTCCTGAAATAGCCCAAATCAAAACCGCCATCACTGCACACTGGTACTTAGTCGCAGCCATAGCGTTCTTTGAATTACTCGCAGGGTGGAAATAATCATGAGCAATTACCCTGTCGAAAACCTGTTACGCGAGCCGACTGAAATTTATAACAGCATGACTTGTCTGGCATTGTCCTTACTCGCGCTGAGCAGGCCGCATCTGTTTTTACTCACACAAACCATGGGGTATTACGCAGGATTTAGTCTCGGAGGTTTAGGCCTCTGCCGTGGCTATCAAGCTTTTAAAATAAAACGCTTTCACCGCCGTTTAATCACCATGCCTTATTACGCATTATCCACCCGTCAAGTCCCTGCATCAGCGCAATGGCTTTTCATCGGGCGAGGCTTTCGCTGGTTTCCGCACCACACTCAACGGTTACATCAAATCAAGCAAATCAAAAATGAATCCTTCATGCAACGAGGAAAAACGTATCAAGCTGTTTGCGCCTATTGCCAACATCATGAAACAACGTTTGTGGCCAAACTACTCAGTCATCACTCTGGATTAAACCCCTTCAAACCCGACCCTCCTGTTGGCGGAAGTCCATACCTGCACGGGCTCGGCGAACAAGACAAGCCCGTTTATATCCCTCAAGATGTCCGCGTCGGTCATACCTTCGTCGTTGGCACAACACGCGTTGGTAAAACCAGACTCGCCAGCATCCTCATTAATCAAGATATTCGCAACGGCACATCGGTCATTGTTGTCGATCCAAAAGGCGATTTAGAGCTGGTTCGCGACATGTACTCCGCCTGCAATGCAGCCAACCGACTCAATGATTTTCGCATCGTGCATCTTGGCTTTCCCGAGCTTTCCGCCCATTACAATCCACTCAAAAACTTCGACCAGGTCAGTGAAGTCGCGACCCGCGTCACGGATGCCATATCGGCCTAAGGCGAAGGTAAACAATTCGCTGCCTTCGCATGGAAATACATCAACATCGTGGCCATTTGTCTTGAGGAAATGCAGCAACCCATCACGTATAAATCCATCGCCTTCTACATCAGCCGTCTCGATCAACTGCTCATGACCTACGCTGATTCCACCTTATCAAAACACGACACGAACTATCAAAATCACATTGACCGAATCATCAGTGACAACGACTGCCGGGTTGATAAGTTCGGAAAAACCGCGCCGCCTATGGAGCGCTTCAAAGCCGTTGTGCAATACTTAAAAGACCACATCACCAAAACCATCACAGAAGGACGTGTCGAAAGCCTACACGATCAAGTCCTCATCGACCTGTTCGACGCCGCCATCATGGACAAAAGCTACTACGACAAAATCACCGCAAGCGTTGGCCCAGTCTTATCGGAAATCAACAAAAGTAACGCATCCACTATTTTCTCATTCCACAAAAGCCCCTGCGAAATTGAACTTATGACCGCCATCAAGCAAAAGCAAGTCATCTACATTGGCCTTGACAGCCTAACCAACCCCAACATAGCGCAAGCCGTAGGTAAAGCCTTTCTATCCGATTTAGTCTCAACCGCCGGGAAAATCTACAAAGAAAGCAACGCCAACTATCGACTCAACTTACACTGCGACGAACTTTCCGAAATCATTCAAGATTCCTTTGTAAAAATACTCAACAAAGCCGGAGGTGCCGGCTTCCAGGTCACCGCCTACGCGCAAACCAAACAAGACATGGAAGTCGCACTCGGCTCAAGAGCCAAGGCCGAGGTCACCGAAGGCAATCTCAATACCCTCATCATGCTTCGAGTCAAAAACGAAGAAACGGCCAATCTACTCGTCAAAGTCCTTCCCCAAGTTGGCGTCGTTGGTCATGCCCAAGTCTCCATGGTCAATGACACGCCTCGCGGTGAAGATGGCGTGTATTTCAACACCACCAATGAAGACCGCGTACAAACCACCGCCGTACCCATGCTTGAAGTCAATGACATCATCTCGCTACCCAAAGGCCAAGCGTTTGTCCTCGTCAACGGCGGCGAACTCTACAAAATCAGAATTCCACTGCCGTTCAATGATGGGTTGGCGCCAAAGGACATAAAAAGCGTCATACGCAATATGAACCAACAATCCAGTCAAGAGGTCAGCTCATGAAAGCCCGCATTGAAATCGAACTGAAAACCCGCGAAGTACACCAATTATTTGAGAGAAAAATAAACGGCGACAGGCTGTTTATTGACGCTATTTTGCATCAATTCAATCGAGTGATGAATCGGTGTAATCAACAAGAGTCGGCCGCGCTGTTGGCCTATCAAAAGATAGAACAAAAACTGCAGGAGCTTATTCAGCACTTCACGAACGAAACCACCCGATTTGAAGCGCTGCTTGCCAAAAGAAAATTCGGTGGGCAAGCAATCCGTTATATCACGCAATTTAGACCAACGATTTTTGTCAGTAATCGATTGGCAATGCTGCTCGTCGGATTTCTTGTGGCTTACGATAAATTAGTGGGCGTGATAAAATTGCTTCGCCTTGCGGGTTGTTTTGAAACCGATGAAATTTACTTTGGAAATATTCAAATTAATCAGAAAACAGCCAATCGGGTGTTGAGTGATTTTTTACTGATGCCTGCGACAAAAATTCAAGGTAAACCATCGCCTTATTCATCGAACTGTTCTTTGTTTTAATACCAGCTTGGCGCACCCGCCGCTGAAATAAGCCAGGTTCCACCACCATATCGATAAATGCTTAATCAGCATGCCTTTGCGTAATCGGTAGGTGTTGTAATGTTTCATGAGGCCCAAATAAGAGTTCATGCTGGATAAAAAGGCTGCCTGTTCTTCGCGGCTGGGTTTATGGTCTTCCGCAATGCGGTTTTGTTGGGTGATGGCTCGATGCAGGTTGCCTTTGATGCGCTTGCCGCAGGTAATGTGGTTCGGTTTAATCACAGCACCAAGAAAGTGAACGCCCTTGCTGTAGTGTTGCAAATATTGCTTTCGGGGATGCAGCGTCAGTTTTAATTTGGATTCAAGAAAATGGCGAATGCTGGGGAGAACAGCTTTTAAATAGGCATGGCTCTGATGCACCAACACACTATCATCGACATAGCGGCCATAATAACGGATGCCAAGGTCGTGCTTTATGAAATGGTCGAGTGTATTCAAGTAAACATTGGCAAAGATTTGACTGGTTAAGTTCCCAATGGGTAAGCCGCAAAACGCAGGCGAGTGAAATAGGCTTTTATCTGGTGGTAAATCATCCCACAATGCCCGACTGCTTTTTATAAAACAGTTTTTAGTCGGGTTGTTATTGAGGATTTTATGACACAGGGAGAGTAAAATCGCTTTATCCGCTTCTTGATATTTTTCTTGAATCAAGTCGCGTAATTTCGCCCATAGGATTCGTTTATCAATGGCCATGAAGAAACCCTGAATATCAAGTTTGAGCACATAACAATCTTGGGTGTAATTCTGGGAGCATTGCCGGATAAAACGATCGAGACGCTTGATGCCAAAGTGGGTGCCGCGCCCTTTTCGGCATGCGTAGCTATCGTAGATAAACGATTTTTCGAATATCGTGTTGAGTTTATTGATAAGCCAGTGATGGACAACACGGTCGCGGAAATCGGCGGCGAAAATCTCTCGCTTGACCGGCTTTTCAATAATAAAGGCAATGGAGCGACCGGGTTGGTACCGGCCGGTGTCCATCTCTTCGTGTAGCTTAATCAGCTCGTGCTCATAATCCAGCTCAAACGATAAAGCATTCATCGTGTTGCGTTTGTTTGCGCGACAATCAGCGTAAGCTTCAAATAAATCAGCTAATGCGACGCCTGCGCCACCCTCTTGCGACTCACTCCTTGTCGAATTGATGTCAGTACTTGTCATATTCTACTCAAAAAAATACAGGCCATCGCGTGATGGCCTGTAAGGTTGAACCGCTTTACTTAAAACCCCGAGAACACCGAACCCCAAGCTGATTGTTCTTAGTTAGGTAACGGAGCCGTATTGCTACGGCTCCGTCCCATAAGAACGGAGCGTGCGACTTTCACCGCACTCCGCTCAAGCCTCTTCAAGGCCAACCCCGGTTGACCCAGCTATCTAGATTTCATCTGGAGCATATTTATCCATCACGGTTGCTTTACATACTCCGTCCATCATTTTTGAATGACGCTCTCTCTTTTTGAAATACTCTATGAAGAGTGGGTCGTATGGGGTAGCTTCCGCACGAATTTTAATGTGCCTTTTAACAGCCACAGAGCTGGCTTTAAATAGATCTACGTACATGCTCTTACCACTGTCTTTTGAGGTTTTTGTACAGAAAATCCAGTTTTTTAATCCATCGCTGCGAAAATAAGTCATCTTTCGCCACGCGATGCGCTTCTCTGGATGTCTGCGCTGAACCCAACTCCACAAAGCTTTATGAATATGATAATCCACATAGCTAAACGTCTTTTTAGCACAGCTTGACCGAAAGTAGTTAGCCCATCCTCGAATTTTTGGATTCAATAGATGAATTAGATTTTCAGTTTTTGCCGTTGGATTTGACTTGATAAGTTCTCTAATATTGGCCAGGAAAGTTTTTATACTCTTCTTGGAGGGCTTGGTAATGCATTTGCCCTTATATTTTCGTACATTAATACTAAGAAAATCAAATCCATCATCAATATGCGTGATCTTGGTCTTTTCTTGCGACAGCTCCAGACCGCGCTCACGCAAGAATGCCTCCACCTGGGGTTTTACTTTTGTCTCCAATACTTCTCTCGATGCACCCGTTATAATAAAGTCGTCAGCATAAATGCTAAAATTGACTTTGTCTTTACGTATAGATACGGCATTACGTACCGTGCTTTCCATTCCGCTGAGTGTTAGAACTAGAAGTGTTGGGGACGCTAAACCGCCCTGAGGGGTCCCGAGTTCAGTTTGATGAAAGACGCCCTTATCCATGTAACCAGCTGATAACCACTTACCCAAAATTTCTTTATCCATCGGGACATTAGCCCGTAGCCAATCATGGGAAATTCTGTCAAAACAAGATTTAATATCCGCCTCAAGAATCCATTGAGACGAGCTTTTCTTTGCTAATACAAGGTGACAAGCCCCAATGGCGTCAGCCGCGGAGCGCTTTGGGCGAAACCCATAGCTGTTCTTGTCTGCACAAAATTCCGCTATTGGATCGAGAGCAAGCAAGTGTAAGGCTTGCATAGCTCGACATTTCATAGTGGGAATTGAGAGAGGCCTTTGGCGTCCGTCCTTTTTGGGAATATAAATCCGTCTGAGCGGTTGGGTTCGATATCCCACTCGCGTTAATGACTCTGCTGCGTTCCATTTTTGTTGTGATGTTTGCCAGATGATTTTATCAATCCCGGGGGTTTTCCCTCCGCGATTTTGTACAACCCGTTTCACAGCTAATAGTTTAGCGTGAAACGAGTGCGTTAGCAGCCATTGCAATGATTTTACTCTGCCATAACGACCTTCGCTGATAGCTTTCGCAATACGTATTTGTAGTCGACTTACTTCTGTTTTTACGATATCCCAATTTATGGCATCCCAGTTAGCAAAAGCTAAGGACGCACCAGTCAGTGGTGGAGCTACTGCCGTCATTTGCATTTCCTCATGCTGTCAATTCTTCAAATTATCTTGCGCTAAAGACCAATCAGCTGTCTGCTCACTTTCGTGCCTGATTATGTTTAAAACCAGTATCCTTACCATTACAGTACGGCATTTGCTTTTGCTGATCTCCTACACCCGCACAACCATAGGTGAATCTTGCGATGCACTGTCCTCCGAATAATGCATGAGGGGCTATACGGGGTTGCCACGTTCCGCTACACAAACAGAATGGGTTAGGTTCTTTCTTTCCGCCGACAGTCTTTTTATCCGTGAAGTCAGAACAACAAAATCTGATTTCTTGACTGTTGTACCATTTTGGTTAGAGCCTGTCAGCACGTTTGGCTCCTCAGAACTCACGACGTTTATATGAAAGTTCACATTACATTAACCATATCATTCATCTCTAGTTCCTCTCCGCTTTCGCGCTAGCAGATTCGATTTGTCTTCGCAGACGCCTCTACGGTCACCCGCGGCTTCATTGTCCCTAGAGCTTCACACCACCAAATTACTTCAGTCGCATGTCTAGGTAGAGAACTACTGACGGAACAGTAGGTTGCTTTCAGGTGGCTGCCTGTAGCAACAGTTTGTATAGCGACTTCGTGTCGCACTTGTCGTTGTTCTGATTGCTACCGCCGCTACTGAAGTACTCGTTCCACGCGTTGTTCTGGGGATTGCCCGAGTTCTCGGTAGAGCTCCAGTAGTTGCCTGCAATTCACTGATGTTTTGAATCCTATCAAGGCGTCTTGATGGATTGCAATTATACTGCCTTTTGGGCAGTCCCAGTGCGCTTTTAAATAAAACCTGCTTGCTCATAAACGCCGTGACGCTTATGATTCCAGCTTTACTGGGTCGCTTTTCGCCACCCGGTAACCTGCTTCCCCACTCGATCTAATAACAAGCTCAGTGCCGCTTGCTTTTTGATGGGTAATAATTTCATATCAACACACAGTCGAATTTCGAGTTTCAATAATTCGAGCTCATCTAAAAACACTTCTAAATGTTCTACGCGATTTTGATGCTTGTTGGCACGGTAGATGCTGCGCATTAAATGCAATGCGTCGCGCTTCATGTCCTGCCCTAGGGTGTATTTGTACTCCCGACTAAATTCTTTTGTGACTTCAAAAACCTTTAAAATCAATTGATACGTGTCGCGGTATATCGGCAATTCTGTGTAAAGCATGTGACGTTTATTCCTGAAAAAAATCGACCCGCTGCGCGGGCTTTTTAAAAGGCCGCGCAGCGGCCTTAAGAGAAAAGTGGCAAAGGGTTAAAGGGTTAAAGCCCGAGAACACCGAACCCCAAGCCGATTGTCCTTATCGCCGAGGAGCTGAACGCTACCGCCGCTACTGAAGTACTCGTACCACGCGAGGCTCTGGGGACCGCCCGAGGGCTCGGTAGAGCTCCAGTAGTAGCCTGCAAGGCAATTGGCGCCATAGGTACATGAGGTGCCGGGGGTGGTATTTGGGTCGCCAAGTAAGGAGGGGACATCGTCCACTATGTTTTGCGTATTGCTGCAGCCACTTCCGCTTGATGCAGGACCCATTTCGCAAATAGCGGGCAAATACCAATCGGAATGACTCGCAATGGTTGCTTTGCAAAGACCTGCTGCATAATAAGTCAAATCGGTCGGTCCAGGGGACAGCGTGTAAGGCAAACCCCCAACGCCGTAACCAGTCTTATAGGCATTATAAAGCACAGCAATATTATTGCTGTTGCACTGACCATCGGTTCTTCCATTGCACGCCTGAAACGAGGCCTGTAGAGGGAAGGGGTAGGTACTTGCATTGAGGTAGGTCGTGTTAAAAGAGGTTTGTGCAGCTGCATAAGTTGGTGCCGAAGAGACGCTCGTCGACGTCTCTGCTATGCCTGGAATGATATCGTAACTATAATTGGAAGCGCCCGCCGTACCATTCGAGCTCCAAATAATACCGTTTGGAAAACGAGGAGCTTGGTCTACTTGCGCGACAACCGTTCCACCAATACTTTGCGTTGTATTAGCAGTCTCCGTCATAGCAAACACATAGCCGCCTTGGTAAATACAGCCGTAATTTAATACGACAACGTTGCTCGCAACCGGAGCGGTGCCGTCGGCGCTTACCGTAATAACGCCGGGGGTTGGTGCGATGCCCGTAGTCGAGCAATCGGATGTCGCACTTGCGCCAGGAGAAACAGTGATGACGCACTGCCCGCCATTCGCTGCCAGAGTGGCGCCCTGACAATTCGAGGTGGCGTTCGTCCCGGTTGGCCAAGTGGGAAAGGCTACCGAAACGTTGGTTGCGTCTGCGCCGCCTGTATTCATAATGGTAATCGTTCTTGGCTGTCCTGATGCTGAACCATTCAAAGTAAGTCCAGTGACACTGAGGGCTAGGTCGGTATTGCTTGTGCTCAAAACTGCCGTGCCGCCACCTCCGGTGACCGTGAAGTCCTGCGCAGCAGCGTAACCATTATACGTACTAGGAATCGTTATAGCTTGGGGGGCTAGTGAGTAACTTCCTGCACTCAATTGAGAGCCATCTAAACTCAACATCAAGCAACAACGTTGGCCTGCGCTTAATGAAAAGGGGTTCGTGCAAATAGAAATGCCGTTACAGGCACTGACCCCGCTCGTGACTTGCGTCGCCCATTCAGGTATCTGCGCCGTAAAATTAAGCGCGTAATTCGAAGGAGTGACGCTCTCATCAACGTGAACAACATAATTCGCTGCCCCCAATGGAGAAAGCACCGTTGAACCATTCGGGAGCGCAATAACCGTAACAGCAGACGTAGCGGCATGACTCAACAATGAAGTCGATAATAAACTGAGTGTAACAATACTGGCCGTCAGTGATGATTTAAACATTATTCGTCGTCCTTAAGCTAAAAAGGTGAGTTGAAAGCGTAATTGGTTTGCATACATATGCGATAAACTGAGAGTTTGGGTCGTCGAAGCAGCGGACGTCGCTCCCAAAGAAACCAAGCCTAAATCACTGAACTGGTAGCCAAGCCCCACTCTTATCTTCTCGTTCACCGCATAGTCCGCCCCAAGACCCAAGCTCCAAGAAAAAGAGGTTTGGTTATGATTGTGGAACGGGCTCATCGGCGCCGTTAATGGAATCAAGGCGCGCTCTTGGTAACCGCTGGCGCGATTAAAGGCCGCGCCGATTTCCCAAGAAAAATAAGGGTGCAACGCCGCATAGCGAGGATAATTTGTCAGCCATTTGTTGCTCCACATCACCCGAGCATGACTGACATGGTAAGAATAAGAAAAATTATCGAATTTTGGTAGCCCAAATTGCCATACATCCCCTGATATCGGTATCGACGCATTCCCGTAACCCGAAAGCCCCGTTTGCACGCCTAACCAATCACGAAAAGCACGCTCTAGACCTAAAAATCCACCAAAATCACCCACTCCCTTCCATTGCTTATCCGAGACATAGGTATTTTGAAACGGTGGGCTGAGAGTGCGTGTTTGGGAGCCTCCCTGGTAGACAAAATCAGGCCCCGCTGTGATGGTCGCTACTTTTTGAACGCCCTGCAAGTAAGTGCTTAACTCCCCCATTGTGCCAGCATGCAGACCTTGAAATGCCAGTATGCCTAGCCCAAAACACAATCCTTGGTGCTTCATCGTCGGTTCCTTTTGTTGTCATTGAGGGATGCGTCGCTCGCGCTCGTCAGAAAAGAGAGAGCTTGCCTGGCAGTCGATTGACGCTGTATGAAAAAATAACGGCAGAATAGTTCAGAAAACTGGAGTGCGCGAAGCCGTAATGTGCGGAATATATAGTTTGAATATAGTGATTGTGTTAAATAGTGTACGCTATTGCTGATTGCTGATTGCTGATTGCTGATTGCTGATTGCTGATTGCTGATTGGAAATCATGACAGGTAAATTTAGCCCCAACAAGTTCTTGAGCATAAATCGGCGCGATTTCGCTTGAACGCATTCCATAGCTTCTCCTTATGTCTCGAATACTCAATCCTTACCCCTTAATCTCAACCACAACATTCGCCCAGCATTGAATCCTTGAAAACCTTATCCATAATAACCAGGATAATCGTTCATCTCAACTGCTTTTACAGAGGTCCCGAAGAGAAGCAATCGGGGCGTTCAACCGAATGCTTTCGGCTGCGTCACTGCGATTCTTCCGCAGTGACGCAGCTTCAGCGCTGCAAAATTTCAATATAGATTCAACACATTACCCCTGTTTTTTCAGGCGAGCACAACGAGAATGAACAAAACACGCCTAAAAATAACACGCAAATTATCTTGCGCAACACGATTTGTTTTTATAATCTATTCGGAAGCGCAACTGATGAGCCCGTGAAAATCCGGCGAAACCTTCAACGGTCTTACGCAAAAGTCACCATCATTCCCAAACCTCGTGACGGGGCGTTCAGTCGGGAACCGCACACATCACCTGATTCTTCAGGACTCGGCTTTAGCCAACAAGCCGCAAATTCCATCGGAGTTTGAACCTCACAATAGTTTTTCGTATTGACTCATTGTCGCGCTGCCTTTCATTTGAAATGTATTGCGCCTATTAACCACTCCAACCGTAAGGAGATAAGCACCAAACAAACCGCAGTAACTTAAGGCTCTATCTACGTTGTCACCAACGTCTGATTTGCCCCTGAACTGAGCCTCGTGGCGCAAGCCAAGTACCACGTCTTGTGGACTGCTCTACCAAAACTAAACAACACCCTGGGCAAATACCTCTATGAAAAAAGCCGGTTGCTCATCACTGAAATCATACCGGAACCTTTACGCAAAGCACCAGCTCCATCACTTGTTACAAGCCTTTTCAAATCACGAAGCAAGCTGCATGGTCATGCGTGAAATGGGTTTGAAATCACGCACAACACTTTGGGGGTATTTGCATGAGTAAGACAAAATTAAGAGGCGCGAAATTTTCGATCAATCAATTGGTCAAACAAGACCTAAGCCACTCCTATGCAAGCCAAGCCGATATGCGCCACATGCTGTTTCGTTGCATCAAGGATTTACATGAATTGGGTTACAAGGTCGGCCATGTGAAGGGTTTTCAGCCCAAGCATATCCTCGCTCTGGTCGAACATTGGAAATCACAAAACAAAAGCCCTGCCACCATCAAAAATTACATGTCAAAATTACGAACGACGGCAAAACTGCTCGATAACGCAAACCTGCTCAAGCCAGACAACGCCGCCTATCATATTGATAAACGCTCTTACATCCCTACGCAAAACAAAGCCATTCATCAAATCGATTTAACGAAGTGCACCGATTCCTATATCCGCTTGTCACTTGAAGGCCAAGCCTTATTTGGTCTTAGGCG
This sequence comes from Legionellaceae bacterium UBA6148, assembly GCA_002423125.1. Lineage (GTDB taxonomy): Bacteria > Pseudomonadota > Gammaproteobacteria > Legionellales > Legionellaceae > UBA11403. Next base: position 228 of record DIUW01000013.1, on the reverse strand, counting down.
TGAAGAATCGATGAAATTCACAGTAAGGGATGCGATTGATGGTAATACAATTATTATCAAGCCCAGTTGGACGAAAGGTGGGATTGGTCGAACGGTTGATATCACCAATGATGCGCAACGTCAATGGTTGGATAAAGTCGTTCGCTTGGTGCCACCAGGGCATTCACTGATCCCTCACGATCGATCTTACAAACAACATTTGAATCTCACTGATCCCCTCAAATTTTA
>DIUW01000012.1 GCA_002423125.1 Legionellaceae bacterium UBA6148 | reverse complement strand
GGACGACAGTCAAAAACTGCGGAATAGAGTGTATACGTTAGGTGAATTTTGCGGCCAGTTTCACATAACTGTCATAGCGCGCTTGACTTACCAGCCCTTCGTTGAGCGCTTTCTGCACTGCACATCGTGGGGCATCGAGGTGATTACAATTTCGGAATTGGCATTGTGACATGAATGCGCGAAATTCACGAAACCCGTCAGTGATGTTTCGCACAGGCAAATCGTGTAGATTCAATTCTCGGACGCCAGGAGAATCAATTAGATGCCCACCACCGGTTAAATGATACAGACACGAGTTACTGGTTGTGTGGCAACCTAGATTAGAGTGTTCTGAAACCTCACCGGTCTGAATGTCCAATTCTGATGGTAAAATTCTAGAAATGATCGACGATTTTCCGACCCCTGATTGTCCGACAAATACGCTCGTTTGGCCGTTTAATGATTGTGCTAATAGGTCATCGTGATCGGCGCACTGTTTAGAAATGAATACGATTGAATAGCCTAATGGCTCATAGATGCTTAATATCTGATGTTTTACTTCATCACAAGGCAGATCTGTTTTATTGAACACAATGCATGCATTCAACCGCAGTGTTTCAGCCATGATTAAATAACTATCGAGCAATGTCCATGATATTTCTGGAATGGGGGCAACGACAATCATGACTTGTGTGATGTTGGCGGCAACCGGTTTTATAACCCCTCGAGCGTCGGGTCGATTCAAGACTGATGTACGTGGCGAGACACTTAGAATAACGCCTTGATTGTTGCCTTCTGATTGCCAGACAACTCGATCTCCTGCAACTAAAGAATGAATATCTGGGCGAATGGAGCAGCGCAGGCGGTTACCCTGAATATCTTCGATTAGGGCAAGACGACTATATCGTTTGATGACCAACCCTTCCATTAGAGTGTTATTCGTATCTAAATCAATACGGTGTTGATAGCGGGTTTGTTTTTGCTGAATTCGATTGGATTGTTGAAGGCTGATTCGTCTTTTGCTCATGTGTTTAATTTCAGGTAGGATCTCGTTGTATTAAATTATAGTATGAGGCTAAATTAAACAAAATGAAAGTCTATTTGGTGGGAGGAGCGGTTCGAGATCAATTACTAGGTCTTCCTGTGAAGGAACGTGATTGGGTCGTGATTGGAGGGACGCCTGATGAGTTGATCAAGCAAGGATATCAACAAGTTGGACGTGATTTCCCGGTTTTTCTACATCCTAAAACTCGCGAAGAATACGCACTGGCAAGAACGGAACGTAAACGCTCAGCGGGTTATTATGGATTTGCTTGCGATTTTAATCCTCAAGTGAGTCTAGAGGAAGACCTCGCGCGGCGTGATTTAACGATTAATGCGATGGCAATGGACGAAAACGGAACCTTGATTGACCCATTTCATGGGAAAGAGGCATTGCGTGAAAAAATGTTGCGACATGTGTCCCTTGCGTTTATCGAAGATCCCGTTCGTGTCTTACGCATTGCTCGATTTGCGGCGCGATTTCATCATTTAGGGTTTGCCGTTGCTGATGAAACGCGATGTTTAATGAGTGAAATGGTTCAGAAAGGGGAAGTATCACACTTGGTTCCTGAGCGTGTTTGGCAAGAGTTTCATCGAAGTTTAGGCGAAAAAAATCCAGAACAATTTATTATGGTTTTACGTAGCTGTGGTGCGCTACGAGTCGTAATTCCTGAATTAGACTGTTTATTTGGCATTCCCAATAGTCCAGATGAATGTTCGTTGATTGACAATGGTCTTCAGGCATTAGATGCATTAAAAAAAATGACGGTACGGTCTGAGTCTCCTGCATTACGTTTTGCAGCATTGATGCATGGTATTGGGAATGGCTGTAGCTCGATGGCAACCGGGCCCGATCATCAACCGTTCAGTGATCCAATCCATCATCGAATTGAAACAATGTGTAATCGATTACGAATCCCGAAAGATTATAGTCAGTTAGCGCGAATGACGGCTCAATTTTATTGTACAATACAGCAATTGCAGCAGCTTGATGCTGAAGCCATCGTGACAACACTGGAGCAATGCGATGCCTTTCGACGCCCCATTGTTTTTCAGCAATGTTTATTGGTTTGTGATGCAATAGCCGCTTGCTCTGCACAACAACAAGCAAAAAATTGGCAGATCATTGGTGAGAATTGTGGCAAAATAAGCGCACAGTCTTTGATTGATCAAGGTTGTCGAGGGAAAGATATTCAAAAAGGGCTTCATCAGAAACGAGTGGACTTTGTCGCTACGCATTGGAATAAACTATGAAAAAGAGCAATAAAAATTTGATTTGGATCGATCTTGAAATGACTGGGCTTAGTCCAGAGGATGATAAAATTATCGAAATTGCGACCGTTATTACTGATACGCATCTCAATATTCTTGCAGAAGGTCCGGTGTTTGCGATTCACCAAACGGATGAACGGCTTTCGCTAATGGATGAGTGGAATACCAAACAGCATAATAAATCCGGACTTGTGCAACGAGTTCGTGAGAGTACGATTACCGATTCTGAGGCAGAACAAGCAACGATTGAATTTTGTAAGCGATTTGTTGACAAAGGGAAATCCCCTATGTGTGGTAATAGCATTTGCCAAGACCGCCGATTTTTATGTCGATATATGCCTGAATTAGCAAATTTTTTCCATTATCGAAATTTAGATGTGAGTACATTGAAAGAATTGGCAAAGCGTTGGCAGCCACAATTAATGAGCGGTCTGAAAAAAAAATCCAAGCATTTAGCGTTGGATGATATTAAAGAATCAATCGCGGAATTAGTTTATTATCGCGAGCATTTTATTCAGAAAACGTAGCCTGTTTGACGCGACAAGTATATATCAGCAAATAACGTATTCAAAATCCCCTCATCCGCCCTACGGGCACCTTCTCCCCATGTCTGGGGAGAAGGGAAAAATGAAGGGAGTTATTTGGAAGGAGATAAACATGACTCAACGTGAACCACTAGAATTACCCAACAGTGCAGATAAACTTTTATTGCATTCGTGCTGTGCACCTTGTTCGGGTGAAGTGATGGAAGCCCTTATCGCTTCCAAGATTAATTTTTCTATTTTTTTCTATAATCCCAATATTCATCCAATTCAAGAATATGAAATTCGTAAACAAGAAAATATTGCATTTGCAGAAAAGCATGCTATCCCGTTTATTGATGCCGATTATGATAAAGACAATTGGTTTGAGCGAGTCAAGGGTCTTGAATGGGAACCTGAGCGTGGTAAACGATGTACAGCTTGTTTTGATATGCGTTTTGAGCGAACTGCACTTTATGCTCATGAGAATGGATTTCCAGTTATCAGCAGCTCACTGGGAATTTCGCGTTGGAAAGACATGAATCAAATCAATACCGCCGGCATACAGGCGGCGTCCCGCTATCCGGATATGATTTATTGGACTTATAATTGGCGAAAAGATGGTGGTTCGTCGCGAATGTATGAAATTGCTAAACGAGAGAATTTTTATCAGCAAGAATATTGTGGTTGTGTCTATTCATTACGTGATACGAACGCATGGCGTAATCAAAATTCTCGCTGTCGGATTAAAATTGGTGAGAATTTTTATTCGGAAAGCAAGGAATAAAACGGGATCAGGATCCTAAAACTGCAGCAGTTCTCAATATGGAGAACATGATTTGAACAACATCATTGTCATCCCAGCCTGCGCTGGGATGACAGTACTGGGTTAGAGGCGATTCTTGTGTAATTTTTAAGCTTTATATTGAGAACTGCTGCTAAAACTGCATTTTTTTCGTTTTATAAAATAAATATGCTACAATAATTAGTTTTTAAACCTGGTAATTTCTATCATCCTAGAAAGAGCCAGTGAATCAGTGCAGTAGCGGCTCTCAGTAGATCCAACTGCTTTTTTTAGGATCATACCCTAGAACCATTTCAGAGGATTAAAACATGACAATAGAAAGCGTATTCCCAAAAGTTCGGGAAATTATTGCTGATGTGTTGGTTATTGAAGAAAGTGACGTGACACTTGATCGTCGATTAATTGCCGATTTGGGCGCAGAGTCGATTGATTTTTTGGATTTAGTGTTCCAACTTGAAAAAGAATATAGCATTAAAATACCACGTGGCAAGCTCGAGAAAAATGCGCGGGGCAGTTTGAGCGAAGATGAATTTGAGAAAAACGGAGTATTGACGACTAAAGGTTTGGCCGCATTGAAAGCGTACTTAAGCGAAGTGCCTGCCGAGTATTTCAAAGACAACATGAAAGTGAGTGAAATTCCGATGTTGTTTACTGTTGAAACGTTCTGCAAACTGATTGTTGAGGCGATTAGCGAACAGTCAATGAAAGAATCCTTTGCCTAATGCGGTTTTTATTTGTAGATAGAATCCTTCACTCGTCTCTTGGCGAGCGAATCGAAGGGATTAAACACATCACATCCGATGATTATTATCTATCATCGGATGATGATGGTCAGCTTTATTTTACATCGTCTCTCATTGGTGAAACACTGGGCCAGTTAGCGGCATGGAACGTGATGGCGTTTTGCGATTTTGCCAAACGCCCTGTTGCTGGAGTGGTCGCGAGTGCGCGATTACATCGGCCTGCGTATGTTGGTGAAACGCTACTGCTTGAGTCAATTATTGATGCTGTGGATGATGTCGTGGTTCAGTACCATAGTATCGCTCGAGTGGGTGATGAGGTGGTATTTACGGTCGATGGAGCGCTAGGCCCATTATTGCCAATGGATGATTTTATTGATCGTGCTGAAGTGCTACGACAGTTTTCACAAATCAATCGGCCTGGTGAATGGCCTCTTCCATTCCCCCAATCTGCCGAAAAAATGAGCTTTTCCCGGCCGCCTAAAACATCATTTACATTTGACGCGGTTCTTGCAAGTGAACCAGGCGTTCATTTGTCTGCTGTAAAACGAGTCAATTCTGCTGCCTCATATTTTCCAGATCATTTTCCTAAAAAACCAGTGCTCCCAATGACCGTGTTGCTTGAGTGTAAGTTGAATCTAGCGCGAGAGTTTCTGAAACGTGCTCCATTTGGATCGGCTGATCCTTACCGCATTTGCGAAATGCGTCGAATTAAAATGAATGAATTTATTCACCCTGGTGAAGTCGTTACGTGTTTTTTGACGGTTAAGCGTCAAGATGAACACGAATTAGTTTTAAGTTTTCGCAGTGAAGTTGATGGCAAGCGAGTGTGTGTGATGGAGCTTTTGTTAACAAGGTGAATATGACAAAACGACGTGTGGCAATTACAGGATTAGGTGTTGTGTCTCCACTGGGAAATGACACCCAATCAACGTGGGCTCATTTAATGGCGGGAAAATCCGGCATTGATCGGATCCAGCAATTTAATGCCGATGCATTTCCTACACGGATTGCAGCCGAAGTAAAACAATTTGAATTTCATTCTTCGCTGAAAACAAAACCCAACCGTTTTGCAATGTCATTTACCCAATTTGCACTTGAAGCTGCTCGGCAAGCGTTTGATGATGCAGGGGTAATGCCGCAAGATCATAATGCAGATCGTTGGGGCATTGTCACTGGAAGTGGGATGATGACAGCCGAGTTTGATTATTTACAACGCTTTCAAAGAACCTGTGCAACAACTGGAAAAGCGGATTGGAGCGAATTACAGAATAAAACACAAAAATTTTTTAATTTAGCTGATTTTGGTAAAACAACGTCGAATTCTTGTTTATCATTATTGAGTCAGCAGTTTGGAATACAGGGTTATGCCAATGCTGTTCATACTGCTTGTGCTTCAAGTGGCCAGGCGCTAGGTTTGGCATTGCAAGTGATTCGTCGCGGTGAAGCCGACTTTATGCTGGCGGGTGGTTTTGACTCGATGATTAACCCATTAGGGCTTTCAAGTTTTTGCCTGTTAGGCGCTTTATCAACTGACAATGATACACCAAGCCGTGCAAGCCGTCCGTTTGATCTCACTCGTAATGGATTTGTGCTAGGTGAGGGCGCTGCGTTTTTAATTTTAGAAGAATGGGATAAAGCCAAGGCACGTGGTGCGCGGATCTATGCTGAATTGGCAGGCGAAGGCAATACGTTGAGCTCATACCGAATTACTGATTCGCATCCCAATGGTGACGGGGCACTTCAAGCAATTCAACGGGCGCTTCATGACGCCGGTGTTCAACCGAGCCATGTTGACTATGTTAATGCTCATGGTACGTCTACAAAAATGAATGATTTAAGTGAAACGAATGCCATTAAAGCGGCATTTGGAGAACTCGTTAATCAATTGCCTGTTAGTTCGACTAAAAGTCAAACGGGGCATTTGATTGCTGCCGCAGGTGCACTGGAAGCTGTTTTATCGGCTTTATCTATCCATCATGGACGCATTCCTATGACGGCGAATTTAACGACCCCTGATCCTGAGTGTGACTTGGATTACGTGACCGAAGGAACGCGTGAAAAATCATTGGGTGTTGTATTGTCAAATTCGTTTGGGTTTGGTGGTTCGAATAGCAGTCTTGTCTTTAAACACCCTGAGTTTGGAGGGGCGAGGTCATGAGTTCCAATCGTGTGGTTATTACGGGGCTTGGTGCAATCACTGCGTCGGGAAATACAGTCGATACAACGTGGTCTGCTTTGCTTGCAGGAGAACAGGGGCTGGGTGAGATTAAACAATGGGATATCTCATCATGGTCGCACCGTTTAGGCGGTGAAATTCAATCATTTGAACCGGCAAAACTGCTGCCCGATCGTAAATTAATGAAGGTCATTTCACGACAGGATGTTCTTGGTATTTACGCGGCAATGCAAGCCATCAATCATAGTGGATTGCTTGAGTATCGAGATACATTAAGTTCGGCGGATGAGTTCAACGAACAAACCGGATTATTTGTAGGGTCTCCTGGTAATAAATACTATCAACAATATGATTTTTTATCGTTACTGCAAAAGTCAAACGGTGATATGACGGCGTTTGCGGAGCAACTATTTGATGAAGTTCACCCCATGTGGTTGTTGCGTATTTTACCCAATAACGTATTGGCCTATGTTGGAATCACGTGCGGTTTTAAAGGCGTTAATCATAATGTCACCAATCACGCGGTAAGCGGTACGCAAGCGATGATTGAAGCTTACCACGCAATCAAGCAGGGGCAGGCGGAACGTGCCGTTGTTGTTGCCTACGATGTGGGTTACGAACCTCAAGCGTTGTATTATTATGATAAATTGGGTGTTATTAGTCCGAGTGATTTAAAGCCATTTGATGGTCGGCACGATGGAACAATACTCAGTGAAGGTGCTGCAGCGGTTGTTTTAGAAAATGAAGATGCTGCACGCGCTCGAGGCGCAACATGTTATGCCGAAGTTGTAGGTGGTGCATCAACCACTGAGGGTAGTGGATTATTCTCTATTGAATCAGATGGTCGATCACTTGCACGATTACTTTCAAGGTCGCTTGAAAGCCAATCGGTTGATCCCCGCGAAGTCGGTTTTTTGGCGGCACATGGCAATGGCAATCCTCGCTCTGATATAAGCGAAGCACGAGCAATTCAACGCGTATTTGGTGATTATCATGTTCCTGTGACTGCATTTAAATGGTCAATGGGACACACCCTATGCGCATCTGGACTTGTAGATACCGTACTTTCGGCCTACAGTCTACATCATCAATGTATTCCTGGAGTGGCCAATTTTGATACGATTGCTGCAGAGTGCCAAGGACTTGATGTTTCTTCAACAACACGGCCAATTGATATGAATAAACCCTATGCAGTGATGATTAATCGTGGATTTGCGAGTTTGAATGCATGTTTAGTGATGAAACGCTGTGAGTGATCGTGACGAGCAAATGGATGCTCTAAGAGTTTCAGGGATGGGGCGTTTTATTTATTATTGTTTGCCTTATCGACGAAGTGTGTTGTTTTCTAATATTAATCAGGTATATGGCGACTCATTGAGTGATAGTCAAAAAAAACATCTGGCTAAAGCCTTTTATTCGCATATTGCAACCTCTATTAAAGAAATGATCTCCCTGCGGTTTATCAGTGAAGAAAAATTGCGATCACGTGTTGATGTTAAAGGACACGAGCATATGCTCAATGTTGTCGCTGAGGGAAAAGGAGTGCTGGTATTGACAGGGCACTTTGGTAATTGGGAATTTGCACCGTTAGGTGGTGTTTTAAATTTTAAACAATTTCATGGACAATTCCATTTTATACGTCGCATGTTGGTGAATAAAACAATTGAGCGATTCTTATTTCGTCGCTATTACAGTGCGGGTCTAAACGTCATCCCTAATAAAAATGCGATGCCTGCCGTGATCGATGCTCTTGATAAAAATCATGCAGTTATTTTTGTTATGGATCAACATGCCTTTGTGAAAACGCGCGAAGGTATTGCGGTTGAGTTTTTCGGAAAAAAAGCGGGGACGTACCGCAGTCTTGCAACGATTGCCCGTTACACAGGTCTTCCCGTTGTTCCTGCGGCAGGATATCGTCTACCGAATGGAAAGCATGTTCTTGAGTTTTTTGAGCCGATTTTATGGCAAGATTATGATACCAACCAAGAGTCTATTTATCGTAATACGCTCGCTTATAACCAAGCCATTGAACGAATTATTCTAGCGCACCCTGAACAATGGATGTGGTTACACAAGCGTTGGAAATCGAGAGGGTGTAAATTGGCGTAGCAGCAGTTCTCAATGTGGAGCTTATAAATTACACAAAAATCGCCTCTAACCCAGTACTGTCATCCCCGCCTGCGCGGCATTAATTGCTTTTTTAATGTGCTATTATGAATATAAATATGCTTTATGGTGTACAGTATGACAAAAGGCAGTGAAACATCGAAATCTACAAAATACATCTGCTCGATGCAAATGTCGGTCGAACCATCTGCTGATCTTTCAAATCTTCCTTTAGATTTTGAGTCTGGTTATATTAGAGTAAAAAATAGTGAGGGGCAGCTGAATAGCCTTTTTTATGTCGACCGCTTCATAAAGGATAAGCAACAAAACCCTACTTGCACCGAATTAAACGATAATGATGAAACATTAAAATTATATGATTCGGCCATTACGAACTCAGAAAAGCCTTACCCCTTAAATTCAGACGAATTAGATCTCATTGCATCCATTCTTCTCAATCCCACGAAAGACATTGAACGTCTTGTATTTGTTGGTGGCGGTGCGAAGGGTGTGATCTATCCAGGCGCCTACGCCGCGGTGATCGACACCGGTGCTTTTCATCATGTGGAAGCAATATCAGGATCATCGGTGGGTTCGATATCTGCCGCGATGATTGCCGTGGGTGTTACACCCGATCGATTACGCGAATTGATGGATACCAATTTAGCAAAACTGATGGGGGATCGTGTCGGAAAGTTATTTGGGAATCATGATGGGGTTAGAGTCTTTACGAAAAGTGGGGATGAATTGTTGGACTTTATTCGTTCTAGTATCGTCGACGTAGTTCAACACTTTATGAGATCCCTTCAGAGTGATCATGTTGTACGGGATTGTGTTGATCTTTTTCCGCTTTTTAATCGGTGTCGTCAAAAAGCTGTGCCGGTCATTACCTTTAATGATTTAGAAGTATTAAATCGTTACTTTCCTAATCAATTTAAAAAACTAACGGTGACTGGAGTTAAGCTTACTGCAAGCCGAGGAGCTGAGTTTCAAATTTTTAATGCTAAATTGACTCCATATGTTGAAATTGCAAAAGCATGTCGAGGTTCTTGCTCACTTCCAGCTTATTTACATCCCGTTCCAATCGAGATAGCGTCTCAACAGGAAATGATTGTTGATGGAGGATTGTATGACAATATCCCTACGAATTATTTTGATGACGTGGACGAAGCTGGACATTTTATTCCGAACAAAAAAAAAGAAAAAACACTCGTATTTGGTTTTAATGATGTCGCGACGCATCAGGCACTTTATGGTAATCCAATAGCAGAACCTTTGAAATCAACCCTAAAAAAACGACTAAAGCTTGGTCTGGCATTGAAATATATTGCGGATATTGCACCAGTAAATTGGAATCCAATGCATCACAAGCAAGATGGATATAAACGATTACGTGATGATTATTCTTTAAGAACAGTTCAGCTGAGAGTGGATCCAATTTCGACACGCTCGTTTGGTTTGGCGACCACATTATCGAGAGAGATGTATTCTCTGGGGTATTTGGATGCAGTCACTTCTATCACCAATCTTGGAGTACATGATTGTAGTTTGTTTTCCCCTGAATTTTTTTATCCTGAAATCGTAAAGAATTTTGTACAAATTTATAGTGCTGTATTAATAGGAGCAGGGAAAAGCCCGAATCATGATGCATTGCTTAAACAACTGAACGCCCCTAACTTGAGTCCACTTACGCGCTATCACTTTATTAGAGACTCACTCGCAGCGACTAAGCAGGATTTTTTTTCCTCGAAAGATTATGCCACTAAGCTATTTGCTATATCACGTGCGGTTGAATTTTATAAAGATAAATTATCTGCTGAAGATCTGTTCAAAGAAACGTATCAAGAAAGTTTTAAGCGGAGTGGGTTTTTCTCGGTGTCGAAAATTGCGGGTGAATATATCTTTCAATCCAGTACTCTTCATCGAGCGCTTCAAAGAAAACATATGTTTGGTCTGTTTGACAAACGATCGGGAGAGTCGCCTGCGCATACGCGATCAGCGCTTGTGTTTGAGTCGTTGAAAAAAATAGATAAATTTTCGAGTGGAGCTCAGGAGCATGTTAGGGGGCTCGAGTATAAAAAATAAATTAGCGAATAATTTGTTCGATTACTGCACCGCCTAAGCATTGATTATTATCATAAAATACAACGTATTGCCCAGGGGTGACTGCTCGTTGCGGTGTCGAAAATAATACGACGTGTTGATGACCTGTTAAGGGAGATATAACGCACGCTTGGCATTCTTGTCGGTAGCGTGTTTTAGCGGAACACGTCAAAGGGAAATCCGGAGGCGTTTCACCGAGCCAGTGAATGGCACTGCACATTAATCCTTGTGCATAAAGCATGGGGTGGTGAGCGCCTTGGGCGACAACCAGTGTATTCGTTGATACTTCTTTTTCGACTACATACCAAGGGGATTCATCACCGTGTTTTGTTCCGCCGATACCAAGACCTTGTCGCTGGCCAAAAGTATAAAACATGAGGCCATCATGTTGTCCAATTACACTTCCCGAACAATTTTTAATTGGTCCCGGTTTGGCGAGCATGAATTCATTTAAGAAGGTTTTAAAACGCTTTTCACCAATGAAGCAAATTCCCGTTGAATCTTTTTTGGCGTGTGTTGCTAAATTTAATTCACGGGCTATCTCACGAATTTGAGTTTTTAAATAACCACCTACAGGAAAAAGTGTTTTAGCGAGCGCTGTTGGATCGACTGCATGTAAAAAATAGCTTTGATCTTTGTTTCTATCTTTTGCTTTATAGAGTAAACCAATGGCATTTTTGACTTCAACACGGGCATAATGACCTGTGGCGATAAAATCAGCACCTAATGTTAAAGCGTGATTAAGAAACGCATTAAATTTTATTTCTTTGTTGCATAAAACATCCGGATTGGGAGTTCTTGCTTGAGCATATTCATGAAGAAAATGGGTAAAAACACGCTGCCAATATTCTTCTGAAAAGTTGACAGTATGTAAGGGGATACCCAGTTGTTCGCAGACTTTCTGCGCATCATGGAGATCGGTTGCCGCAGCGCAAAAGCCATTTTTATCGTCCTGTTCCCAATTTTTCATGAACAGACCTTCGACTTCATATCCTTGCTCACATAACAGCCATGCGGCGACGGATGAATCAACCCCACCAGACATCCCGATAATGACCTTGGGTCTGCCTGCAATAGGCTTCGATGATATTATTTTTTCAGAATCTTCTAAAATTGGTTTCATAATTTAATTCATTGTGTATAATATTTGCTTGTTTTAAAAAAATAACGGCTCGGGATGAGGTAAAAGGCCGGCTGTTATTACAAAAAAAGAATGATAATACCATGATTGTTTGTTTAAAAACGCGTTCTAAACAGCTCGAAACGTCGCATGTTCAACTCAGCTTGTCTGAACGCTTGCCTTTTTATATTGTATCAGATTGTATGCTGTCCTGTAATTACGCAGTGCGAAGTTATCCGGATTATTTTCTTTTAACACTCGATGTTTCAGGCGTATTATCGACGCAGTGTCAACGCTGTCTTGATGTATTTGAATCAGAATATTGTAATTATACTGAATTGGCTATTTGCCGTGATGAAGCAACAGCCGAAAGAATGATGGAAGACTATGAATGCATTGTTTCGAATCATCATGAGGTTGATTTAGGAAGTATTGTTACGGATGAATTGCACTTATATGCACCTGAAAAACATGCTGAACGTGTTGAATGTAATAGTAAAATTCAAATTGGCACATAAAAAAGTGCAGAGATCACTTGGCTCAAGCGAAAAATATAGGTAGAATTACGGGTTTGCAAAAATAAATTGTTTAGGAGTAAATGAATGGCCGTTCAACAAAATAAAAAGTCACGCTCAAAACGTGATATGCGTCGCTCTCATGATGCATTGAGTGCACCAACATTATCCGTCGATAAAGTAACGGGTGAAGTTCATCGACGTCATCACATTACGGCTGATGGTTATTATCGCGGACGCAAAGTTCTTGATAATGAAAATGCTTACGAAGAAGAAGCTGAGTAATTCACTTGAATAAAATCACCATTGCCATTGATGCGATGGGCGGGGACAACGGATTATCCGTTGTTATCCCTGCCTGCGTACGCGCTGAGCAAAGTAATCCCAACTTGCATTTGTTGTTAGTTGGCGATGAGACTCAAGTCATCAGCCATTTAAAAAAACACGGCGTTATGTTGACGGGCAAATCTGTTGATCGATATACCGTGGTGCATGCATCAGAAGTCGTCGGAATGGACGAACTCCCTTCGCACGTTCTGCGTAATAAAAAAGATTCTTCCATGCGCGTCGCCATTAGTTTGGTTAAAGACGGTAGAGCCCAGGCTTGCGTGAGTGCAGGTAATACTGGGGCTCTAATGGCAACAGCACGGTTTGTTTTGAAAACACTTCCAGGAATTGACCGGCCCGCCATTATCGCACAACTTCCTACTAGAAAAGGCTGTACTCGAGTGCTTGATCTAGGAGCCAATGTTGATTCGTGTGCCGAACATCTTTTTCAGTTTGCTGTAATGGGCTCGGCTTTGATTCAGGCTATCGATAAAAAGCCTAGGCCAAGAATTGCGCTGCTGAATATTGGTGTTGAAGAAATTAAAGGTAATGATCAGGTGAAGCGCACGGCGCATATGCTTTCAGAATGCGATCTAATGAATTACGTTGGTTATGTAGAAGCTGATCAATTTTATTCTGGTGAAGTGGATTTAGTTGTCTGTGATGGCTTTGTGGGTAACGTTGCAATTAAAGCAAGTGAAGGAATAACTAAATTTCTATTAGATGTGCTTAAAGAATCATTTACGCATGATTGGATATCTAAACTAGTCGGATTTTTAGTATCACCGATTCTGACGCGTATGAAAAAAAGGATGGATCCCTCTCGATATAATGGCGCCAGTATGCTTGGTTTAAATGGCATCGTCATTAAAAGCCATGGTGGAGCAGGGGTTATCTCATTCCAGTGCGCAATCGAACAGGCTGTCTTACAGGTTCAGAGTAATGCGGTTGATTTGGTACGTGATCAAATCGCTGATTTTGTTAATCAGGGGCTGTTGTTATGAATAACGCCATTATTAATGGTACAGGCAGTTATTTGCCTGAGCGCCAGTTGACCAATATTGAGCTTGAAACAACAATTGATACTTCCGATGAGTGGATTTTTTCTCGAACAGGGATTAAGAGTCGATGTATTGCAGCGCCGCATGAAACAACGTCATACATGGCCAGTGAAGCGGCCAAGAAAGCCTTGGAAGCCAGCCAGTTAGAGCCTAATGATATCGATTTAATCCTGGTTGCCACGTGCACTGCTGACCATTTTTTTCCAAGTGTTGCATGTCACGTGCAGCGAGCATTGAATATTTCTCGATCCATTCCAGCTTTAGACATCAGTGCAGCCTGTAGTGGTTTTATTTATGCTATGGATATTGCAAAGCAGTATATTTCCTCAGGAACCGCGCAACATGTATTGGTTGTGGGAAGCGAAAGTATGTCACGTGCTATTGACTGGACTGATCGTGCGACATGTGTTCTTTTTGGTGACGGTGCGGGCGCTGTTGTTTTGAGTGCAAGTACTGAGCAAGGAATTGTAGGGAGTGTTTTGCACTCACGGTTTGATGATGAAAAATTATTAGTTTATGCAAATCATACCTCTCAAGAAAAGCGACCACTCATAGGGATGCGCGGGAATGAGGTATTTAAATTAGCTGTAAACATTATGGGTGACATTGTTGATGAAGTGCTCGCCAATAGTGATTTGCAAAAGGAAGATATTCATTGGTTGGTTCCTCATCAAGCGAATATTCGTATCATTCAGGCCATTGCTAAAAAATTATCATTACCGATGTCGCGTGTTATTGTTACGATTGAAAACCAAGGCAATACATCCGCAGCGTCAATACCACTGGCTTTAGATTATTCTATAAGAAATAAGCAGATTAAGCGTGGTGAATTATTGTTGCTCGAGTCATTCGGAGGTGGCATGACTTGGGGTGCTATGATTGTTCGTTATTAGCGTTATGGAGAGAATGGTATGAAATCGACCATTGCTTTTGTATTTCCAGGTCAAGGTTCACAGCATATTGGTATGCTCAGTGAGCTTGCTGGCTCATATCCTCAAGTGACTCAGATGTTTGAGGCCGTATCCGAACGGTTAGGCTATGATTTGTGGACATTGATTCAACAAGGCCCAGAAGAGCGATTGAATCAAACTGAACAAACACAAGCCGCAATGTTGACAGCTGATGTTGCGATTTACACTCTTTTAGAGCAAGGCCTAGGCTATAAACCGTCAATAATGGCAGGACATAGTTTAGGAGAATATGCAGCGCTTGTGTGCGCAAATGCGATTAGTTTGGTCGATGCGGCTGAACTTGTTTCGCACCGAGGACGACTGATGCAAGAAGCTGTTCCGGTTGGCCTTGGATCGATGGCGGTTATTGTTGGGTTGCCTGACGATAAAGTTCAATCGATCTGTGTTCAAGCAAGTACGACTGGAGAGCAAGTCACGCCTGCGAATTATAATGCGATTGGTCAAGTGGTTATTGCAGGTCACTCACCAGCAGTGGCGCGTGCCATTGCACTTGCTGAAGAAGTCGGCGCTCGAATGGCTAAAGTGATTCCGGTGAGTGTCCCTTGTCACTGTTCATTGTTGACCAGTGCTGCCGATCGTTTTGAAGAGTATTTGCAAGCGACATCGTTTAGATCTCCTGAAGCAAAAGTTATCAGTAACGTTGATTTAAGTGTTTATGAATCGCCTCAACATATAAGACAACTCCTTAAGGAGCAGCTCTATAAGCCTGTGCGATGGGTTGAAACGATTCAAGCGATGAAGCATGATGGTGTGCAACATGTGATTGAGTGCGGGCCAGGTAGAGTACTCAGTGGTCTTGCTAAGCGAATCGATAGTTCTTTGAAAGCAATGAGTGTGTATGACAATGCAAGTTTAGATAAGGTGTTATACCTTGAAAACTTTGCCTGAACAAGAGAGGTCGTCGTGAAAACGTTGGAAGGAAAAGTAGCACTGGTTACTGGAGCAAGCCGAGGAATTGGTCGAGCGATTGCGGTGCACCTTGCTAAAAAAGGAGCTTTTGTTTTTGGAACAGCAACGACTGAAGCAGGCGCGCTGAGTATAACCGAGTTGTTTCAATTGGAAAACTGCTGTGGTGAAGGTATTATGCTTGATGTGACTAACCAAGCAAGCGTTGATGATTTAATGTCTCGATTATCGGATCAAGGCCAGGCGCCCTCTATCCTTGTTAATAATGCGGGAATTACAGCAGATAATTTGCTGCTTCGCATGGAGGATGATGAGTGGTATCGTGTCATTGAGACGAATTTAAATGCTGTGTATCGCTTAAGTAAAGCATGTCTTAAGTCAATGTTTCGTGCCCGTTGGGGACGAATTATTACCGTTGGATCGGTTGTGGGATCCAGTGGAAATTCAGGGCAGGTCAATTATACTGCAGCGAAAGCGGGTATAATTGGTTTTTCAAAATCGCTTGCGCAAGAAATGGGCAGTCGAGGTATTACGGTGAATGTTGTCGCGCCGGGTTTTATTGAAACGGACATGACTGCTGCACTGCCGGATATGGTTCGCGAAGAAATGTTAAAACGAATTCCATTGAAGCGGATGGGTAAAGTAGACGATATCGCTGAGACTGTTGGTTTTTTAGCCTCGGATTCAGCAAATTATATTACTGGGGAAACCATTCATGTGAATGGTGGTATGTATATGGATTGAGATATTTTTTTATTAACTGTTTTTTTATAAACGAAAGAGGAAACACCAAACATGAGTACAGTAGCTGAACGAGTTCGTAAAATTGTTGTTGAGCAATTAGGCGTTAAAGATGATGAGTTAAAAAATGATGCGTCATTCGTTGACGACTTGGGTGCTGATTCGCTTGATACCGTTGAGTTGGTAATGGCTCTGGAAGAAGAGTTTGAAACAGAAATTCCTGATGAAAAAGCAGAAAAAATTACAACAATCCAAGAAGCGATTGATTACATCGAATCAAATATGGATAAAGAAGAAGCATAAAGAGCGACTGGGATAATGTGATTCGCACTTTTGTGGTTTTCGGGCCATCTTATGAGGCCCGCCCCACAAAGTGGATCACAACCCGCAGCATGACCCGCATCATAAGTAATCGCTAGAGGATTTTGAAGAAGCATGCGTAAATTCACCATGAGTTGTGCTCTAGCTTTACTTTTGATGAGTGGTTTAATCATAGCGTTGAAGTTTTATTATCTATTGTACCGACCACTACCTATCCATACCAATAATCGCCAATCTTTTATTATTCAATTAGATAAAAACACCTCCGCGGTCTCTTTTGTCCAATTACTCAAACGTAACAAGCTGATTCAATCACCACGTTTGTTTTTACTCTATATCCGTTTTCATGGTTTATCAAAGCATCTTAAAGCTGGAATTTATGAAGTTAAAGCAGGTGAAACGGCCCGTCAATTTCTTCAGCATGTGCTTAAAGGTGATGTTTTAATGTTACCTTTTCGTATTCTTGATGGTACAACACAGCGTAATATTGCCCCCCAGTTGGAACATTTGCCTTATGTCATTCAACAATCCGACGATTGGGCCGCTATTGCCGAAGGCCATCCTTCTGCTGAAGGACTGCTTTTAGCCGATACTTATTATTATGAAGCTGGGAGTCGGAGTGGGCAATTACTGCAGGTAGCGCACGCTCATTTGATGCAATTTTTAGATAAATGCTGGACGACTCGAAACACAAATCTACCTTATAAAACGCCATATGAAATGTTGGTTGCTGCATCAATTATTGAGAAAGAGGCGTCGAAATCGGATGAGAAACGACTGATTTCTGGTATTATTATGAACCGCCTGTTAAAACGTATGCCGTTACAAATGGATCCTACGGTCATATATGCTCTTGGTGCCCAATTTCAAGGTAAATTAACGCATCAAGATTTAAGTATTGATTCACCTTATAACACGTATAAACATTATGGCCTTCCTCCCACGCCAATTGCTATGGTTGGGCGAGATGCCATCGATGCTGCGGCACATCCAACCCTTACACCGTATCTTTATTTTGTAGCTGACGGCAGTGGCGGTCATCACTTTTCAGAAACGTACGTACAACAACGAAAAGCGATCACTGAATATCTGTCAAAGGTTCCTTAGGAGGCTAGAAAGATGTCAAAATTAGGGCGCTTTATTGTTGTTGAGGGCTTAGAGGGGGCGGGAAAATCGACGGCAGTTGCGACGATCAAGCAATTTCTAACAGAATACGTTGGTGATTTTGTCGCAACACGCGAGCCAGGTGGTACGGTTGTTGGTGAAGCCGTGCGGTCGTTGATTAAACATTCGCCTCCTGGTGAATCGCTTGATCCTCGTGCGGAATTATTATTGCTCTATGCTTCTAGAGTACAATTGATCGAGTGCGTTATTAAACCGGCCTTGAAGAAGGGACAGTGGGTTCTTGCCGATCGATTTGAGTTGTCGACGTTTGCTTATCAAGGCGGAGGGCGAGGGCTTGATGTGCAAATGATTAAACAATTGTCTTCTTTTTGCCTTGAGGGGTTTGCTCCCGATTTAATCTTGTTTTTGGATGTTTCGCCAACGACTGGATTGCATCGTGTCTTAAGTCGAGGGCATAGCGATCGTATTGAGCAGGAACCAGAAACCTTTTTCACACGGGTGCATGATGCTTATTATGCAAAAATTAAAACGATGGAACAGGTGGTTGTGATTAATGCAAACCAGCCAGAATCAATTGTTCAGCAAGCCATTGTGAATGTGTTAATGGATTATCAACTGAAGCAGGAGAGGTCCGTTGAGTTGTAGCCTCGGATCCCGCCTACCAGAGCACGATCGATTGTGGGCGAGAATTATGCCTGCAATCATTCATCAGCGTATGCCTCAGGCTCTATTGCTTGTTGGCCCACAGCATCTCAATGTGACTGCGTTTGGACATCATCTGGCGATGATGTTGTTATGCCAGGAGACGAATGCGCCGTGTGGTACCTGTTCCACATGTCATTTATTAAAAGCAGGTACGCATCCTGATTTTCAGCCCATCTGTCCAGAAACAAAAAATGGTACGATTAAAATTGATCAAATCCGTGCTTTACAAGATGACGTGTATATCAGCCCCAAATGCGGGACTCGCCGAGTCATTTTGATTGAACCTGCTGATAAAATGAATGTGGCTTCGGCTAATGCGCTGTTAAAAATTCTTGAGGAACCGCCCTCGACGGTTTATTTTATTCTGGTAGCGGAGCAATTGGGCACGATCCCAGCGACTATTTTAAGTCGCTGCCAACAGATGGTGTTCCCAGATACGAGGCTTACTTCATCCAATTATTTTGCACTGGGTGAGCATTACTTGCCAGAATCTGCGCGTGGTGAGTTACTTTCAAAACAGCATATCATGCTGAATGCACTCTGCGATGTCATTGAGCAGAAACTATCGCCTTGCAGGGCCGTAGCTGCGTGGGTGAGTTATGATTTAGGTGATGTTATTTGGTTATTGTACTTGATTTTGGCACAAGCCATTCAAATGCAGCTGTTGAAAAATTGGCAGAGTGTTTCTGCAGGCAATGAACCACTCGTACGTTTTGCTCGGTTGCAGCACCCTGCGAGGTTGTTAAATCATCTGGATGTACTCAATTCAACATTAAAAAAATTGAACTATAATATCCCTATCAATGGGACCTTGGTTTTAGAAAATCTATTGATTGGTTTGTCCAGGAAGAATCATGATCGATGATAATAAAATTCTCAGTTGTGTTTTTCACAATGAGGATGTGCTTTTTTTTAGTTTTATGCCCTTTGTGAACGATGGTGGATTATTTGTGCATACCCAACATACCTATGAACTAGGGACTTTGGTCACACTTTCTATTGCGCTGTTTGATGAATCAGATCTTTCTATCGTAGAAGGGAAAGTCATTTGGATCACGCCCAAAGGCGCACAAGGGAATAAGCCAGCGGGGGTTGGTGTGCAATTTATCGGTGAAAATAAGCGCCAAGTATATTATAAAATTACACAGCGTCTTTCTGAAAAACTTAAGGAACTGTAAATGAATCCATTCGACGGATACAATGTAGGAGCAGATGATATGTCTTCGTTTAACCCCATTCCTCTTATTGATTCACATTGTCATTTGAATCGGATCGACTTGCTGGAGTTTGATAATAATTTAGATATTGTGCTTCAACAGGCTCGCGAGGTAGGTGTTGATCGCTTTTTAAGTGTGTGTGTTGAGCTGAAAGAATTCTCTACGCTCTGTGAAATCGCTGAGCGATATTCAGATGTGTTCATTTCTGTTGGTGTTCACCCTGATAGTGATTTTACGGATGAACCTGATGCGGTGATGCTTGACACATTAGCTCGTCATCCACGTTGTATTGCGATTGGTGAGACTGGTCTTGACTATTATCGGATTGATGCGGAAGATGAGCGCGTGTTGCAGCGTCAGCGTTTTCGTGAGCATATTCGCGCGTCGATTTCATCAGGTAAACCGCTGATCATTCATACACGACAAGCAGCGGAAGATACGTTAATGATTATGAAGGAAGAGCGTGCAGAGTCAATTGGTGGTGTGATGCATTGTTTTACTGAAAATTGGGACATTGCTCAACAAGCGTTGGATTTAAATTTTTATATTTCGATGTCAGGGATAGCCACGTTCAAGAATGCGACAACATTGCACGATGTTGCTAAAAAAATTCCCGCGGATCGGTTGTTAATTGAAACAGATTCTCCTTATCTTGCACCTGTGCCGTTTCGAGGCAAGCAAAATCATCCTGCATTGGTACGTTATGTTGCGCAAAGTTTAGCGGAATTACGCCAAGTTGATTATGAAACGTTGGCCATGCAAACGACAGAAAATTTTTATCGTTGCTTTAGGTTGAATGTGTAGTATTTTCGTATGATGTCACAATCGCCGGATCACGTTGTTTTTTTGAAACACGCTATGCGCATCCATGCCGCTCGATGCCGGCCATCCATGGCCGACAACGATTTCAAAAAAACAACGTGATCCGGCGATTGTGAAAGGATACGTATTTTCATTATAAATCAGGATTATTTATGGCTTTATATATCGGTTTAATGTCAGGTACCAGCATGGATGGTGTTGATGCTGCATTAGTTGATTTGAGCAACAATCAATGCATCGCGGGCATTACTCGCCCCTATGGCGTCGAAGCCAGGCGTTTTTTAGATGATGTTTTACAGGCAAATTCAGTGGGTCTCGGTACGTTACACCAGCTGAACACAGTTCTTGGTCGAGAGTTTGGTTTAGCCGTTTTCGAATTACTTAAACAAGCAAATTGCCCAGCACACGATGTGGTTGCCATAGGAAGCCATGGACAAACCATTTGCCATGATGCAACCGCCATGATTCCTTATACGGTACAATTAGCTTGCCCTCATACGATCGCCGAAATGACGAATATTTGCGTAGTCGCTGATTTCAGGACACGAGATTTGGTGGTTGGGGGGCAGGGCGCGCCGTTTGCACCGATGTACCATCAAGTATTGTTTGCACATCAGAAAACACCTCTGGCGCTTGTAAATATTGGTGGTATTGCAAATGTGACGTTTTTACAAGAATCACAATCTCCACGGGGATATGATGTGGGGCCTGGAAATTGTTTAATGGACGCGTGGATTCAGTTAACATTAAATCAACCTTATGACGCTGATGGTGCATGGGCTCGTACGGGTCATGTGATTCCATCGCTGTTAAACGAGCTGTTGTCAGATCCATTTTTTAGACAAAAGCCGCCGAAGAGTATTGGTAAAGAATATTTTTCACGTCATTGGCTTGAGTCAAAATTACAAAAAAACGATGCGCCAGAAGACATTCAAGCAACCCTTCTTGAGTTAACGGCGATGACGATATGCGATGCGATTGATCAATCAGGCGTGCCGATCACGAACATCGTGATTTGTGGCGGTGGTGTGCATAATACATCTTTAATACACGCGTTAAAACGGCATTCTAAAGATGCTCAAGTGGTCAGCAGCGCTGAATTGGGCGTTGATCCTAATTTTATTGAAGCCATGATGTTCGCGTGGTTTGCAGAAAAAACAATCCATAAAGTACCCCTTGATTTGAGCGCATTAACCGGTAGTAACAAGCCCGTTATTTTGGGTGCGGTTTATCCTGTTTAGCCGCCTTGAAGCCAGACAGAAGTCACGGGGGCTAGTTGATTATTGATCGCCTCCTTTTTTTCTTGATAAGCAGCCGTGTTTTTTCTACCGCTAAAAAAACCCAAAGTGGCAGCGTAAGGAACCGAGAATACGAATGTCAAAGGCACTAAAAGTGGAGCAACAAGTACGAAAAAACCGGTTTGACAGATGAGCGACAAGGCTAATCCTGTAACGAGGATCGCAGTAGCTTTCAGCACTATGCTCATAAAGGCCATCATAGCGGCTTTTACAGCAGCTGATAACGGTGGTTTCCCATGTAGATTTTTTTGTAGTTCTTGATAAGATTTTTGGATACTTTCTAATGTAACATTATCAGACTCCAAAAAACTTTCGAAATGCGCTATGACGGTACTATAAGGTTGCGTCTTGAGGGTATAATGGGAGATTTTGTTGAGTTCTTCGATAAATGACTGAAGGCGATCTTTTACTGGGCCTTCATTGAGACGGGTTTTGGCTCGTTCTAGCCTATCTAATGGCCCTCCTTTTTTTGATGGCTCTACTTCAAACAAGACCGAAGTCAGAGGGGCTAGTTGGTTATTGATCGTTTCTTTTTTGTCTTGATAAGCATCCGTTTTTTTTGTACCGACAAAAACACTATTTCCCGCGACGAAAGCAATTTCCGCAATGGACCCGATTACAGTTATTACACCATCAATAAAAGGGAGGCACAGCGCCATACATATAAGCGCTCCCATAGCAGCATTCGCAGCAACTGATAACGGTGGTTTGCCATGTAGCTTTTTTTGTAGATCTCGATAAGATTTCTGGATACTTTCTAATGTAATATTCTGATCAGACTCTAAAAAAGTTTCGAAATGCGCTATGACGGTACTGTAAGGTTCTGTCGTGAGGGTATAATAGGATAATTTTTTGAGTTCTTCGATAAACGAGAGAATGTGCTCATGTGATGCGTCTTCATCTCGAAGGGCATTGGCTACCACTAGCCTATTCAATGGCCCCCCAATTTTTGATAGCTGTACCATGCGCTCTAAATTGGATAAGGTCCTCTGCTCACCTTTGAGCCCGTAATCAGGAAATGACGCTAAAATCATGTTCAGTAATTCGGGGTGCTGTGTTGCTGCATCCATGACTGTGCGGCCAAATCTATCTCTTTGGTTAATCGCTATCAGG
>DIUW01000034.1:17362-24658 GCA_002423125.1 Legionellaceae bacterium UBA6148 | reverse complement strand
TTAAACTTTGGTGCTCTTGCCCTGGCCATTGCCGCTTTTTTTGGCTATTTTTTTATTGCGGGTCCAATGACGTTGGTCGTTCTCCCTTTAGGGTTTTTAAGTAATTTTATTTTTTATGCTGGTCAAAAAAAATTGTTTAAGTTCAATGGATTGCATATCAGAAAAAATACACTCGGCTTTATCCTTTATGTTTTATTATATCAGTTTATGATGAATCCATCGGTTATTCATGGTTATTTTTTAGAGTTGTCACGCTATAAAAAAAAATGGGGCACTAAATGACCTTAAAATTATACGTGCCTCTTTTTGTTTTAATGAGTTTCTGTTCTCACTTGAGCAACGCGACGCCTCAATCAAGCCATGCTACTTTGACGGCTATTCGTGATTCAATGATGCATGATGAGCCCACAAAAGCACAGGCGTTATTGACCCAATACCCCGATAAAACAAGCTACTTATATTATCTTTATTCTGGAAATACCTTTTTGATGCTTTCAGATCCGCGAGTGGCTTTAATGTATTACAAATATGCCAAAAATGTGGCAAACAATACCGAAGAAAGAAAAATAGCTTTATTTGGCATCACACGAAGTGCACTTTGGCTTGAATATTATACAACGGCATTAAACGCATTTGACGAGTTGTCTTTGATGCAGCTTAGCCCGGACGATCGAGAAGTCGTTACAACAGGTCGCGTTATTGCGAAAACCAATATGGATTATCCTCGAACGGCATTTTCCATTTCACAACGCCAATCAATTTTTCATTATCCTATGAGTGTCATTGCTGCAACAAAAGCAGCATTAGGATCGGGGTGGGGATATAAAGCTAAAGCTATCTGGCAGTCGAAAGCGTCTATGTTACAACAAATTCCTCGTGGTAGTTATTTGATTAATCAAAAAAAATACGTTGATTGGCTTCTAAAACAGCAAACATCCAAAGAAGTGCTGGGGGGAGATTACTATACCGTTCAGGATTCAGCAGCATTCAGGATTGATCGTGGGTCTGTATTTGCAAGCTATCGATCGTTTGGTATCAACTCAAATACAACGGTTAGATTGCTTAAAAATGAATATTTTGATCCAATGCATTTAGCCGATTCCAATATGTTGCTATTAAAACAAGATATGATGAATATTGACGATCGTCTGGATATTAATCTTTCTGTTGCGCCAACGAATGTTACTTACAAACAGAGCAGTCAAGCATCGTGGAACCCATTCTTGTGGAATGCAAATGGCTTATATCACATCAATGATTATGTCTTACTTTCCCTTAATAACAGTGAAGGATTGGTCGAAACGATCCCAGCTTTACAAAATAAAATTTTAATGAATACGACAGAGGGGAGTGTCTTTATTCACCCCGTGCCGAGAGCTTATGCACGGCTTACAGGATTTCATGGCCTGTTTACAGATCATAATAATCGCAATGGACTGTCGGCTTCTTTAAATTATCAATTGATTAGTGAATTAGGCTTATTCAGTGAATTGCGTTACCGAGAATATCAAAATTCGTTGTACAACGATCCAAACTATTTCAGTCCAGCTCAATTGCAGGAAGGGATGTTGTTTCTAATCCTCAAGCGTCAATTTAATTATACGTGGTTTATGTCTGCTGAAGGTGGTATTGGAACACAATCTATTTTACAAACGCCATCTGCCGAACGATTGGATAAACAAGTTCTTGCTTATAATTTGGCGCTGACTAAAATAATCGGAGGCCTTGCAGAAATCAATTTAAATTACGGATATAGCCAAGCCGCATTTAGTAATTTTGTGGGTGCCTATGCGCAGACGTATTTTGGAGCCAGTGCTAAAATATATTTGGATTAATGGATCTACAGCATTATGCACTATACAATACTATTTTGAACCCATCGAATTGACCTATGTATAAACCACTGCCTTTATTTATCGGATTACGTTATACCCGAGCCAAAAAAAATAATCATTTTGTGTCATTCATTTCTTTAAGTTCCATGCTCGGTATTGGGCTTGGTGTGATGGTATTAATTACTGTTCTATCGGTGATGAATGGGTTTGATGATGAAATTCATAAGCGATTTTTTGGTATGGCGCCTGAAATTACGCTGACTGGTGATGATGATAAAATTTCAAATTGGGAAGATCTCGAACAAGAAATGCAAAAAATTCCGGGCGTTGTTGGTGTTGCTCCTTACGTAGGCGCTCAGGGGTTACTCACTCACGACGGGCAAGTGTTACCGATCATCCTAACGGGGATCATTCCAAGTTATGAGGAACGTGTTGATCGCTTGAAAGAAAAAGTAATTTTAGGTGATATGTCTGATTTAAGTCACTTTGGCGTGGTTCTTGGCACCGGG
Source organism: Legionellaceae bacterium UBA6148 (assembly GCA_002423125.1). Taxonomy (GTDB): domain Bacteria; phylum Pseudomonadota; class Gammaproteobacteria; order Legionellales; family Legionellaceae; genus UBA11403. Next base: position 22,314 of record DIUW01000034.1, on the reverse strand, counting down.
CTTGCACAATCGCTGGGCGTAGGTGTTGGCGATAAAGTGACAATTATGATCCCTCAAGCGACGGTTACTCCTGCGGGGATGGTCCCTCGATTTAAACGATTTACGGTGAAGGCCATCTTTTCAGCTGGAACAGGATTTAATTTTGATTCCAAAATTGCATTTATTGGTTTATCTGATGCTCAAGTATTAATGCAGATGGGTAATCAAATATCCGGTCTTAAATTAAAATTGGACGATATTTATAAAGCGCCCGCTTTATCGAAGCTGATAGCAGAAAAATTGGGTGATGGATATCAAGTCGGTAACTGGACCGATCAGTTTGGGGCATTTTTCCATGCCGTTAAAATGGAAAAAACGATGATGTTTCTAATCTTATTATTAATCATAGCCGTTGCTGCGTTTAACTTAGTGTCATCGTTGGTGATGGTTGTTAATGATAAACAGGCGGAAATTGCAATCCTAAGAACGATTGGGGCGACTCCGTTTACTATTTTAGCTGTGTTTATTGTTCAAGGCATGATGGTCGGAGTAGTGGGTACGGTGATTGGTCTCATTTTGGGGTTATTATTAGCGAGTAATGCGACGATGATTGTCAATTATTTACAATCCTTATTTGACATACAGGTCTTATCTTCTAATGTTTATTTTGTTGATTATTTACCTTCTAAAATTTTATTCAGTGATATATTGGAAATCTGCTTTATTGCGCTTTTGATGAGTTTTTTAGCAACCATCTATCCCGCATGGCGCGCTTCAAAAACAGTGATTGCGGAGGCTTTACATTATGAGTAACCCTATTATTCAATGCCATCAGCTCAGTAAGTCTTATCTTGATGGAAAAACATCAGTAGATGTATTAAATGGAATTGATTTTTCAGTTTCTTCAGGCGATCGAATTTCCATCGTAGGTCCATCGGGATCTGGGAAAAGTACCTTTTTACATTTACTAGGCGGTTTAGATATTCCAACAAGGGGGCAAGTTTATATTAATGGCGTTGATTGGCAATTGATGAGTGAAAAAACGCGCTGCACTACACGCAATAAACATTTAGGTTTCGTGTATCAATTTCATCATTTATTACCCGAGTTTACTGCATTAGAGAACGTGACGTTGCCGCTTTTATTGGCGGGAGTGAGTGTTGGGACTGCCGAAAAACAAGCGGGTGAGATGCTCGGTGAAGTAGGGCTCTCTCAACGGAAATGTCATAAGCCGGGCCAAATGTCAGGAGGAGAGCGCCAACGAGTCGCCATCGCTCGGGCGTTGATTAATAAACCGCTCTGTATTTTTGCTGATGAACCGACCGGAAATTTAGATCAAGCAACTGCCGCCAAAGTGTTTGAGCTTATGATCAATCTTAATACGCAATTACAAACAGCGTTAGTCATTGTTACTCACGATTTACAACTCGCGGCTCAAATGGATAAATCGATTGTTTTACATGAAGGGAAATTAGGGACAACAAAAAACCCGCAATAGCGGGTTTTTTGCTGCCGTACTGAAAAAACTATTCGTCAGTCAATCGGAAGTATTTTGTTCCGAAATAACGTTGTAGTTTCTTTCTGATTGTCCCACGGCTAATTCCAAGCATTTTTGCCGCTTGGAGTTGGTTGCCCCTGCGTTTTTCCATAACCGCTTGTAAAAGAGGCGGCTCAACTTCAGCAAGAATCATATCGTAAAGATCACTGATATTTTTGCTTTTGTTTTCAGCAAGAAAACGAGTCACTAAGCTATAGACCAATTCTTGTAAACCTTGGCCTTGTTCTTGCTTTAGACTTTCAAGTGTGGCCAGTGGCGCTTCTTTTGTATCAAAACTCATACTAACTTCCTTATTGTTGGTTAAATCTATGAATCCAAACCACAGTACTATTTCGAGTAACTGTAGGATTAATTGTACATGAAGCTTATTTGATACGCTAGACATAATTCAATTTTTTTTCAAATATTTTTTATATATACTTTATTTGTGTGCTTTGAACAAGGTGCCTATTAAAGTGATCTCTAAAGCGATGATTGTTTTTTTCATCAGGTATTTTCCTTGAATTAAGACCTCATTCTCTGGCAATATGGATTGAATAACAAGTGGAGTTTTTGATGAAAATTTTAGTAGCGGTGAAGCGAGTTATTGATCCTTATGTCAAAATTCGAGTAAAGCAAGATAATAGTGGAGTTGAGTTAAAAAACATCAAAATGTCAATGAATCCATTTGACGAAATTGCAGTGGAAGAGGCTCTGCGTCTTAGGGAGCAACAAGTCGCAGCAGAAGTTGTCCTCGTGAGCATTGGTGGACTTGATTCGCAGGAAACATTGCGGCATGGACTTGCGCTAGGTGCTGATCGTGCGATTCTTGTAAGTACAGACGACGCCCATTGCTGTCTAACGTTAGCGAAAATTTTACATCGTATTGTGTTGAGTGAACAAGCCAATTTAGTATTAATGGGCAAACAATCGATTGATGGAGATAATAATCAGACTCCGCAAATGTTGTCGGCATTATTAGAGTGGCCACAAGCAACGTTTGTATCAAAGATTGATGTTACGGACTCTCATATACAAGCCATTCGTGAAATAGATGGAGGTCTTGAAACCATTGAGGTGCAGTTGCCCGCAGTGATTAGTACTGATTTACGTTTAAATGAACCTCGCTATGCAAGCCTTCCTAATATTATGAAAGCCAAGCAAAAGAAATTAGACGTTGTGGAACTCGCATCACTTGGTCTTACATTAAAAAAACATATTGAAATTTTAGAAGTCAAAGCACCCTCTATGCGACGTGGTGGCGTGAAGCTAGAATCAGTTGAAGCGTTAATTGATAAATTAAAACAAGAAGCTAGAGTGCTTTAGAAAGGAGAAAGAATGAGTATTTTAGTTATCGTTGAGCATAACAATAAGACGATGCATCCTGTGACGCGACACGTTTTGACCGCTGCAAAGCAATACGAAGGGAACATTGTATTATTAGTGATAGGGTTTAATTGCCAAGCGGTAGCTGAAGAAGCGGCTACTTTAGAAGGGGTTGGCACAGTGTTACTGGTTGATAATGTTTGCTATGAGCATCAAATGCCTGAAAATATAGCTCAAACAATTGTCGAATTAGCGTCACCATTTCAAGTCATCCTGACGTCCTCTAGTACCTACGGGAAAAATATGTTGCCCCGCGTTGCTGCATTGCTGGATGTTGCGCAGATTTCTGATGTGCTGAGAATCATTGATTCAAAAACACTTGAACATCCCATTTATGCAGGAAATGCACTGGAAACAGTACGTGTTTTGGATGAGAAAACAGTCGCCACGATCCGAGCGACCGCGTTTGACTCTGTTCATACAGAGCAATCGCCATGCCCCATTGAACGGACTGAAAAAAATATTCCTTTAGCGAAAAGTATGTTTGTGACGAGTCACTTGAGTGAGTCCTCACGACCTGAACTGACTCAAGCTAAAATTATTGTATCGGGTGGTAGGGGGTTGCAGAATCAAGAGAATTTTCAATTGATTGATGCGTTAGCCGATACATTAGGGGCGGCTGTTGGTGCGTCACGAGCGGCTGTTGATGCGGGATTTGTTCCAAATGATTATCAAGTCGGACAAACGGGGAAAGTGGTTGCTCCCCTTTTATATATCGCGATTGGTATTTCTGGTGCTGTGCAGCATTTGGCGGGGATGAAGGATTCTAAGGTGATTGTTGCCATTAATAAAGATGAGGACGCGCCGATCATGCAAATTGCTACGTATTATCTAGTGGGTGATTTGTTTGAGATCGTGCCGAAGATGATAGAACAATTGGGAGGCTCTAAATGATTATTGGTGTACCAAAAGAACTTAAATTATTTGAAAATCGGGTAGGTCTTGTTCCTGCAAGTGTCCGTGAAGTGATTCGAGTGGGTGGTGTGGTTTTAGTTGAAAAAAATGCAGGTCTAGGGATTGGCATTACCGATGATGATTATCGAGTTGTCGGCGCTCAAGTACTGGACACTGCTGATGAAATCTATGAGCGAGCTGATTTGATTGTCAAAGTCAAAGAGCCTCAGCCCATTGAGTGTCGGCAATTGCGAGAAGGGCAAGTGCTCTTTACGTATCTACATTTAGCGCCAGATCCGCTACAAACGCGGTTATTAATTGAGTCGGGAGTGACTGCGATTGCTTATGAAACAGTGACTCAGCCGAATGGTGGTTTACCTTTGTTGACGCCGATGTCGCAAGTTGCCGGTCGAATGTCAATTCAAGCGGGAGCGCATTGCTTAGAGTCAGCACAGGGCGGAAGTGGCGTGTTATTAGGAGGCGTTCCGGGGGTTGCACCTGCTCGTGTTGTTGTATTGGGTGGTGGAGTTGTGGGGACCAATGCGCTACGTATGGCAATTGGCATGGAAGCATCCGTGACGGTCATTGATAAATCACTACAACGTTTGCAAGAGCTTGATTCTCAATTTGGTTCCAAATTAAATACGATTTACTCAACAGAAGAAGCGATAGAGCAATACGTCACCTCGGCTGATCTTGTGATTGGAGCTATTTTAACACCTGGTGCAGCCTCGCCCAAACTGGTGACGCGGAAGATGCTTCAAAAAATGCGGCCGCATTCTGTTCTGGTTGATGTCGCAATCGATCAGGGTGGTTGTTGTGAGACGAGTCATGCTACAACGCATCAGGAACCGACCTATGTGGTTGATGGCATTGTGCATTACTGTGTCGCAAACATGCCAGGAGCCGTTCCAAGAACATCGACGTTTGCTCTGAATAATGCAACATTGCCGTTTGTTTTAAGTTTGGTGACAAAAGGTGTTCAATCGGCATTACTCAACGATCCCTATTTTTTAAATGGCCTAAACATTGATCGTGGCAAAGTGACATATGAAGCTGTAGCTCGTGATCTGGGTTATGAGTATGTTGCTCCGAGAGATGCATTGTTAGGAGCGTAGCTTAACGTGTTCTCTCAATTCCGCAGTTTTTGACTGTC
>DIUW01000034.1:0-17301 GCA_002423125.1 Legionellaceae bacterium UBA6148 | reverse complement strand
GATGCCATCCAAAAATTGCGGATCCGTGTGTTCAAGTTTAATAGTGGAGAGAAGTACAGACTCTCCACTATCTAGCCTCATTACTAAAACAAATCCTCTTCGCTTGCATTCTTAGCCGTTGAATTCCCTGCTATGCTTCTCCCTTCCTCCATCGCTGGAATTTCATCCTGGCGAAAATATTCTTTGAGTCCATCTATTGCGGTTGTTTGCAAGCCGTTATTGGGGTTGATATTGACTGCGACGATGCTTTCAGGTTGCTCGATAATATGCTCGGGTTTATTCTTTAAAGCGACTTTCATAAAATCCATCCATAAAGGAAGGGCGAGTTGAGCGCCGAATTCGTGCAGGGATTCTGGGGTGTCAAATCCTACCCAAGTGGTAACGACTAAATCAGGGTTGTAGCCTGAAAACCAGGCGTCAACTTGCTCATTCGTTGTTCCCGTTTTTCCAGCAATATCATGCCGGTTAAGTTGCCTTGCTTGTCGTGCTGTACCTAATTGAATGACGTCCATGAGTGTTGAGTTCATTAAAAAGGCAATTTCTTTGGATATAATGCGAGGTGCAGACGGATTTTCTTCACTGCATGCGGCACATGCTTGAGACGGTTTTGCTTGAAGTAAACGCTTGTCATCACCGTCCGTAATATGATCAATAAGATAAGGATTTACCTTAAAGCCACCATTAGCAAATACCGCATATGCAGTCGCCAAATCTAATGGGCTGACGGTAAGTGTGCCCAGCGCTAATGACAAGGTATGTGGCAGGGTTGCCTTATTGAATCCAAAATGCGATACAAAATCGATGGCGTAATCGATGCCAATATCATCGAGGATGTGAATCGAAACAAGATTTCGCGATCGAATAAGGCCATCTTTTAATCGTGTAGGGCCGTTAAAAGTAAGGTTGTCATTGCGAGGTCGCCAGAGACCACCCGCACCCTGACTGGGATCGGCAACGACGATTGGTGCGTCATTAATTTGCGTTGCAAGCGTATAGCCTTTGTTTAAAGCTGCCGCATAGATAAAGGGTTTGAAATTTGATCCTGGCTGTCGAGTTGATTGCGTGGCTCGATTATATTTACTTTTTTGAAAATTAAAACCACCTACTAGAGCATTAATTGCGCCATTTGATGGATTGATTGCAACAAGCGCCGCTTCGGCAAGCGGAATTTGCGTGAGTTGCCATTGATTATCATGAAGATGAATATACACAATGTCGCCAACAGCAACGACTTGACCGGCTGAGCCGGGCGCTTTACCAACCCAGCCTTTTTTTAATGCGGGGCGAGCCCAAGAAAGTCCTTGCCATGGGATGGTGTGTATTGTGCCATTATGTGTTATTGCCGTTGCCTGTTGTTCTGCGACAGACACAATAATTGCGGGCTCGATTTTGTTGAGCACAGGGTATTGAGCCAGTAGATGACGAATTACTTTTGGAGAGTGGACGTCTACTTTACCAACATTGGTGATTGCTCCACGATAGCCATGACGACGATCATATTCAAATAACGTTTTCTCAACAGATTGATTGGCCGCAGTTTGCAGGGCTGCGTTGACTGTAGTGTATACTTTATACCCTCTTGTATAGGCATCTTGCCCGAAGTGTTCATATAGAGACTGGCGTATCATTTCAGCAACATAAGGTGCGGATACGTCAATATTTGAACCATGAAAGGTTGCAATGGCAGGTTGCTTTATTGCTTCTTGATATTGCTCTTGAGTAATGTATTTTTCTTCTAATAGGCGTTCGAGTACGTGATCACGTCGTTTTTTGGCGGCGACTGGATTGATAATTGGATTTTGAGTCGATGGTGCCTGAGGGAGGCCCGCAATCATCGCGAGTTGTGAAAGATTCAATTCTTTTAAGGGCTTTCCGAAATAGATTTGAGCCGCCGCACCGACTCCATATGCTCTATTGCCCAAATAAATTTTGTTTAGATATAACTCGAGAATTTTTTCTTTACTGAGCTCATGATCGATTTTGATCGCCAGTAATATTTCATTAAATTTTCTTAAAAATGTTTTTTTGCGATCGAGGAAAAAATTACGAGCGACCTGCATCGTGATGGTACTACCACCTTGTGACTTAGTGCCTGTTTGCATCATGCGAACTGTGGCACGAGCTAATCCCATGACATCAACGCCTCGATGTTCAAAATAGCGCTGATCTTCTGTTGCAAGTACCGCATAAATCAGTGTCTTAGGAATGTCATCATAGGCGATAGGAATTCGTCTTTTTTCACCATACTCTTGAATTAACAAACCTTCTTGGCTATAAATGCGCAAAGGAACTTGCAGTTGTACTGTTTTGAGTGATTCAACGTCCGGGAGTTGGCTTTCAAGATAGATATAGAGCAGCCCCGCTCCAAATAGAAGTAGAAAAGACAAACTTAATAAGGCCCAAAAGCCTTTTCGCCAGAAGTAGCTTATTTTTTTCATATTGAATTCGTTAACCTTACGTGATGTTCAACTGTGAAAGGATACAGTATTTTTGTACAAAATTATACTAGTCCGAGCAATACTGCGGTTAAATAATTGCCCTCAGGGAAAGCGGGTAGTGTTGGATGACAGCTAGATGGTCCAAAAATACCTAATATTCGAGCTGATTTTCCAACGGTTCGCGCTTGAGAATAGACTAAATCAGCAAATTCGGTAGACGTTAATGCTGATGAGCAATTGCATGTCAATAAAAGTGAACCGGATTGCATCACTTTAAATACTTCACGGTGAAGAAATCGGTAGTAGTTTTTAGCGCGTTGCAAATGTTGCTGAGATGGAGCGAGTTTTGGTGGATCGAGGATAACGATATCGTAGTTTGCAGCATGAGATAAATAGTCTCTGGCGTCGTCGTTTATCCATTCAATCTGACTGAGATTGTTTAGTTCAGCGTTCTTTTTAGCCTGCTCAATGGCTTGTGAGGAACTATCAACAGCAGTGACTCGACTGGCTCCTGCTTTAGCGGCATGTAAAGCAAAACCACCGGTGTAGGTGTAGAGATCTAAAACACGTTTACCTGATGCGATTGCGGCTATTCTCATGTGGTTTTCGCGTTGATCGAGAAATAACCCCGTTTTTTGCGCATTTGAAAAATCAACTTGGTATTGAATGCTTGATTCAGTGACAATCTCTATTCGATCTTCAGGTTTCTCTACCGGTTCTTTCCATCCATCTTGCGCAAGTGCTTTGATCTGCGGTAACCATACGATTTCGTCGTTAGGAATGACGGTTTTAATCGCCGCAGTGATGATTGATTTATTGGATTCCACCCAATAGGCTGAACTTGATACAACGCAGATGTGGTTAAATCGATCGATGGTTAATCCCGATAGTCCATCACCTTCACTATTGAATAAGCGATAAGCGGTTGTTGTGGCATTGGGTAGGTTTAGGCTGTGGCGTACCGACAACGCTTGTTTCAGGCGATGTGTCACAATCGATTCAAGGGAAGACAAGTCCAATTTTTCTTCCGTTCGTGCCAAAATACGGACACGATAAAGGGAGTGCTGATTGTACACGCCCACCCCAAACTGTTCACTTTCATCCGTGAATATATTGACGAGCGAACCCGTTTTTGGATTGCCGGTTTCACGATGAATAGCTTTCGGAAAAACCCACGGATGGCCTCTTCGAATGGTCCCTTGCTTTGATGGGTGAAGGTAGACTGATGCGTTCATGATTTAGACACTCTAAAAAAAACGTTAATTTACACTACTAAGGCTATGATTTAAAGAAAAAGTTTGAGATGATACTCCGCTTAAAAAGTCCAACATCGCGCAAGCTTATATTATCCTAGGATTATGGATAGCATAAGCGCAGAGGAAATATCAAAGTGTTTAGTTTGATGAAACCAAAGAATAAATCAATTCTTGGAGTTGATATCAGTCCTACGGCTGTAAAAATTCTCCAACTCTCCTGCCATGGAGAGAATCCGTGCGTCGAAGGATATGGACGTAAGCTTCTTCCCGATGCCGCAATGGATGGAACAACCATTCATGATGTTGATGCTGTGGCAGCAACGATTAAGCAGCTTGTTTCATCCTCTCATTTTTCAACTGATCAGGTGGCCGTGGCAGTTCCTGATGCATCTGCAATTAGTAAAGTCATTCAAATGAACCAAGGAATGAGCGAAAGTGAGATCGAAGAGTTTGTTCTCATTGAAGCGGATAAATACATTCCATTTCCCATCGATGAAATCAATATTGATTTTAATATATTAGGCCCATCTTCTAAAAATTCAGCGATGCACGATATTTTAATTGTTGCTTCACGTGCAGAAAATGTGAATAACCGTGTTGAAGTTCTACGACTCGCTGGATTGGACGTAAAAGTTGTTGATGTTGAATCGTATGCGGTTGAGCGTGCGGCCTCTTTATTAAAATCAAATCTTCCTGCGAGCGGGAAAAACAAAGTAGTGGCAATTATTGACATTGGATCAACACATACACACTTTTTGATATTGCATAATTTAAAAATTATTTATTCTCGAGATGAAGATTTTGGTGGGAAGCAGTTACTTGATGACATTGTTCGGCAGTATGGAATAACGTTTCAAGAAGCGATGCAGGTTGTTGAAAAAGGAACGTTGCTTGATGATTATCAAACACGTGTTTTGACACCGTTCTATGACACTATTTTTTTACACGTAAAACGTTCGTTGCAATTTTTCCTTTCGACCAGCCAATATCATTGTGTGGATCATATTGTGTTAGCAGGAGGCGTTGCTAGACAGCCTGATATAGCACAATTATTACAAGCCCATGTCAATGTACCAACAACTATTGCGAGTCCGTTGGCCACATTCAGTTTCAGTCATAACGTTAATCGAGATCAGATTATTCAAGAATCTCCATCGTTAATGGTCGCCTGTGGTCTGGCACTTCGGCATAAAGTGAAACGATGACAGATATTAATTTATTACCATGGCGTGAGTTAAAGCGGGAGCAAGATAAAAAACTATTTCAAGTCTGTTTAATTGCTGCGTTAGTTGTTGCTGTGGGGTGTGTTTTCATTGTGAATCACTATCTCGTTACGAAAATTAAAGTGCAATCCATTTTAAATAAACGCATTGAAATTGAAGTCACTGAATACAAAAAACAAATTAAAGAAATTAAAAGCTTACAAACGTTACGTCAAAATTTAATTGCAAGGATGGTTATTGTTCAGAATTTACAATCGGATCGAACGTTAACGGTCAGATTGTTTGATGAGTTAATCACTATTTTACCGGAAGGGGTGTATCTGACTCGCGTAGAACGCGTCGGCAATAAAATACGGTTATCGGGGTACACCGAGTCCAATAATAATATTTCTCGCTTAATGAAAAATATTGAAGCCAGCTCATGGATTCAACTTCCTGAGCTAACCGAAATTAAAAAAATGAAGGACGACATTGAGGACTCATCAAGTGAGTTTAAATTAAGCTTTATTTTGAAACCTAAATCACCGTCAGACCCTGGTTAATCAATATGAATTTTAATGTGAAAGAATTAACAATCGAGGACATTTGGAAATGGCCGAAATCAATCAAAATCGGTGTTATTTTGATTTTATCGTGTTTGGTATTCCGCCTAGGGTGTTATTTTTTCATCAGTCCTAATATTGAAAAACGACATATCCTGGCCGCTCAGGAAAAAAAACTAAAGTCTGAGTTTGAAAATCTCCAGCAGAAAGCTGCTAATTTTGAAGCATATCGTCATCAAATGAGAGTGATGCAGGATAAATTTGGGACGATGCTGCGGCAATTGCCCACAAAAAATGAAATGCCTGGATTATTGGACGATATTTCTAAAACAGGGGTAGTGAGCGGTTTAACGTTTCTCTTATTTGCTCCTGCACCAGAGATGACGCACGATTTTTATATTGAGTTACCCATACAAATGGTTGTCACGGGTAGTTACTATCAATTCGCTATATTTTTAAGTCGTGCTGCTGAACTGAATCGGATTATTACATTACATGATTTTGTAATTGAGTCTGTAGCGATAGATAAGAAGACACCGGGAAAAGGAGAGCAATTAGTTATGAAAATCACAGCAACAATTTATCGATACCGCACCCAATGAAGCACTTATTTCGGCACAATATTATGAAAATACCCTTCGGGATCTTAGCCTGCATGTTGCTCTGTGCCTGCAGTTCCGCTGAGGATGAGTTGACGCATTACATTAAACGGATCAAAAGTCGATCAGCTAGACCTATTCCAGCTATTCCTGAGTTGAAACCCGTATCAACGTTTACATTTCCTCAAGACGATACGCGACGAAGTCCATTTCAGTTTACTCAAACAGAGAATCGAGTGGATTCGATTGCACCAAATACCCAGCGCCTTAAACAAGCATTGGAAGCGTTCCCGTTAGATTCACTCAAATTTGTGGGTACGCTGAAGGAAGGTCATTCTGTTTGGGCTTTAATAAGTCAGCCAGGAGGCCTTGTCACTCGTGTAAAAAAAGGGGACCACATGGGAAAAAATAATGGGCAGATAGTTCATATTGATGAGAGCAGAATTAAACTCGAAGAATTAGTTCAACTGGCTGGACGATGGGAGAAAAAAAAGGTTGCCATCGATCTGCGTTCGCCTCGATAGGAGATCAACTTGTATAAAAGCGTTTTATTGTTCTTAATGTTTGTATTGGGCTATTCGGCTTTATATGCTAAAGAAAATGCATTAATCGGCTCAAACGCTCAGCTAATGAGTGTCGAAGAAATACAAAAAGCTAAGTTAAAAAAAAAAGTATTTACGGGGAAACGTATTTCATTAGACTTTCAAGATATTAAAATAAGTGCGGTGTTGCAGATATTGGCCGATTTCGCTGGTGTAAACATTGTTGTTAGCGATAATGTAAAGCAGAATATCACCTTGCGTTTGAATAATGTTCCCTGGGATCAGGCATTGGATATTATCCTGACTACTCATGGCTTGGATAAGCGTCAAGCTGGAAATGTAATCTTGGTTGATACGAGTCAGCAGTTTATTTCACGTGAAAATCGCGCATTAAAAGATCAAGAGGCTGCGAAAAAATTAGAGCCGATTCGTTCGGATTTATTGCAGATTAATTACGCGAAAGCGACTGAAATTGCGGCGATGTTGAAAGACACCAATAACTCGTTGCTCTCTGAGCGAGGTGTATTGAGTGTTGATGTGCGAACCAATACAATTTGGTTGCAAGATACGAGTACTCAAATTGAAGAAATTAGATCGCTCGTTAAAAAACTAGATGTGCCGGTTAAGCAAGTATTAATTGAGGCGAGAATTGTTAGCGTCACAAAAGATTGTGAACTTGATCTGGGTGTTCGTTGGGGTGTATCGAAACCAAATCAATTAAGTGATACACTTAATGGCGCAAATCAGTTTGAGGCAGGTACTTCGCCACCCGCTGTTCTGCCGATTGCTGAACGATTAAATCTTGATTTAATCGCAGTGCCTGCTGCTGGACCAGCAGCAACAGTTGCTGTTGCCTTGGCAAAATTAGGCAGTGGTGTTTTACTTGATTTAGAATTATCTGCGTTGGAAAGTGAAGGGCGTGCTGAAATTATTGCTAGTCCTCGGTTGTTAACGACGAATCAACAACCTGCTACGATTGAGTCTGGAGAAGATATTCCTTATCAGCAGTCAACATCGAGTGGAGCGACTTCTGTAGCGTTTAAAAAAGCAGTTTTGAGCTTAAAAGTAACGCCACAGATTACTCCTGATGGTAAACTGCTCATGGATTTAGTGATAAACCAGGATTCTAACTCAGGTCATAGCGTCCAAGGAGTGCCAATTATTTTAACGAAGTCCATTCAAACCAATGTATTGGTGAGTAATGGTCAAACGATTGTACTGGGTGGGATTTACCAGCAAAGTAAAACCCGTAATATTGTTCGAGTCCCTTTTTTAGGGCGACTTCCTGTTGTTGGGAATTTATTTAGGAATTCGCATATAGTATCCAGTAATGATGAGTTGCTCATTTTCATTACTCCCCGGATAATAGCGAGTGGTCTATCGATGACAACGGTTAATGGGAAGAGACAATGTGGTTCCGGTGGGAATAGGCAGTGTATTTCTAGAAATGTTGGGCTTAATAAATTTGGCAAACAGGTTCAAGGGTCGGTCAATTTTGTCAAATAATTTAATAGAAGAGGTATGTGATTAAAAATGAGTATTGTTAAAGTGCGCAATATATTTCTTATCGGTCCCATGGGTGCAGGGAAAAGCACTATTGGTCGTGCGTTGGCTAAAGAACTGAAATTGGAGTTTTATGATACCGATGAGGTGATTGAGGAGCGAACTGGGGCCAGCATTTCTTGGATATTCGATGTTGAAGGAGAAGAGGGCTTTCGGCGTCGGGAACAACGAGTCATTGAAGAGCTCACTCAAAAAAGTAATATTGTTCTCGCAACCGGAGGTGGCGTGGTCATGACGCCGGAAAACCGTAATGCATTGGCAGGTCGAGGAACGGTTATTTATTTGAGAACATCACTTGCGCAGCAATTTGAGCGGACAAAACGTGATACAAAACGTCCTTTGTTGCAGACGCCTAATCTGGAAGGGCGGTTAGAAGTGTTGCGTGATGAGCGAGAGCCTTTTTATGAGGAATTGGCCGATGTTCATTTTGAAACGGATAAACTCACAGTAAAAGCAGTCGCCAATAAAATTATTAAATATCTTTATGGCGAGGCGTAAATTGGTTCAACGGCTGGATATTCAGTTGCCGTCGTCGGCATATCCTATTTTCGTTGGGCCAAATTTGCTTTTAGATAATGAGCTACTCAAACAGTTTATTCTAACCGATCAACTGTTTATTGTAACAAATGAAACCATTGCGCCACTGTATCTTGAATCTGTACAACACGCTTTTTTAGGTATGCAGGTCGATACGTTTATTCTTAAGGATGGCGAAGCGTATAAAAATCAGCTCAGTTTGTTTGCCCTATATGATGAATTGATAAAGCGGCAACATCATCGAGATACCACGCTTCTGGCGCTTGGTGGAGGCGTAGTGGGGGATCTGGTTGGGTTTGCAGCAGCGACTTATCAACGAGGAGTGCGCTTTATTCAGATTCCAACGACTTTATTGGCTCAAGTTGATGCATCTGTTGGTGGTAAAACGGCAATTAATCATCCTCAAGCAAAGAATATGATAGGGAGTTTTTATCAACCCAGTGCGGTGATTATAGATGTTGAGACGTTAAAGACCTTGCCCCTTCGTGAGTTTAATGCAGGATTTGCTGAAGTTATTAAATATGCTTTATTGGTCGGTGGAGATTTTCTTTCACTACTCACTAGCACGCTGAATACGGGTATTACTCCCGATTCAACGAGTACATTGACAGAGTTAATTTTTCAATGTTGTCGCATCAAAGCGGCGATTGTTGAGTCAGATGAGCGTGAGTCGGGGTGTCGGGTGCTCTTAAATCTAGGGCATACATTTGCACATGCGTTAGAATCAATCACACATTATCAGCGATGGCTTCATGGAGAGGCGGTTGGAATAGGTTTGTACTGCGCCGCATTGTTGTCTTTTCAGCTTGGTTATTTAGACGAAAACAGTGTGACGCAGGTGGATGCTTTATTAGAAAAAGCAGGGTTACCACGCAGAATTCCGGCGTCAATTGATTTGATTGCATTACAAGCGTTGATGCGCAATGATAAAAAAATAAAAAATAAGCAGTTGCGGTTTGTGCTGATGAAAGCGTTCGGTGATTGTTATCTGGATAGTCAAGTGTCTGAGGATAGCGTGCGCCGAGTTTTATTAAGTGCGGTAGAGGGGGGAACTCTAAATGAATAGTTTCATAAATATGTCGATGGCAGATGATGTGGACGCTATATTTGAACCCGCATCTTGGCTGATTAAAATTGATTTTATTAATCAATTTATTTTGAACAATAACGTATTAATCTCGATTCTAGGTGAAGCAGGGGTGGGGAAAACGACGTTTGCTCGCTTGTTACAAGATAAATTAGATCCTAACGTCCGAACGGCAATCATTTCTGCAACGTCCTTATTTGAACCTTCGTTGTTTTTAAGCCAATTATGTTCCATGCTTGATATTGAGAGTAAGCTATCCATAGCGGATATTGCTACTGAGATGTGTGAACGGAAATCTCGAGCATTGATTATTGTGGATAATGCAGAACAATTGCCGGAAGCATTTATCAAGGAATTACTGAATGCGCTCAAACAACAAGAAGGCAGTGAATTTTTTCATGTTTGTTTACTATCTGATTTTTCTCTCGTTAAAGTGACGAGTAGACTAGCGCGAGAGTTATACCAAGATATGATTCACAGTATTGAGCTTCAGCCATTTAATAAAGATGAAACTAAAATATATGTCACCGCACGTATGGCATCAAATGACGAGCTTCAAGTTGAACTCACCGATGAGTGGATACAAGAATTTTACCAGCTGACAGAAGGTAACATTACGAGTATGAATACCCACATGATGAGCTTCTTTTCTAAAAAATCAGTTCATCCTGGCTTATTATATAAGCGCTTTTTGCCTTACGGGATAATATCCGCTCTTGTATTGGCTACCGCAGGCATCGGTTATTATTTATTCTCCAGCTCTTCCTCGGCAATTGAACCATTTAGCACGCTTGCTCAAGAAAATATTGATTCGATTCAAATTGAATTACCATTATCGAGTGATATTCCTAATTATCAAGTGGCTTCAATTCATCAACCAATGGAGATGGTTTCGTTGCAGAAGGCCGAATTGTTGCTTAAAAACGATGATGCCAGCGGCGGATCTTTAGATGAGTCCTCGGTGGAAATAGATAAAGTAGTGCCTATTCCTAACGTTATGGTCCATCCGACGCCTAAAAAAAATATCCAGAAGATAGCTAAAGCCTCAGTTATTAAAGTGAAATCTGTTGTTAAAGTTGCCAAGACTAATAAGCCAGTCCCACCTGCACTCCATTCTGGGCGTTATACACTCCAATTAATGGCCAGTCGTGAGAAGAGCGTGTTGACTCGCCTGGCAAAAAAATATCCTGCATCTGCTCATGTTAAGGTGCGCGATTTTACACATGATGGTGTTCATTGGTATGTATTGACTCAAGGTGAATACACTCAGAAACCACTTGCACTGCATGCACTATCGACATTACCCAAATCATTATCGCAATTTAAGCCCTGGGTTCGATCGACTGGTAATTTGAGAGAGGTTGGGTAGATACCCATCGGAAATGAAGATACTGGATTTGGTCTATCGCTTTTTCTGCCCATTGCCTCTAAAAAGATTTGCAATAGGGCTGGCTATTACGCATCTTTTTAGAGGCAATGGACAAAAAAATCGAGTCGCCCAAAAACCAGTATCTTCACTTCCAATGGGTAGAAATTCAGATCTAATGGGAAAATATTTATAATTCTGCTAGTATTTATAGTCTAATTGGAACATGTATATGTGGCTAACTCAAGGAGAGGGAAATGTATAAGAAGGTATTATTTGCAACAGATTTTGATGAAGTTGGAATTAGTGCAGCACATAAAGCAAAAAAAATAGCCGAAGAAAATCACGCCGAATTGCTTTTAGTGCATGTCGTTGAGCCGATCCCGGCTTATGCTTACCCTGGATTTGCAGGTTTTGCAGAAGTTGAAATGTCTATTCGTGAACAAGCAGAAAAAGAGTTGGTAACATTAGCAGAAAAATTAGGTGTTGATGCAAAGCATCGGATGTTGGAATTTGGATCAACAAAAAACGAAGTGTTGCGAGTTGCAAAAGAACAAAATGTTGATTTGATTGTCACCGGAAGTCATGGTAAGCACGGCCTTGCCTTGTTACTTGGCTCAACAGCGAATTCAATTTTACACGCAGCAGAATGTGATGTACTGATTGTGCGATCAGTTGATAAATAAATAGTCGTTGTTGGTTGTCAATTATGTAGGTATAAAGGAGCTTCACAGCAGTTCTCAATATGGAGATCATGATTTAAGCAACATCATTATCATCCCCGCGCAGGCGGAGATCCATGTATCAAAATGGCACTGTACTAATTCAGAAATGGATCCCCGCCTGCGCGGGGATGACAGTACTGGGTTAGAAGCGATCCTTGTGTAATTTATAAGCTCCATATTGAGAACTGCTGGGAGCTTCATTGCTCCTCGGGCTACATGGGCTGTTTTCAGGTTGTTATATTAATATGAAATTATTAAATGGGTTCAGACAAACGGCATTATTACCCCAAAACATGGTAGCAACTATTGGTAATTTTGATGGGGTGCATCGCGGACATCAGGCACTGCTTGCCTCTTTACGTTCGCATGCCGTGCGCTTGCAATGCCCGGCACTTGTTATTTTATTTGAGCCTCAACCAAGCGAATTTTTTCGTCGCCATCAAGCACCTGTTCGCCTGATGGGTTTACGTGAAAAGTTACACGCATTGAGTCATCTCGGTGTTGATTATGTGTGCTGTCTAAAATTTAATGAAACCCTTTCGCAAATGACGGCGTCTGAATTTGCAGATCATATCCTTTTTAAATCACTTCATGTCAAGCATCTATTGGTTGGGTCTGATTTTCGTTTTGGTCGTGATAGGGCAGGGGATGTTGATTTACTGAGGACTTTTGGTAGAAAACATGGCGCAGAGGTTGAAACATTTCCTGATTTTTTAATTGGTAACGAACGAATTAGTTCAACATCGATTAGACAGGCGTTACAAAAGGGCGATCTTGAGGGAGCGGCATCCAGTTTAGGACGGCCATATGGTTTATGTGGACGAGTGATAAAAGGCGATGGTCGTGGTCGTCAGTGGGGAATTCCAACGGTTAACATTGCTCTGCGTAGAGCGGTGCTTCCTTTAACCGGTGTTTTTAGCGTTACCGTTAGACGTATGGATAAATCCCTTTATCAAGGCGTTGCCAATATCGGACGACGTCCTACAGTGGGTGGAAGTAGTCAGCTCAGTGTTGAAGTTCATCTATTTGATTTCGACGAACAGATTTACGGAGAAATGCTTGATATTCAGTTTATTCATAAGTTACGAGATGAAATGAAATTCGATTCAGTGGATGCATTGATTCATCAAATTCATCAAGATATATACTCCGCGCGAAGTATATATTAATATTATTTAATCAGAGTACAAAAATGACAGATTATAAAGATACGTTAAATTTACCGAATACCGCATTTCCTATGAAAGCGAGTCTTGCACAGCGTGAACCCGATATGCTTGCTGAATGGGATGAGTTGCGGGTATATCAAAAAATTCGTGAAGCGAGAGCAGGAGCCCCACGGTTTATTTTGCATGATGGCCCTCCTTATGCTAATGGTCATCTTCATTGCGGTCATGCGCTGAATAAAATTTTGAAAGATATTATTATTAAATCAAAATCGTTCAGTGGGTTTGATGCGCCTTTTGTTCCGGGGTGGGATTGTCATGGACTACCGATTGAATTAAACGTTGAAAAAAAGATTGATAAAAAAAATATCAAGTCTAATCCAGCTGAATTTCGACGTGAATGTCGACACTATGCGACAACTCAAATTGACATTCAAAAAGACGAGTTTAAGCGGCTAGGGGTTTTGGGGGATTGGGAAAACCGTTATGCCACGATGGATTATGCATATGAGGCCAATATTGTTCGATCATTGGCTAAAATCATCGATCAAGGGCATTTACAGCAAGGATTTAAGCCTGTCCATTGGTGTATCGATTGCGGTTCAGCGCTTGCTGAAGCAGAAGTGGACTATGAGGATAAAACCTCAATATCGATTGATATTGCGTTTACAGCGGTTGATTCACAAGGTTTTCTGGATGCGATGAAGAGTCACGGTCTTGTGAAAACATTAATTCTCCCCGTTTGGACGACAACCCCGTGGACTTTACCTGCAAATGAGGCGGTTTGCCTACATCCCGATCTTGAATATGCGCTGGTTGATGCTGGAGAATGCTATTATCTTATCGTAGCGGATCTTGTGAATGCCATTATGGCTCGTTATGGGATTTCTCATTTCACTGTGAGTGCAACATCACCAGGGCAGGCTTTTGAGCATCTGCTTGTGCAACATCCGTTTTATGATCGGCACGTTCCTGTTGTGTTAGGGGGGCATGTCACGATGGATTCTGGTACAGGCTGCGTGCACACTGCGCCAGCACATGGCCCTGACGATTATGTTATCGGTCAAGCGTATCGTTTGCCATTGATTAACCCTGTTCTTGCTAATGGCTGTTATGCTCCGGATGTTCCATTGTTTGCTGGCATGAATGTACGGAAAGTAAATGCTACTATCGTTGATACCCTGCGTGACAAACAAACATTATTATTCAGTGAAGACATTCAGCATAGCTATCCGCATTGTTGGCGGCATAAAACCCCCGTAATTTTTCGAGCAACACCGCAATGGTTTATTGCGATGGATAAAAATGGATTGCGTCAGAAATTATTAGATCAATTGGATAAGGTTCAATGGGTACCTGATTGGGGACAAGTACGTATTCGCAATATGATTGAGAGCAGACCGGATTGGTGTATCTCCAGGCAACGATCATGGGGAACACCGATGCCCCTATTTATCCATAAAGTGACCGGTGAATTACATCCAGATACGGTCAACCTCATTGAGAAAGTTGCAGAGCGCATTGAAGAGAATGGCATTGAAGCGTGGTTTAGTCTGGATTCAGTCGAATTGCTAGGGGATTCAGCGTCTGAGTATGAAAAAAGCAGTGATACGTTAGATGTATGGTTTGATTCTGGGGTATCGCATTATTGCGTATTAAAGCAATCAGAGGCGCTTGGATTTCCAGCGGATGTTTATTTTGAAGGTTCAGACCAACATCGTGGTTGGTTTAACTCGTCGTTAACTACTTCTGTTGCAATGGATGGCGTGCCACCATACCGAACGGTGTTAACACACGGATATACCGTCGATGCTGATGGAAAAAAGTTGTCAAAATCAAAAGGCAATTATGTCGCATTGGATAAAATAGTCGCTCAACACGGTGCTGATATCCTACGCTTATGGGTAGCTTCAACGGATTATCGAAACGAAGTCAGTATTTCAGAAGAAATTATAAAACGTAATGGAGATGCCTATCGTCGTATTCGTAATACAGCTCGCTTTTTATTATCGAATTTATTTGATTTTGATCAGGCCGTTCATACGGTTGATCCAGAGCAAATGGTCGAGCTTGATCGATGGGCAGTGAAGCGAACGCAACAATTACAGCAAGAACTGTTAGCCGCGTTTGAGCAGTATAACTTTCATGTCATTTATCAAAAAATTCACAATTTTTGTGCTGTGGACTTAGGTAGTTTTTATCTTGATATTATCAAAGACAGACAATACACCACTCCAGTGAATAGTAATGCCAGACGATCGTGTCAAACCGCGATGTATTATATTATTCATGCCTTAACACGTTGGCTGGCGCCGATCGTGTCGTTTACAGCCGAAGAAATTTGGCGCGCTATTCCAGGAAATGAGCAAGCTGGAACGGTGTTTGTTGAGCGCTGGTATGAGTCTTGGCCACAGATTACTACAGTTGATATGGACTATTGGAAGTACATCGCACTCGTTCGTGATGACGTGAATAAAGCATTAGAAAATCAACGTCGGGAGGGGATTATTGGTTCACCTTTGGCAGCCAATGTCGTTATTTACGCTGAAAAGTCTATGTATGATCGTTTAGTTCGGTTAGGTGATGAATTACGATTCATATTGATTACCTCGTCAGCCACACTTCTTCCGATAGAGGATCGTCCATCTTCAGTGGTTTTAAATGAGGAGTTAGGTTTAGCTATTGATGTGTTGCCGAGCCAAGCTTCAAAATGTAGTCGGTGTTGGCATCGTTCGGAAGCGATAGGCCATGATCTTCAGCATCCTGAGCTTTGCCCTCGTTGCATTGGTAATATTAGTGGCCAGGATGAATTGAGGCAATTTGCATGAAACGATGGTTGTTTTTTTTAGGTAGTTTATTGATTATTGCACTCGATCAATGGAGTAAATATATCGCCAGCACTCGACTGAATCTCTATCAGCCTGATGCGATTATGCCGATGCTTAATTTGACCCTTGCGCATAATACGGGTGCGGCATTTAGTTTTTTAAATGGCGCAGGTGCTTGGCATCATTGGTTTTTCATGGGATTTAGTTTTGTTGTCAGTCTCGCGCTTGTCGTGTGGATTATCCGCCTTTCAAAAAGTGAGACATTGCAGTTAACTGCATTAAGCTTTATTTTGGGGGGCGCTTTGGGTAACCTGATTGACAGAGTGCGGCTTGGTTACGTCATCGACTTTATCGATATATATTATAAAAATCATCACTGGCCTATTTTCAATATTGCTGATAGTGCAATTACTGTGGGCACAATGTTCCTTGTATTCGGATTGTATTTACAAGAAACGCCTATGCGGAAGCCGGTTTAACTTCTTCACTCCCTTGGCGATCATCTCGGGCTGATAAAAAGCATTTTTTAAATGCTGGAAAACGGGGGGGTAGGGAACTAGCACCCAATGCAAATTTAACGGCGTTGCCTACAATTAAAAGCCATGCTCCTATTGGAGTCGTTGCAGGGAAACATAGCATAATTGCACCAACGACAATACAGAGGTTTGCAAACTGTGTGACTCGCTCCAATGCATTTTTGGTATTGGAGTGGACCATTTTTTTTAGTTCATCGTGTTTTTTTTGCATTCGAAGACAGTTCGCCATAAGCTGCATTTGTGCGGCAGGATCCATTCCTGCATTCATTGAAAAAAGGTCGGCCAGTTGTCTCTTGATGCTTGATAACGCTATACTGCATTTATTTAAATTTCGCTCATTCTCAATTTGTCTAATCAAACTTTTCAGTGCGCCCGTTAATCCTCTCACGGCGGTTGCGATGTCCAGAAGTAAACTTCCTCCGAGACCAAGACTTGTAATGGTCAATGCGGCCATCCCAATGGTAATACACAACAGTTTGGGTGCTTCTTTAGGATTCAGATGCTTTTTTTTACGGAAAAAATCAATAAAATCGACCATTTCAGTCGCCAGTTGTGCCCATCCAATAGCCATGCGACTATTCGCTAACTGTTCACTTGTTTGTTGATCGGGGATCGTTTTCATTAAAACAAATTCTAACTGACGTGTGTTTGCAAATAATTTTCGAGTAGCCGTTGCTTTTGCAAGTAGGTGCTCAAACTCATCGGTTAATTCAGTCGATGGCTGTTGAAGTAATCGCTGCCGATCTTTTTCTGGTAGAGCCTCACCGTTAAGGAGCGCTTTTAAAATAGGGTCATTGATACTCTCATCTGTATTTTTCATATTTTTATGAATTCAATAATGAATACTATGAGTATAGATCCTAATTAAAACCTCAGTTCGGAGTTTCTCAGTT
>DIUW01000030.1 GCA_002423125.1 Legionellaceae bacterium UBA6148 | reverse complement strand
CATTTTGTGGCCGCGCGCAGTATAAATACAAAAATCATGGTATCGTTGAGTTTGATCATCTTTGTCTTCCGCAGAAAGATTTTTAAATGCTGCGGATAAGCTGTCTGTTCGATGTTCTTTAGGGGAGCCACCGAGACACCATAATGCATTTTGAAGTCCTTCTGCCAAAGCCGTATAAGACTCACCGCCAAGAATGACTTTCAAATAGCTCCAGCCGGAATACATGACACGAAAATGATACAAAAGGTGCTGCAGTGGCTTGCCCTGTAGGGTTACCGTAATGCCTTTCAGTTCGGTAAAGTCAGATAGCCCCATATAACCAGGCTCATGTTCTTGTCGAAACATCACCTCGCGTTCAGGGCCTTCTTGGTGCAACCAACATTTAACACGACGCTGCAAAGTACGAAGCAATTTATCCGGAAATGTTTCTCCGCCATAAATTGATTGTAAGTGTTCAAGCAGGGTCAACGGAGAAAGTGCCGGGCTTCGCTGCAACATAGGCTCAATCTCACTTAACCAGACGGCCTCAAATGGATCTGCACGGGTACGCCAAGTGCGCTGTTGTGCACTTGGGTCAATACGCCTCCCTTTTTCAACGTCTCGGCCGCGGCGTTCGCTGATTCCAGCTTTAGCAGCGCTGACCGCCTGTGTTTTACCTTCCTTTCTGGCGTTCATATATATCTCCACCTGTTTTGACGTAAGCCATTGACCGGACATTGTCACACTCCATAAGTGATCCATGTCCATTAACAATAGCTAGTTAAGACCGGCAATCCTAATTGTCGTCAACCGGTTAAGATAATTGTCGCCTAATACATGTTAGGGCTGCTTGATATTGCCCTGCAGTCAATAATCGACGCGCTTTTTGAAAATCATTTTCTTCGGATGTTCTTCGAATACCATGCTGATTAAAAATAGATTGCGTTAAAAGAGCAAGCGTATGATGAGCCGATGCAATTTTTTCAGCATCTTCTCTACGAATCCCAAAGCATTCTGACCTGGCTGATTCAGCAACTGGGGGTACTGGCTGAGCCATTTTTTCTTGAATAATAGTTCTCAATTCATGTTTTGTCGTCGTAAATTCAGGCTCTATTCTCTCTAATTCATCTAAAATTAGATCTAGTTTTTCAGCGCTTATTTCATTACAACTTACCTTTATGTGGATACTTGTTACTCCGATATCACCAAGCACTCCTTGATCGAATGAGTGCAGGGTAGGCTGATTATCAAATGTACCAAAAACCTGTAATAATCTCATGCCAAATCCCCAAGAAAACTTAATGCTTCTTATTTTAGAGGCAGGATTATTTGAGTTATATTCTATATCGTAACTATTTAGTCTTTTTTCAAACATATGGGTCTCTCTGGTAGTATTTTGTTAACATTTAGTTTCAACAATTAAAAATTCTGTGCTTATTAGTGTTTAATGTCAGAATCAATCAGTTTTTATTTGATTCATTAAGTATCTTACTATACATAAATAAATCAATAAAAAATACGGTATTAATACCATGTCTCGTATATCATTGAGAATTTCAACGGACTCATCAGAAATTAAATGACACTACAAGCGGTTCTTGTTCATTAGTATCATATGTACACTTATGCAACTCCATGAATTTCTCTTGGTCATGCAAGGAAACTTTATTATCAGTTATTTTCTGTTTTAATAAATGGATTAATAATTTAAAATTATCCATATCGAAGCGCGGTGCATCGTCAAGCGAATAAAATTTTAAAAAAGCCAATTTCAACATATCTTTTTTGTCTGATATATAATTTTGCATTGCTTCAGATTCTCTTAGCTTTATTGGAACACGATGATGATTTAAATAATGACTGATAATGTCTTCAGCAGCTATTTGAGGAGCATCCTGATCTTGTTAATCAGGATTTTGATTATATTCTTAGTGGATGTCGACTTTTGGGGCGCGATTTAAATCAATTGTCTTTAAATACAAAAGATCGTCTTAGTCTCTTTTTCAACGACAGTTCTTTGATGGATCAGTTTACAATCGCAATTTCCAATGTGAATCGTAATTACGAGGAAGTTTTGAATATGCTTGATATGATTAGGTGTGGATTTATTGACAGAGTGGTCAATTAAAATCTGTGGCATTAATGTGTCGATTTAGAGTTTGAGACAGATCGATTACCACATGTTAAAATTGCTACACGGAATATTTCTGATTTTTCTGATTGTGGATTAGCGCTTATTAATCCTTTTTAAAAACACACTAAAGGAGTAAAAAACATACATCTTCTTAGTGCTCACCGAGACATACACATTTAATAAGGGGTTAAAATGTACAGAGGATATGGTTATGTAATGCCGCAGTTTCCTAATACCGATGCAAAAAAAATCAAACCAACTAAATCGGAAAATTCAAGCCAAAATACAGCGGGGCTATTGGAGTTTTTCGCGCCATTGATGTTTTGGCGACAAGCTTCAGGTAATGAAACGACCTTAAATAAAGAGCTCTCCACACCGTTAAACTGCGCGCGGCCACAATCTTAAATTTTTGTGGCTCTACCGGAATTCGGGGGGTTGTCATCCCCGCGCAGGCAGGGATCCATTTCTGAATTAGCACAGTGCCATTTTGATACATGGATCCCAGCCTGCGCGGGGAAGACAATAATGTTGTTCAAATCATGATATCCATATTGAGAACTGCTGGCTGTCTCGATCGTCGATGTGGACGGGAACTCCTGTCACGTCGCTAATCCATGTCCTTTTTCTAAAGGTGACAACGATTTTTTCATATGAAATACAAGGTTGGAGCAATGAGGTAATTCTTGTATCGATTCACGAATTGTCGTGAAGCCAAGTTTTTCCCAAAATTTCAACGCACGACTATTTTTATCTTGAACGACAAGATTAATTTCTTTTCCTCCAAAATCCGTAGCGGCTTGCTCAAAACAGCTGTAAATAGAAGAGCCAACCTTATGTGATCGTAATATAGGGGATACAAGCAGCAATCCAATGTACCAATTGTCTAATTGAGGATAGTCTTTAATCACATCGAATGCGGCAATTAATTCATTCGAAGCGTTATAGATGCTAATCGGTAATTTAT
Source organism: Legionellaceae bacterium UBA6148 (assembly GCA_002423125.1). GTDB lineage: Bacteria > Pseudomonadota > Gammaproteobacteria > Legionellales > Legionellaceae > UBA11403. The sequence goes on along the minus strand of DIUW01000030.1, from coordinate 36,843 downwards.
CTTCATATGATTTGTTATTTGGTAGGGCATATAAAAAATCATTTGCTTCTAAATCTGTATCACAATGATGAAAAACCAACTTCACAAACGCTTCGCACGTTTTAAAAAAAGGCGATAACTGTGTGATATCAAGACTCAATTTAGCTGTCAAATTTTCTTGACCTAAAAAGCGATTAAAATGGTGTATAAACATCGATTTGTTATAAAAATATGACATATACTCTCCTTAACGTAGGGGCAGTGTAATGAAACAGAATGCGTTATGGCATTGTTGCATAAATTGTTATATTTTTAAACAAAGACATTTTTAATAGCCCCGTGCATTCATACCTCATACTATACTTTAATTTAGACTTTGAGCTGCTAATGTGGCACAATAGGTTTAATTTGATCATCAGTTGATTTTAGATAACAGCTGTTTAAATTTCAGTCGATCATGTTATACTTCGCGCGGTCATAATTTGTGGTTTTTTGACGACGTTATTTTTGTGCACATTTAACGTTTAAAACGCAGCGCAATAGCAGGTCTATTGTCAAGTTTTAAACGTTAAATGTGCGCGAAAAGAACAAGTCAAAAACCGCAAATTGTGACCGCGCGAAGTATATTAAAGTAATGGAAAATAATTATGAAACAAATCTCTCACTTCTTTGAAATCCAAGCGAATAAAAAACCCGACAATATTGCATTGGTCTTTAAAAATCAAACGCTAAACTACAGCGATCTTAATTCACTTTCAAATCAATTTGCATATTATTTAATAGAAAACGGCATAAAGCCAGGTGATATCATTGGCGTTAGTCTTAATCGTTCGATAGAAATGATTGTTTGTTTACTAGGAATTTTAAAAGCAGGGGGGGCTTATTTACCGCTTGATCCTAATTATCCTAAAGATCGACTTGATTATATGATTCAAGATAGTCAAGTTCAGTATGTTGTAATAAATAGCAGAGAAAGTAATTTATTTTCTATTTGCAATGAAAAAATTCGAATTTTGGAAGCAATTCCTGATGAACTGATTCAATACAGTAAAGACAATCTTCTTCTTGAAGACCGGGCGCAAAGCCTTGCTTATGTGCTTTATACGTCTGGTTCAACGGGAAGCCCAAAAGGAGTAATGGGAACGCATCATGGCGCTCTTAATCGGTTTACTTGGATGTGGGAAAGATATCCGTTCGAAGAGAATGACGTTTGCTGTCAAAAAACCACTTTAAATTTTGGTGATTCAATCTGGGAAATATTTGGTCCACTTTTGCAAGGCATTAAATTAATTTTATTGCCAGATGAGATTATTAAAGATCCTAATCTATTAGTAGAAGAAATCAATAAAAACCAGATAACCCGAATTGTTTTAGTCCCTTCTTTATTGCAAAGTATACTTGATTATGCACAACCAAAATTTGGAACGAGCCCATTAAAAATGGTCACTATTAGTGGTGAAGCTCCAACTCATCATTTGATTAATAAATTTTTCCAAGAGAAGCATTCCATTCAGTTATTGAATTTGTATGGGTCCACTGAAGTATCCGCAGATGTTACTTATCAAGAATTAAATATCGAGTCTGTTCGTGAGGATTTTATTCCAATTGGATATCCTATTGATAATATGCGGATTTTTGTCTTAGATGAAAATGAGTATGAAGTTAGCGAAAATCAAAAAGGTGAAATTTTTGTTGCAGGAATTGGTCTGGCCGAAGGTTATCTTAATAACAAAGAGTTAACTGATAAAGCATTTAAATATTGTCAGATTAGAGGACAATTAACCCGGGTTTATAAAACAGGAGATATTGGATATAAATGCACGGATGGCAAAATTTTTTATATTGGAAGAAAAGATAATCAAATCAAACTGAGAGGCTATCGTATAGATCTCACCGAAATTGAAGAAAAATTATTAGCAATTGAAGGCATAAAAAGCGCGATTGTATTGCATAAAAAAGACCTTAACCTCAGTCGACTCATTGCTTATTTGCAGCCAGAAAACTGGCTCAGTCAAGAGATTATTAATGAAATCTACCATAATTTATATGAGATGATTTCTCAGCGATTACCGGATTACATGATTCCTGGGCAATTTTATTTTATTAATAAAATGCCTTTAACGCCAACAGGGAAAATAGATCGCATTAGCTTGTCCAACATTGATAGCAATAGCATAATAAAAATTGAAAATAATAGTATTGTGGAACCGAGAAATGAACTGGAGAAAGCGTTACACAAAATATGTTGTGAGTTATTGGGTGTCAATAATATCAGCATCTACGATAATTTATTTAAAATTGGCGCGCATTCTTTATTAATCAATCAGTATAAATTTATCATACAGAATACTCTCGGTTATATTGTGCCCATTAAAGAATTTTATTTAAAAAATACCATTGCAAGTATGGCAAGCTTTATTACAGTATCGGAAAATGTGACTGTTCAAGCAATGCCTGCCTTGAGTCAAGACACCCTTCCTAAAGAGATCGCTTCTAGCGCTCAAAAGCGCATGTATATTTTAGAAAATATGACCGAAGGATCAGGGGCTTATAACGTCACAATTGAAATAAAATTACTAGGCGATTTAAAAGTTGATGTTTTGGAGAAAGCGATAGTCTTTTTGGTTGAAAGACACTCATCATTACGCACGTATTTTAAGGTCGATAGTGCGACTGAGCATTTAATACAAGCCGTCAATCATGAGTATCAACGTTATTTTGAAGTCGTAGCTTTAGATGAAAATAATTACGCTCAATGTGTTAAAGAAATTACCTCTTATCCCTTTGATCTCAATAACGGTCCTTTATTTAAGTGTTATCTTTTCAATGTTTCATCCTCCGAACATAAACTTGTATTCTCCGCTCACCATAGCATTATAGATGGTTATTCATTTGAATTATTATGTGCCGAAATGCAGTTGGTTTATAACGCCTTCTTAAATAATGCAATTATTGAGCTGCCTCAGCTTGATTGTAATTACTCTCAATACAGTTACATGCAACAACAATGGATTTTGAGTCATGATTTTCAAGAAAAATTAAGTTTTTGGAAAGAGTATTTGAACGATTCACCAGAAGTAACTGTTCCAGATTTTTGTAAAAAAGTACATAAAAAACAGTCCTGCTTAGGAAAAACATTATCATTTGATTTGAGTGAGCCTGAAGCCCTAGCGATTAAGTTATTTGCTAAGCAAAATGAAGTGTCATTATTTGCTTGTATGATGACCATTTTCTCTGTATTGATGCAACGCTACAATAATCAAAATGATTTGGTAATCGGTTTTCCAATATCTGACCGCCCAGATAAAAGTAGTGAGCGCATCGTTGGGTTATTTGTAAATACATTACCTATGCGAGTGGTCATCGACTCAAACGATACGTTTAAAAAAATATTAAAAAAAATTCAAAATAATTTAATTCATATTTATGAAAATCAGTCCGTTCCATTTGATAAAATTGTCGAGGCTGTAAATCCTAATAGAGACAACGATCTTCATCCAATATTTCAGGTGATGTTTGCATTTGAAAGAATAGAAAATACATTTTCCATGGGTGATTTAACGGGCGAATACAATGAGTTGACAAATAATGGCGCAAAGCTAGACCTGACCCTGACAGTACAAGAATATGACAAAAAAATCACGCTTAACTTTGAATATTCGTCCGAATTATATCAGCATGAGTCTATTCAACGGATGGCTGAACATTACCAAACTCTCCTTGCGAAAATTATTGATCATCCAAACGAGAGAATTAATACATTAAGCTTCCTAACGGAGGAAGAAAATAGATTAACCCAATCCTGGTGTTCTTCTGCTGCTTCAGGACAAACCTATCAAAGTATCCCTTTTCTAATTTCTACACAATCAATTGTAAATCCAGATAAAATTGCAATCCAGTGCGGACAACAGCAGATAACCTTTCAAAAATTACATGATAGAGCCAATCAATTGGCACATTTTTTAATTCAAAATGGCGCTGGAGTTGATAGCAAAATTCTCATTTCGATGGACAAGTCCATCGAAATGATCGTTGCAATTTATGCTGTTATGAAAACTGGAGCTACATTTGTACCGGTGGATCCAAAATATCCTCGGGAGAGAATCAATTTTATTGTGAGTAATACCAATCCACACATGATATTATTAGACTCAAATACGGAATCTGATTTCCAATGTTTTTCTTGCTGCCCCTTGTTAAATCTAAATACGTTTAAGCCCTTAAATCCTGATGTATCTTCCGCAGAGGTGCTGTTTACACATCCTTCTAGTACGCGTGCCTATATAATATACACCTCCGGTTCCACAGGAACTCCAAAAGGTGTTGAAGTGACACATCATACCATTGCGAGTGCGTTTGCAAGTTGGAACACTATTTATAAATTGGACGAGATTGCTGTTCATTTGCAAATGGCGAGTTTTGGATTTGATGTTTTCATTGGAGATTTCATTCGCGCATTATGCTCGGGTGCCAAACTAGTGCTCTGTCGATATGAAGAATTATTAGAGCCTAAGGAAATTTATCATTTACTTCATCGTCAACAAGTTGAGTGTGCTGAATTTGTTCCTGCCGTTGTTCGCGGTTTAATGGAATATGTTGAGAGTAATCAGTTAACATTACCTCATCTGAAAATATTAATTTGTGGATCAGATACATGGACGATATACGAATATTATAAATTAAAACAAATCTTCGGAACAAATGTTCGTGTGATTAACTCTTATGGCTTAACAGAAGCAGGTATTGATAGCGCCTATTTTGAGGATTCCGATTTCTCTTTGTCTAAACATTGGGCCGGTAATGAAAATATTCCACTCGGCATGCCTTATCCAAATAATAATATTCATATTTTACAAGGTGAACAGTACGCTCCATTAGAAGTAACGGGGGAGTTATGCATTAGTGGGCCTGCCTTGGCATCGGGATACTTTAAGCTGGAATCGTTAACGAAAGAGCGGTTTTCTTCCGTTGTACTTCATGGTGAAAAATGTCTTGTTTATCGAACAGGTGATTTGGCTAAATACACTTTAAGTGGACATATCCAATTTTTGGGTAGAAATGATTTACAAATTAAATTAAATGGAAATCGAATTGATTTGCTAGAAATTGAACAGCGATTGAAGCAGCATCCTTTAATTCAAGATGCGAAAGTCATTGTTATTGAACGTGAAACAAGAAAAATTTTAGCGGCATTTTGTATTGTAAACGCGACAAACAATTCCCTCGAAACGACGGCCATAATAGAGTATTTAAGTGAGACTTTACCGTCTTATATGATCCCCAGTGCGTTGACTATTCTTGATAAATTTCCTTTGACGCCGAACGGAAAAATTGATCGAAAAGCACTCGTTATTGCAGAAGATGGACTCGTTAGTTCCATTTCAGAAGAGGATAAGCCGCATACTCCAAAACAAAAAATATTGGCAAAGGTTTGGGGGGAATTGTTAAAGCGCGAAATTCACTCAATTCATGATAATTTTTTTCGAATTGGTGGCGATTCGATTTTATGTATTTCAATGCTGACGAAAGCGAGTAAATTAAATTTACATATTTCGGCAATTGATATTTTTAAAAATCCGACCATTGCAGGTTTAGCGAATGTCGCGAAATTGGAGCAGCGAGCAAAAATATCAAAATTAAAACCACACGTTACAAAAGAGACACCGTTAGTTCCTATTCAACAATGGTTTTTTGAAAAAAGTTGGGATAACTTAAATTACTGGTGCCAATATGTTGTGTTAGACATAAGCGAGAGTATTAATCTCGATTTACTCACGCAATCGGTTGAATTTTTGCTAGATCACCATGATGTTTTACGCAGCCGTTTTTATGAAGAAAAGGGGCGTTGGTTACAAGAAATTATGATGCACCGCGACCTCACTCCATTATTTATCCCCATTCAAAATTTAGCCCTGGATGAAGCTGTTCATGTGTTATCAAAATCAGTTGATATTGGAAAAGGACAAAGCTTTAAGGCAACGTTCTTAAAAAGAGACGATTCTCATCACCTTCAGTTGGTACTTCTTGCTCACCATTTAGTCGTCGACGGCGTTTCTTGGCGTATTCTTTGCGAAGATTTATTGGAAGTTTATACGGATCTGAGCAATAACAAAGTGGCATCGTTATCCGAAAAAACCGATTCTTACCAACAATGGGCGCAGGCATTACAAGAATATTCGGGATCTGAACAAATACACTCTGAACTGAAATATTGGAACGATCAGCTTCCTACTACAGGTCCTTCAGTACCTTTTGGCAGTTCTTCAGACGAGGTGATAACAATAACGACGGGCAAACTACAAGCGCAAGTGAATACCGTTACCAGTAAAAAATTACTCAATACAGCGAATCAAGCCTTTCAAACTGAAATTAATGACCTTCTGATTGCAGCATTAGTTTTAGCGATGTGTCCATTAAATTCCAATGGAATGCAATTATCAATCATGCTCGAAGGACATGGAAGAGAAGCGATTAATCCGGACATCGATACCTCTCGAACGATGGGGTGGTTTACTACAGAATTTCCTGTTTCATTGAATATAAAAAATACCGAATCAATTGCTGACATCATCAAATCGGTTAAAGAGCAGTTACGCGCGATTCCTCATCATGGTATTGGATATGGGATATTAAAATATTTAAGCAAACATGCCTCTGAATTGAAAACGGGCTGTGATCCATTGATAAGCTTTAACCATCTTGGTCAGTGGGTTGAAAGTGATACAAAATCGACTATTAACTTATCAAAAGAAGGTATCCAATTAGCGACCACACCAGAAAATAAAAGTGGTTATTTATTAGAAATTGAAACTTTATTTATTAACGATCAGTTACAAATAGAAATTAATTTCTCGAATGAGCATTTTGATTTTAAGCGAATGGAGATCGTAATAAGCCGCTTTGAGAAATCCATTTCCGATATAGTTGACTATTGCACACAGGAGTCGAACTTCGGTTACACGACATCTGATTTTCCTGCTGCGAAAATTACTCAAGATAATCTGGATTTATATTTTAATAATAAGATACGTATTGATGATATATACCCACTTTCTCCATTACAAAAAGGGCTGCTATTTCGTCACGTTTATCATCCCGAATCGGATGAATATTTGGTACAAACCGTACTCGAGATAAAAGGACCTTTAGATATTGATCGTTTTAAACAAGCTTGGCAAATCATCATTGCCGATAATCCGATTTTACGAACAGGGTTTATGTGGGATAACTTGGATACTCCCTTGCAATATGTCGTCAGTAGAGCCGAAATCGATTGGCAAGTGGATAGGCTTGGCGATCAATCATTAGCAGATTATCTCAGACTCGATCGATCGAAAAAATTTGATTTGTCACAATGGCAATTACAACGTCTGAGATTAATTCAAGTTTCTCCGCAAGAAATGCATTTTTTGTGGTCTCATCATCATATTTTATTAGATGGATGGAGCACTAGCAGTTTACTTCATGAGCTTTTCTCAATTTATAATAATCTTAGTTTAAAAATACCACATAACCGCAAAAATCGACTTTTATATAAAGACTATATCCAGAGAGTGAGTCAATTTAACCCTCAGGAGAGTTATCAATTCTGGACTTCTTATCTTCAAAAAGTAGAATATTCAACCTCATTAAACGAATATTATCTTAAATCTTCGAGTTCAGAGGCTGAAGTTGATAAAATTAGCTATCATTTAGAAGAAGAGCTTTATGCCTCGTTAAAAGAGTTGGTCAACGAGCATGGTTTAACTCTCAATTCCGTTACACTCGGTATTTGGGCAATTTTACTTCATCATTATACTCAACAAGATGCGATTGTTACTGGAACAGTCGTTTCCGGTCGCACAATTACCGATATTAAAAAAGTAAAATCAACGATTGGTTTGTTAGCAAACTCCATTCCTCTTTACTTTAATTTTGAGACAGAGAAGGCTACATTAGCTTTCTTTCAACAAATACAAGAAGACTTAGCTCATTGTAATGAATATTCCCATTTGTCTCTTGGTGAGATACAGGGTTGTTCAGCTTTAGCTGATAAAGGTCCTTTGTTTGATACTTTATTTGTTTACGAAAACTTTCTTGAAAAGAAATATCAACATCAAGATGGATTGAGTGTTTCAGAATTATTAACCAATGAAAAATCCGAATTTCCCTTGGCTGTTGTCGTTAATCCAACACAGACTCTTGAAATTTGCTTCACATTTCATTGTAATAAATTTTCAAAATCATTCATTAACCAACTACTAGAAAGTTATACTACTGCACTGAAAAATTTTGTAAAAAAACCATTGAAACAGGTACATCAATTAGATTTAATAACGGATCCGGATTATTTAAAAATCATCCATGCTTGGAATAATACGGAGCAAGCTTACCCTAAAAATAGCACTCTTCATGAGCAATTTGAGCAGCAGGTCCAACGAGCCCCTCAAGCAGTTGCCGTTGAAATGGGTGACTCTTGCGTTACTTATGAAGAATTGAATCGTCGATCAAACCAATTGGCTCATTATTTATGTTCTTTAGATCAAGAGACGGAAGTAAAAATTGGAATAGCGCTATCTCGATCAATCGATTTAATTATTGCAATGTTGGCTTGCCTAAAGGCAGGGGCGTGCTTCATCCCGTTAGATCTTGGTTATCCTAGTGATCGTTTAGAATTGATGCTCAATGATTCAAATGCTAAATATTTAATAACGGACACGATGGGGCAAACTCATTTGAGTGTGAATTGTTCGATAATCGATCTTGATAAAATCAAAGGGGAGTTGAAGACATACCCGATTGACAATTTAATGCAAGCTTTAAGTGGATCGAACTTGGCTTATATGATTTATACCTCTGGCACTACAGGAACGCCCAAAGGAGTCATGGTTGAGCATCACAGTGTTATTAATTTAGCGCGCTCACAAATTGACTTTTTTCAAATCGGAGAAAATAGTCGCGTTTTAAACTTCGCCCCTTTTAGTTTTGACGCATCCATCTCGGAAGTAGTGACTTCTTTATTGAGTGGTGCTTGTCTTGTTTTACCCGAAAAGGATGTGGTCGCTGTTGGTGAAACATTAGAAGTCATTCTAGAAACAAAGGCGATTTCGATCGTTACCCTTCCGCCTACAATTTTATCGACTATTAATCACTTGTATAAGTTGAAAACATTGGTCGTTGCTGGTGATAAGGCTCCTAAAGAATTACTGGATAAATGGTACGGTAAAGTAAGGTTAATTAATGCCTATGGACCGACCGAAAATACTGTTTGTGCAACGATGCATTTGTATAACCCCTCTCAATCGTCGAATACGATTGGTAAGCCGATCTCAAACGTTACGTGTTATGTGCTTGATAAATATTTAAAGCCTGTTGCTGTCGGTGCTCCAGGATATCTTTATTTAGGTGGTTCAGGCGTCGCCCGTGGATATTTTAACCGCCATGAAATTAATAGAGAAAAATTTATTAAGAATCCTTTTACTCACTCCCATCACCATTTAATTTATAACACGGGAGATATAGTCCGATTTTTACCGGATGGAGAGTTAGAGTATATTGGCCGCCTGGATGCGCAAATTAAGATTCGTGGATTTAGAGTTGAGTTAGAAGAGATTGAATCGCTTATTAAACAAAAAAGTGGGGTCGTGAATGCTGCGGTTATCGCCCATGGTGTAGGTGCACAAAAGAGTTTAATTGCCTTTGTTGTTCCTTCTGGCCCCAAGTTTGATCATCAGGAGTTGATGCAGTTTATATCATCAAAATTACCTCATTTTATGAGACCGAACAATATTCTTACATTGCAAGAAATCCCTTTAAGCCCAAGCGGTAAGGTCGATAGAAATAAGTTGGCTAAATTAGCAGACAACACATTGATTGAAATGAAGGATATTCCTCCACAAAATTCTGCCGAAATTCATTTGGTTGAAATTTGGCAAGAATTACTTCGCCCCCCCAAAATAACACGAGATGATAATTTCTTCGCTTTAGGTGGGAACTCAATATTGTGCATACAAATGATTTCTCGCATTAAGAAGTTATTAGGGGTTAACATTTCCCTGTCTAATATTTTTGAGCACCCGATTTTACAAAACTTGGCTTCTCATATTATTCAAATGGAAAAAACGAACCTCGTCTCTATTGTGCCAATCAATAAGCTGAAACCGATTCCTTTGTCAGCGATACAACGGTCTATGTTATTTTTAGCAAAAATGGAGGATACAAATCGTTCTTATACCATTCCTGTTGTTTTTTCACTGACGGGCAATTTGAATGTCGCTGCGCTAAAAGCATCTTTTCAACGATTAATTGAAAATCAGGAAATATTACGAACAAAATTCACTGAAATAGATCAAGGGTTTTATCAAGAAATTTGTCGGAACGATGATTTTAAAATGGATAGAATCGTGTGTGAAACGGCGGAAGAAAGAGAGCAACAAATACAGCGTATTTTGAATACACCGTTTGATATGACGAAATTTCTAATGCGTGTTTCTTTATTGCAAGATAATCAAGGATTAGAAAATACCTTACTCATTTTATTTCATCATGCCATATTTGATGAATGGTCCGTTAAATTGCTTATCCATAATCTTAATCATCTCTATAATAATTTGGCTAAAGACGTGCCTGCATCCTTGCCGATTCTATCTGCTCAATATTCTGATTATGCACTGCAAGAGCATCATTATTCATCAACGGATCTTTATCAAGAACAATTGGATTATTGGAAAACTGCTTTAGCAGGCGCGCCGGAATTGCTGCAATTTCCTCTAGATTATCAACGTCCTGCCATAAAATCTTATCAAGGAGATGTTTTAAGTTTTGAACTGGAAAGATCCGTAGTTAAAAAATTATTGAATATTTCAGCAACCAGAAATACTACTTTATTTATGTCATTGCTCACTATTTTTAATATTTTTTTATATCGCTATACCAATGACTCAGATATCGTCGTTGGAACGCCAATTACGACCCGATCTAATGAAGAGTACGAAGCGATCATGGGTTGTTTTATTAATACTCTGGCGTTGCGAACACAAGTAAATGGTTGTGGAAATTTCTTAACGCACTTGGAGCAGGTTAAGGCAACTTGTCTTGCTGCATTTAAAAATCAAGCGATTCCTTTTGATAGGGTGGTGGACGCTCTAAACATCAGTCGATCTTTAAGTAAAACCTCCTTGTTTCAAGTCATGATGGTATTGGAAGACAATCAGGAGCTAAATTTACACTTAGACGGTATTGCTACAACGTTTTTGACTATTAATAATCAAACCGCAAAAACGGATTTAACGTTTACATTTCAATTAATAGAAGGGGAGGGATTGCATTGTAATATTGAGTTTGCGACCGACCTTTTTAAGAAAGAAACGATTGAGCGTATGGCAGGTCATTTTTCGACATTATTTAATAATATTATGACGAATACTGAGAGTAATATTGATCAGATTCCATTTGTGACGCCAAATGAAAGAATAGCGCTGCTAAATCAACCCGTGCTTTCATATGCCCCTCCTGCGAGTACCTTGCATCAATGGTTTGAGCAGCAAGCAATACAGACGCCTTTTAAAACAGCTATTGTATATGAGACAGATGTTTTAAGTTATAAAGAGTTGAACGAGAAGGCCAATCAGCTCGCTCATTTCTTAAAGAAGAAAGGAATTGAACCTGGAACGAAGATCGCTCTGTCTTTAGAGCGATCGACACAATTACTTGTTGCTCTTATCGCTATTTTAAAAGTGGGGGGGTGTTATGTTCCTATCGATCCATCGTCTCCCAATGATCGGCTTTTATTTATACTAGAGGATACTCAAGCCCCTCTGCTCATTACCCAGTCTCAATTTGCAGATAAGTTTAAAAATTATGCTGGAATAAGCCTATTTTTTGATAAAGCAGAATTTTTAATTGACTTTGACATGAATAATTTAAACCTTTCTTTACCCAGTGATAGTTTGGCTTATATTATTTATACATCGGGATCGACCGGAATGCCTAAAGGTGTGATGATAAGTCATGCCAATGTCGTTCGCTTATTTTTAGCGACAGAAGACTTTTATGGTTTTAATGCTGATGATAGTTGGACATTGTTTCACTCTTACGCATTTGATTTTTCAGTTTGGGAAATATGGGGTGCCTTATTATATGGAGGAACATTGCATGTTATACCTCATTTTGTCTCGCGGTCACCGGTAGAGTTTTGCCAATATATTTCAACACATCATATTACGGTACTGAATCAAACACCGTCAGCATTTTCTCAATTGATAGCACATGAAACACAATTATCTAATCCTTTACCGCTGTCTTTGCGTTATGTCATCTTTGGTGGTGAGGCGTTAAATTTAAATAGTCTTATACCTTGGTTTAACCGGCACAACGATCAGTTTCCCAAAATTATTAATATGTATGGGATTACTGAAACCACGGTGCATGTAACCTATTGTCAAATTAAGCAATCTATGGTTTCTGAGGAAAAAGGTAGCCTGATTGGCCAGAGGATTCCTGATTTAAAAACGTACATCCTTAATTCTGCTTTAGAACCTGTTCCGGTTGGTGTTTATGGAGAACTTTATGTGGGTGGAGCGGGTGTGAGCCGCGGTTATTTAAACAGAGAAGCCTTGACAAAAGAACGATTCATTCCTGACCCATTCATCGAACGTACGGATTATATGTACAAAACGGGCGATTACGCACGATATCTTGTGGATGGATCCATGGAGTATTTAGGCCGAATGGATGAGCAGGTAAAAATTCGTGGTTTCCGTATTGAACTTGGAGAGATTGAGTCCATTTTAAGAAAAAATGAAGCGATTGATGATGTTGCAGTGATTGCACTTCGTCGTGAATCTCAAAAAATATTGGCCGCATATATTGTTCCTCGTGATGAAATTTTGCCTGATTATAGGAAAAAATTTACAGAAACGATAAGACAATATTTAGCTCAATCTATACCAGAATATATGATTCCAACTTATTTTCAGTTAGTTGATTCATTGCCACTAACAATGAATGGCAAGTTAGATAAAAAAGCATTGAATAATTTGCCGTTGGATAGTTTACAAGGGGAGGACTATATCGCTCCAACGAGTGAAATAGAGAATGTTTTTTGTCAAGTATGGTGTGATGTTTTGCAACTTGAGCGTGTTAGTATCCAGGATAATTTTTTTCGCTTAGGAGGCAACTCTATTATCAGTTCTCAAATCATCGCGAAGCTTCAAAAGCTCAGTTACTCCATTACGATTCAAGACTTATTTCTTCATCCTACAATCGAGCGTCTTTGTAAAATATCGACAGAGAAAGAAGAGGTGCTCTCCTCTCCTAAAATAGTACGTTTTAATGCTAAAAATGCTATAGATATAAATGGCTTTCCAGGAATTATTGATATTTATCCTCTATCCAGCATGCAGAAATTAATGTTTAATCATTATGGGAAAAATAATGGCGAAATGGGTGTTTATCATTCTCAGTTATGTTATAAAATAACAACGGATGTATTCGATAAAGACGCATTTACATCTGCTTTAAAATGTTTGGTTCAGCGCCATACTTGCTTTAATATCGGGGTGAATCTTGCTCTTCATTCCGAACAACAATTTATACGTGAAAAGACAATTTTTACTATAGATGAAAATGATTTATCTTGTATGGATGAGGTATCTCAAGATCTCTGTACAACGACTTATATGAAAAATGATAAGTTGCAACCTTTTGATGTTAATGATCAACATCAACCCCTGTTTCGTTTTGCTTTGTTCTATCTTGATGATAAAACATTTCAATTTTTTATCTCATTACACCATGCAATTGAAGATGGCTGGGGTATTGTAGAATTTTTAAAAGATTTATTTGATACTTATGAGCACATAAAAAAAGGTATTCACTGTGATGAGCAAAGGCATCCTAATGTTCATAAACTATTTATTGAGCATGAATATAGTTGCGTAGAATCTCAAAAGCATCGGACATTTTGGCTCAATTACCTTCATGCGTCCCCACTAAATAGCTATACAATGCCCGCTTTGAAGCGTTTCTCGATCTCTGATTCAACGATTGAATTAGAACTTCCGATGGATATTGCAAAGGCCATAAAAAAATTAAGTTTAACAACAGCAGTTACCTTAAAATCGGTTTACTTAGCGGGGGTAATGAATTCTTTATCGGATATTGTTCCTGATCACGCTCGTATTGGTGTCGTATGTAATGGTGGAAGGAGACCCGAAATTGAGGGTTCGCTGTCTTCTCCGGGGCTTTTTTGGAATTTATTGCCCGTTCGTTTAAATAATAATAAACAACTGATAAAGCAACTCGTTGAAACGCATCAAAATTTATGTGAAATAGACCTGCATGCGCTTTACCCTCTGAGTCAAATTGAAAAAGATCTTGGTATAAGCGATTTGTTTTTTACAACGTTTAATTATATCCAATTTCACAATATGAAAGAATTAAATCAGGATATAAGAATTTTAGATATTAAGGGTTGTGATAAGTTTCATTATCCACTTAATATCGCGATAGGTGTTGATGATATTAATGAAAAAGTCGAGCTTCGTCTGGATTATGATCGTGCTTATATTCATGAGGATACGATCCAAATGTTCATCAAAACATTCATCGAAAATTTAAAAAAATTCGCTAATTATTCTTTACAGCAAACACAAGGGCAGCAGAAACTTAAACTATTTAATTCCAGTGCTGAAGAGGGTAAAGTATCTTCAGAGGAAATGTCTTTTGAATTTCGTGTTGTTTAGAAAAAGATCGACCTCAGATCGAGCAGTAGCGGTAACAAACGACATGGAGAGGCTTTATTTTGGTTCTACCGGAACCCAAACTCCCAGAATCACGTTGTCTTTTTTAAATCGCTACATAAAAGTGCAGCATCGATTAAAGGCTGTCTTGCTATTTTCATCAGCTTTGCTTAGTGATGGCAGGGTAAACAATCTGTGGACTCCCCTTGGGGCTGGGTTATTGGCCCCTGAATTAGATCTTAATGGTACATTGGAAAATCCAAGATTCCTCGCCTGATTCAAGGCTATTTTGTTCACGCGACCTCGATTGATTACATAGTAATCAGGCTCATTATCAGAGATTCTAAATATGCCATCATCATAAAGGAAAAATGTTTCCGATAATATATCAAACTGGGGAACACTTTTTATTTCTCGAGGCCAACCATCGCTGTCGATCAATGAATAGCGCGATCTTCAAACTGAGGTTCTCTTGGGTCGCCTATTATTTCTTCTAGAAAATCAGTTATTTGTTGATTTTTTTTTATTTCATCGACTCGACACCAGCTCCAATGAGTGGAGGGAAAACTCGATCTAATTCCATTGGAAAAGAATGCCCGGCTGCACAATGTGCAGGAGTTGAGTTGTTATCATCAGGATAGAAAAAAGTTTTTTTATTGTCAGTCAATAAAAAAGGATATTTTATTTGTTTGATGATTGCTTCGTACTTTGCACCATGAACAATATGAGTTGTCAATGAGTCAACAGATGCATCAAAAGTAGAGTACTGAATGCTGCATTGTGAAATTTTGATGGCTTTTAAAAAAGCAGTCAGTTTGTCATTGTCATCATAATCATGAACATTCGTTAAATTAATGAACGATAGGTGTAAATGATTTATTTTTATGATTTCGCTGAGCTTGCCTACATCCAGATCCAAAAACAAATCGCACATGATGGTGACGAATGTTAGTTCATCGAATGCCATTTTAATTGCTAAAAATCGTTCTTCACTGAAGGATAAATTATAGGAGCCAGTCCTATTTTGGTTGGTAATTTTGCCATACAAATTAGCAATAATGGATTGATCCGTTAATCTATCTGGGTCATCCGTACTCTGACGTAATTGGTGATGGATGCAATGGATCAATCTGGTTGGAAAGTCCTGATAATAGTACTGCTTAAAATCACTCCTACTAGATGATTTCGCAAGGCAGGATAGTAGATGCTGTATATGTATTAAAACAAAGGGATCGATGTCAGCACAGATAATTAATTCTATTCCATGAGCTGCCAATTCTGGAATAATCGATAACAGGTGAGATTCGCCAATTAACAATGCGCTAACTGTTTTGGCTTCATGGGGTGAGGCTGGTTGTGTGACATGAGGCCACTCTTTAAACGTATCAATTGTGTCGTCAAAGCATTCATTGGCGCAAAAATAATGAGAACTCAAACCATACCGGTTTTGGTGATTCCCTATAGGGAAAGAGGCGTTGAGTTGATAAGTCGTGTGTAATAAACTCTTCATTAGCCACCATTCTCATTGAGTTATAGTTTAAACCTGGAAAAAGCGCACTAAATCAGTTCAATTTAGAGTCGCTTAATGGTACATTATAACACACTCGTATTGTTTATTACGAACAAAAAATGATCACTTGCTGAGCATGCCATGAGCATGCCACCCATTTTATCACGGAATATCTAGTTTTGTGTTACAATCATGACCTTACGTACTGTGTATGAATATGCAAAAAGGAGGCTTTGTGAGTGAGGTAATTAAACATGCTGCTCAAACCGGTGCAAATATTACGTTGAGTGAGAGCGCGAAACAACACATTTTGTCTTACCTTGGAAAACAGGGTATGAGTCATGGAATTAGGCTATCGGTTAAAAAGACAGGGTGTTCGGGATTGTCCTACGTTATTGATTACGTGCAATCTCCAGAACTCGATGATATTACTCAGCATTTAGTTGATGATTATTGGATTTACATCGATAAAAAAAGTTATCCCTACCTAAAAGGTATGGGCGTTGATTACGTGAGACAAGGTTTGAATCAGAAACTGGTGTTTACAAATCCAAATCAAACCGGGCAATGTGGTTGTGGCGAAAGTTTTACAGTGGACGAAGAATGACCATTCAAACTGAGCATTTACAACGCTGTATTGACACATTGGAAAGTGCGCTTGTTTTTCTTAAGGCCACCGATCCTGAAACAGTTGAGTATGAGGTCTATCGCAATGCAGCAATCAAAGGTTTCGAGTTGTGTCTAGAAATTGCCGGTAAATTATTAAAAAAAGCCTTGAAACCTTATTTTGCAAATCCATCGCAAGTCGATACTTTGGTTTTCAAAGATCTATTTCGGCATGCCCATAAACATAAATTACTCTCTGATGAGGAAGTCGTACGTTGGTTTGAGTATCGTGATAATCGTAATAATACTGCACATGATTATGGCAAATCATTTGCTAACGAAACACTTTTATTAATGGAGTTATTTTTGGTTGACGTG
Source organism: Legionellaceae bacterium UBA6148 (assembly GCA_002423125.1). GTDB lineage: Bacteria > Pseudomonadota > Gammaproteobacteria > Legionellales > Legionellaceae > UBA11403. The sequence continues at coordinate 19,650 of DIUW01000030.1, read as the reverse complement.
AAGCGTCTTAAATATCAGATTGATCATGTCCAAGCTTGAATTAACCCCTAATGTGTTGGTTGAGTTAGAAGCTATCATTAGGAATTTTTTGCCGATGCATGAAGTCTGGGCTTTCGGTGGTCGCATTAAACATCAAGCACACTCAGGAAGTGACCTCGATTTAGTGCTTCGTAATCCGTTGCAGCTGAATAAGCCTTCCTCAGAATTGGCCCTATTTAAAAGTGCTCTACGGGACAGTAATATCCCTATCTTAATCGATGTAGTTGACTGGGCCACGCTTCCAGAAATGTTTCGTGAGGAAATTTTAAAACAATATCAGGTTATTTATCCAGTTAACCATCATTTTTCGTGAAAACTCAATTCCGCAGTTTTTGACTGTCGTCCTTAATGTCCGGGATCCATTGTCGCATTGGATGGGTGCCAAGCCTGGATCCCGGACATTAAGCGCGACTAAAGCTCGCAGGCTCGCCAAGTCGCACTAAATTCCGGGACGACTTCAAAAAAGGACGATTAATATGATTCAATAATACTTCGGATTAAAGCACATACCGTTAGCTAAAAACGGCCCATTCCTCATGCAAAATCCCTCCTTTTCCTTGTTAAAGGAGCGTTTTCACAGGCTTCTCGAGCATCCGGGAATTGGGCTCTTGACGGGTGAGGCTGGTGTCGGAAAAACCGCGTGCCTTCGCCATCTGTGTGCTGATCTTAATCCACATCAATATGAGGTTTTATATCTTACAGAAACTCAATTTTCAAGCTTCGATTAATCCTACATGGCATCAGTATAGCATACGATCCTGTTATTGATTTATTAAGGATTATTATGATAAAATAAAGATCATTTTTGGCGCAGAAGATTTGGATTCCAATGATATATTACACAACTGATGTTGAAAAACAGGTCACCGCCGACGAACTGGCAACGATAATCACTTCCTTAAAAGCATTTGAATCGAGCACCCAGCAAGGTTCTGCGCAGGCTTCACGTACAGAGACGGGTCAATCGGAGTGTTATTACTCGTTTCGAGAAGGGGGGTATACCCTCCATTTCATAGGCCTTCGTTTAAGTGATAAAAATAGAGTGATAGCCGCTGTGGTCGTCGGTGGTGAAGAGGTGCATCACTTTGCCTTGGAGTTCACGGCACATGAGTATGATAAAACCCTCGTGGGGAATTCGATCCGTTTAGAAAATTGGAAAGAGCGTCTTCTAAACTATATTTCTTATTCCTGCACCATGCCGACTCAGCCTGTTGCAGAAGAGCCTCTAGAGCAAAAGATCCGTTTGAAAAATCGGCATAATAAAGTGCTGCAACTAACGGTAGAGCAAGAGGAGATTGATGAAGGCGATATGGCTAAAATTGTATGCTGCTTTGGTGTACCTGGATCAGGGAAGACCCTCCTTGTTAGCGGCTTTATAGACCGATGCATTGAAGCAGGGCGCGCGACCTTGTTTGTCGGGCCCGAAGAAAAGCTGATTCAGCTGGTCAAAGAGTCAATCCCTTCGAGATTTTCAGAAGAACAACGCCAACTCGCCTCCATTTATTCATGGGAAAATTTTTTAGCGTTACTCGTAGAAAAAGCGGAGCTTCCGCGCGAATTCCTTCATGATAAAAAAAGCCAGCGCCTTGTGACCCGCGAGGTGTTCTACCAGCATCTTAGTCCTTCGCATACGCCATCCAAAGCGATTCGGATCTTATTGAAAAACTACCCTATAGAGGTTTTGTTTCAAGAATATCAGCATGTATTTTTGCAAGCCAATTGGATTAATCCTGAGGCGTTCTTCCTGACTCAAGAAGAGTACCTTGCTCTTGGAAGAGGGCAGTCACGAATTAATAAAGAAGATCGTGCTTCGGTGTACATGCATTTAAAGTCGTTTTACGACAAAGTATCAGAGCCAGACTCAGGCTCACGGTATTATGATCGGGTGATTACAACGAAAAAGATCTATCTTCATCTACTCCAAGTCTCTTTTAAACCCTTTCGTGCGATTGCGATCGATGAAACGCAGTGCCTTCATCCCTTACAACTGGCGTGTATCTTGTCGACCTCGACTTGTGAAGAAGGGCACGTCTTCCTTGCGTCGGATCCGCTGCAAAATATTGACTCCCAGCCGTTGGCTTTTATTCGGCCCTTAGAAGACTATTTGAAACACTGGCATTTTGATCGTTTACTCCAAATCGCTCATCTGGAAACAACGCATCGGGCTACTATTTTACTGTCACAAATGAGCAAGATATGGCGCAATATTTTACTCAGGTTGGTGGGGCCTGATGAGCTGAAAACCTTTAGTCAAATGCGCCTTGATGAGCGCCAAGCCTTAGGAGCCATTAGGTTTTCGTCGTACAACGAGGTGCTGAAAACGAAAATCGAGTCTGATCCGCACGCGATGATACTTGTTTCCCATGAGGGTGGTGGTGTGGATCGTTGGAATGGTTCACATACCAGTACGATTAATGAATACCAAGGATTATCTGCAAAAACGATTGTGATTGATGAGGGAATATTTGATTTTTACAAGCAGGAATTAAATGAATTAAATAAAAGGCTTCAAGGCGAGGACAAGGATGCCGATCCTTTTCATTTAGATACTCAGTTGGTTGCGGCAAGGCAGTTAAAATCAGAGACGCCGGTTCCACTCAAGCTGATTCAGGCGATTAAGGCGTTGTTTATTGCGTTCTCTCGAGCAGAAGAGCAGTTAATTTTTATCAACCCGCCGGAGATTTTAAAAGATATGATTGCACTGGTTTATAAAAAACACGGCGCGAGCAGTATTCCTCCTCATGCGCCAGAGCCACGCCATTGCACGCCTCAGGAGGGTGATTCTCCTTCTAGAACGATAGAACGTGCCGATACTGATAGGCTCGCCCAGGCGGACGATCGTTCTATAAAATGTTGGTTGGATCGCTTCACGGGGAATATTAAACAAGGGCAGCTATCACAAGCGTACTCTCTTTTAATACGAAAAGAGCTCTGGGGCGATCATGCACCGGCATTCAATGCATTGGTCGTTTCGCTGGAACAGAAAAAAGAGATGAGTGAATTCGATAAACAGGCGATTATCGCACAAGCTCATCGCATTCTATTTCCCACCGTAAAGCAAGCTCCCTTAGTAGCAGTAGCTTCTAGTGCAGTGGTGGCCTCAGCAGCTCCAACTCCAGCAGAATCAGTTCCTGTAAAAGCTTTAATATCAGACCCAGAGGAGATATTAAAGCCTTTGGACAAGAAATGGAGCACGTTTGCAGAGGATTTATGCAATCCAAAAAATATGTCAATTGCTAATTTAAAAAAAGCCTTTGATCTGACACCACTTAAAACCAACACGATATTTTTTATTCATTTATACAACAGCCAAACCGTACTGATGCATTATATGTTGAAAGGGAATGGAAGGATGTTTTGTGCGGCATTTCAAGAACATCTGACGAAGTTATTGCTTCCTGAGAACTTAGCGATGACAGTGTGCACATTCAACCATCTTTATCAACATGAAGGCGCTTTTAAAAATACCTCTATGGCGTATTGGCTACTTAACGCATCAGCAGGTCGAGCGCTATTGGTAAAGTATCCTGCGTTATTGAAAGGTCTTCGTCCCGAGACGCTCAACGCAAGACGATCTGCGGCAGCAGGGAAGGATGAAAATCTCTCTGTGGCTTATTGGTTAGTTGGAACACGAGAAGGTTGTGCGCTCATTTACGCTAATCCTGCGTTATTGAAAGGCCTTAGTCCCGAGACGCTCAACGCAAGACGCTCTGCGGCAGCAGGGGAGGAGGAAAATTTCTCTGTGGCGTTTTGGTTATTTGGAACACGAGAAGGTCGTGCGCTCGTTCAAGCGAATCCTGGGTTAATGAAAGGCCTTAGTCTCGAGACGCTCAACGCAAAGTGCTCTGCGGCAGCAGGGGAGGATGAAAATCTCTCCGTGGCGTATTGGATAGTTGCAACACGAGAATGTCGTGCGATCCTTCAAACGAATCAAGAGTTATTGATAGGCCTTAGTCCCGAGACGCTCAACGCAAGACGTACTGCGGCGGCCGGGGCGGATGAAAATCTGTCGGTGGCGTATTGGATAGTTGCAATACGAGTAATTCATCCGATCCTTCTAGCGAATCCTGCATTACTGAAAGGCCTTAGTCCCGAGACGCTCAACGCAAGATGCTCTGCGGCAGCAGGGGAGGATGAAAATCTCTCTGTGGCGTATTGGATAGTTGCAACACGAGAATGTCGTGCGATCCTTCAAACGAATCAAGAGTTATTGATAGGCCTTAGTCCCGAGACGCTCAACGCAAGACGTACTGCGGCGGCCGGGGCGGATGAAAACTTCTCTGTGGCGTATTTTTTAGTTGCAANNGTGCCGAGACCCTCAACGCAAGACGTCCGGCGGTGGCCGGTATTGAGAAAAATCTGTCTGTGGCGTATTGGTTATTTGAAACAGCAGAAGGCCTCGCACTCGTTCAAGCGAGGCCTGGATTATTTAATCTTAGCCCTGATATCTTAAGCGCAAGACGATCGGATACTGCAGGGACAGGGGGAAGAATCTCAGTGGAGAACGGTTCTTCTTTACTAACCCAAAGTTATTTTAATAATCGTCATTCATCTCCCTCTGCCCAGACAGGGCTAGCGCTTGCACAAAGTGATCGTCAGTATCGAGGAACGTGACCGAACTATTTTTCGATCACCGATTTTATCACGGAATATCTAGTTTTGTGTGACAATCATTACCTTACGTACTGTGTATGAATATGCAAAAAGGAGGCTTTGTGAGTGAGGTAATTAAACATGCTGCTCAAACCGGTGCAAATATTACGTTGAGTGAGAGCGCGAAACAACACATTTTGTCTTACCTTGGAAAACTCAGCTTTTTTAGGATTATTTATTGATGATTATCTCAATTTGTGGTATAAAATCCAGGCCTGCATTAGACAGGTACACTATTCCATGTCGTTAAGAATGGAAAATTCACACACGCATCGACACACTCGACTGGGTCCCTGAGTTCTTATTTTTAAGCGCTATGGGGTGTCGGATGGGGTGCGTGGAGGTTTAACCCTGGAGATATATTATGAAAGTAAGTATGAGAGAATTACTCGAAGCGGGCGCTCATTTTGGCCATAGAACGCGATTTTGGAATCCTAAAATGGCTGAATACATTTTTGGTGCCAGAAATAAGATTCACATTATTAACCTCGAAAAAACCATGCCTATGTTAGATGACGCACTGAATTATATTGGTCGTTTATCGTCTAATCATGCAAAAATTTTATTTGTTGGCACAAAACGTGCCGCACAAGAAAGCATTCGTGAGCAAGCAAAGCGATGTGGAATGCCTTATGTTGATCACCGATGGTTAGGTGGGATGCTGACCAATTATAAAACCGTACGCCAATCAATTTTCCGTCTTAAAGAATTGAAGAAAATGTTTGACGAAGGCTTAATGAACGGAATGATTAAAAAAGAAGTTTTGATGTTGACGCGTGAATTGGAAAAGCTAGAGCGTAGCCTCGGCGGAATTCAAGACATGGGCGGTCTTCCTGATGCTCTATTCGTTGTTGACGTTGGTTTTGAGCACATTGCTGTTGAAGAAGCTCGCCGACTAAAAATTCCTGTTATTGGTATTGTCGATACAAACAACAATCCAGACCCTGTTGACTATGTTATTCCAGCAAATGATGATTCTATGCGAGCAGTAGAAATTTATGTTACTGCCGTTGCTGATGCAATTCTTGATGCAAGACATGCTAATACCGTTGGTGGTGGATTAGGCTCAGAGTTTGTTGAGGTTGTTGAAGGAAAAGAAGGAAAAAAACACACCAAAGCGCCAGTAAAACACGAAAAATCTGAAAAACCTGTAGCAACCGAAGATAAAGCAGCTCAACGTGAACCAGCGAAAGATAAGGCTGAAAAGCACGACTCTGCTTCTGAATAATTTCTCGTAAGTGCTCACCTCAGACGAATGGGGTGAGCACTGGTCGTCCCTATTATTGGAGAATAAATAATGTCAATTAGTGCTTCAGCAGTCATGGAACTGCGTGCCCGCACCGGTGCAGGAATGATGGAATGTAAGAAATTTCTGCTTGCTACAGACGGTGATATGGAACTAGCTATTACCGAAATGCGAAAAGCAGGACAAGCAAAAGCTGATAAAAAAGCAGATCGTGTTGCTGCGGAAGGCATGATCGTTATTACAAATTCAGCTGATTGTAAACATGCAGTCATGCTCGAAGTGAACAGTGAAACAGACTTTGTTGCACGTGATGAGAATTTTACCCAGTTTGCTGATAATACTGCACAAGCGGCATTAAAGACATCGGCTGTTGATGTTGCTCAGTTAAGTGAAACTGAACTTGCAAATGGCTCTACAGTTGAAACAGCTCGACAACAGCTCGTTGCTAAAATTGGTGAAAATGTTAAGCTTCGCCGCCTTGTTCATGTTCATGCTGATGGTGTTGTGGGTTGCTATTTACATGGTGCTCGCATTGGTGTTGTCGTTGCCTTGAAAGGGGGCGATGAAGCATTGGCTAAAAATATTGCCATGCATATTGCTGCTACAAAACCATTAGTCCTTTCACGTGATGATGTCTCCGCCGAGCTTATTGCAAATGAGCGAGACATATTTGCTGCTCAAGCTCGCGAAAGCGGTAAACCCCAAGATATCATTGATAAAATGATTGAAGGTCGTATTAGTAAATACGTTGATGAAGTAAGCCTTCTTGGTCAAGTTTATGTTAAAGATGCCAACAAAAAAATTAGCCAGTTACTGAAAGAGCATGACGCAGAAATTATGTCGTTTGTTCGCTATGAGGTCGGTGAAGGCATTGAGAAAAAAGAAGATAATTTTGTTGCGGAAGTGATGGCTCAAGTTCGTGAGAAATAGTAATGACTCTCACTAATAAACTGAAATATAAGCGCATCCTACTCAAATATAGTGGTGAGGCGCTTATTGGTAAAGCACAATTCGGTATTGATCCGGCTGTTTTGGATAAAATAGCCAATGAAGTAGCTGAGTTGATTAGAATGGGTGTCGAAGTTGGTCTTGTGATCGGCGGAGGCAATCTGTTTCGTGGCAAGGCCTTGTCTGAAGTTGGACTTGGCCGAGTGACGGGTGACCACATGGGAATGTTGGCAACCGTCATGAATGCGCTAGCATTGCGCGATGCACTCGAGCGCATTGATTTGCCCGCGCGCATTATGTCAGCTATTCCGATGCTCGGTGTAGTGGATTCTTACCATCGCCGAAAAGCATTGGTCCACTTAAAAAATGGTCATGTTGTCATATTTGCTGCAGGGACAGGTAATCCTTTCTTCACAACCGATTCAGCTGCTTGTTTGCGTGCTATTGAAGTAGGTGCTGATATTGTGCTTAAAGCGACTAAAGTCGATGGGATTTACTCAGAAGATCCAGTTAAAAATCCTCATGCCGAACGTTATACTTTTTTAACTTATCGTGAAGTACTCAGTAAAGGTTTGCAGGTTATGGATTCTACTGCCATTTGTTTATGCATGGATCATAATATGCCGTTACAAGTGTTTAATATGAATGAGCCGGATGCATTAAAAAAGATTGTTTCAGGAATAGATATCGGGACCATAGTGGGAGCAGATCATGATCAATGAAATGAAGCAAGACTCTGAAAAACGCATGAAAAAATCAGTTGAATCATTGCAACATGAAATGGGAAAAATCAGAACAGGGCGTGCTAATGCCAGTTTTCTTGATCATGTGCAAGTGGATTATTACGGTAATTCCACGCCATTGAATCAGGTTGCGAGTGTTACAAGTCTTGATTCACGTACGCTTTTGGTCACGCCATGGGAAAAAAGCATGGTTTCTGCAGTTGAAAAATCAATTTTAAACTCAGGTCTTGGTTTAAATCCTTCAACAGCAGGTAACGCCATTCGTGTTCCAATGCCCGCGTTAACGGAAGAGCGTCGAAAAGAAATGATTAAAGTTGTTCGCGCTGAAGCTGAGCAAGGGCGAGTGACGATTCGAGCGATTCGTCGTGACGCCAATACTAAGCTTAAAGAGATGGTTAAAGCAAAAGAAATTTCGGAAGATGATGAGCATCGTGCAAATGATGTGGTTCAAAAGCTAACCGATAAATATATTGCTGAAATCGATGTTGTTTTGGCTACAAAGGAAAAAGATTTACTTGAAATATAGTTGTCAATGTAGCCCGGGTTTGCTCAGCAGTTCTCAATATAGAGATCATGATTTGAACAACACCATTGTCTTCTCCCAGCAGGCTGGGATCCATGTATCAAAATGGCACTGTGCTAATTCAGAAATGGATCCCCGCCTGCGCGGGGATGACAGTACTGGGCTTTGAACTCAGGGTTGCTTTACTGCGTTCGCAATGATGAATTCTTAGGTAAATTTTAAAATAAGGCAACTCGTCATGCGATCGTAGCCTGGAATCCAGCTACTAAAATGCTAACTTGAATTGCTCCCAATACTGATTAAATAAAGCTACGGTCTCTTCTCCAGGATAATGTTGAAAATACCCACGCGATAATGTTTTTTTAGAAGGATAAAGCATCGGGTTATTACGAATAGCGGATGGTAGCAGCGTTTTGCCTGTCGCGTTGGTGATCGCATGCCCTTGAATTAATCCAATCTGAGCGGCTACGTCAGGACGAAGTAGGAAATTGATAAACGCGTAGGCTTCATTCAAATGAGGCGCTTGGGCAGGAATAGCGAGGCAATCAACCCATAAAACAAATCCATCATCTGGATATACAAATTCAATGGATTTATTTTCAGCATGTGCCTTAAAGGCATCACCATTCCACACGACACCCGCTGTTGCATCTTCATCAATTAATAACGATTGAATTCCTTCGTTGGAAAACAGTTTAATATTGGGAATCAGAGTTAATAACCGATGATAAGCATCGGTGATGTGCTGTGCCGAGGTATCATTTGGAGAATATCCAAGACTCATCAACGCCATAGAAAACAGTTCTCGAGAGTCATCAAGGAGCAAGAGTTGATTTCGAAAGCGTGATGTCCATAATTGATTCCAGATTGTAGGCGGATTACTGCCGTGATCTCGATTAAAAAATAATCCTGTGGCTCCCCAGATCAGTGGGGCGCTGTATTGATTTTCGGGATCAAAATCATTGTGAATAAACATTGAATCAAGATGGCTGATATTGCTTAATTTGCTGTGGTCAAGCCGTGTTAGCATTCCTTGGTGACTCATGCGCTCCACAAAATAGGATGACGGAAGAATGACATCATATAATCCCTCCTTTCCTGCTTTAAGTTTAGTGTATAGTGTTTCATTGCTATCATAAGTTGAAAAATGAACGTCGATTCCGGTTTCTGTTTCAAATTGGTGAATGATCGTTTTCGGAATTTCTCCCCCCCAGACATAAACATTCACCACCGATTGCGCTGTAACGCCATTTGAGAGCAAGCTGAATATCAAAATGAGAGCCGATCGTATCATGGGGATGTCCGTTTCAATTTGTGAGCGATAATCACCAGCACCATTGAAATAACAAACGTGATAGTGCATAACGCATTTAATTCAGGAGTCACTCCGGCTCGAACCAATGAGTAAATGGTGAGGGGTAAAATATTAAAATCAGGTCCAGCGATAAAATAGCTAATAATCACATCGTCAAACGATAGGGTAAAACATAACAGTAAAGCACTGAATACCGCTGGCCATAATAAAGGCATTAATACATGAGTTAGTGCTCGGGATCGGCTTGCACCGAGATCAAGGGCGCTAAAATAGAGATTTGGATCTAATGTGTGGATACGGCTATTCATTGTAAAAATAACAAATGGAATACAAAATGTAACATGAGCGATGAGTAAACTAATAAAGCCAAGCGGAATGCCTGACAGATTGAAAAATATTAATAAAGCGACTCCAAATACGAGATCTGGGATAACAACCAATAACAATAATAATGCAAAAAAAGTACGTCCCCGTTTACGACGAGTAAGAAATAACCGAACACAAGTGAGTATCCCAATGGTTGTCGCAAGCAATGCAGCGCACAGTCCCAATAGGACGGAATGAAAAAAGGCGGCCCAGAGATCTCTATCCGTGAATAACTCACTGTACCAACGCGTTGAAAAGCCATGCCATTGCAATGAGTAACGAGTATTGTTCACCGAATATATAATTAATATGATAATGGGGACATAAAGTAAGCAATAGATAAAACCCAAATATAGTTTTTGTATCAATGATTTCAATTCACCAACTCCCTGGGTGAGCGTCGGTAAAAAGACAGTAATAAAACGAGGGATGCCGTGAGAGCCACGCTTGTGGCTGCACCTTGAGGCCAGTTGTCAAAAACCAAAAATTGATTCTGTATCATATTACCCAAGAGGATCGAGCGTGCGCCACCGAGAATAGTTGGGATGTAAAACAACGTCATGGCAGGGAGAAACACCAGAATGCAACCAGCACCTATTCCCGGAGCAGTGTTGGGTAAAAAAATACGAAAGAATAAATTCCATCGATTAGCACCTAAATCTCGACCCGCTTCAAGGAGTCTAAAATCAAAGCGTTCCATGTTCGTAAAAAGTGGTAAAACCATAAAAGGAAACAGCGTATAGACCAATCCACCAATCACCGCCGCATTCGAGTAAAGTAGGGTCAATGGGGCTTTAATCATATGTAATGTCAGTAATATGTGATTAATGATGCCTTTAAATTTCAAAAGAGACAGCAATGAGTAGGTTCTCACCAATGAGCTCGTCCAAAATGGAATAATAATCAAAATCAATAAAAGAGATTGATGCTTTGATTTGACCAGTAAATAACTAAACGGGTATGCCAGAACAAGGCAAATTCCTGTGGTGATTAAGGCAATTATGACCGATCGCGCAAGAATCGTTGCAAATGAGATTGATATTAAATGCGAGTAGTTTTTGAGTGTCAATGGAAGTGTGAGTAGGTGGGTGCTGTCTTTTGACATGAAACTCGCAATAATGATTAACGTCATTGGAATGAGGCTAAATAAAATTAGCCAAGTATAAGTCACATAAAGTGCGATAGGCTTAGTTTTCATAGGGTAATAATACTTCCCAGCCAGTGAGCCAATGAACCCATACGCGTTCATTCAGCGTGTATTCTAATTTCTCATCATCTTCATCAAAGAATTCGGATGCGTTGATAATTTTTCCGGAAGATAATTTCACTTTCAGATCAACGGTTGACCCTTTGTAAATAATATCAAAAATTTCACCTGGCAGCATGTTTTCACTGTCGGTCACTTCACTTTCTGACCAAACTCGAATATCTTCGGGACGAATAATGAGGTGAATTTTTTCACCGACTTGAAATGTATCATTGTTTTTACACGTGAGCTGAACTGACTCAACCAGTGTTGTTAATGTCTTATCCTCAAGTGCGAGAACTTCAACGTCAAAAATATTGGCTTCGCCAATGAATTTTGCGACGTGTAGGTTGTATGGTGTTTCATAAATGTCACGTGGGGTACCGATTTGCTCAATACGACCATGATTGAATACGACAATTCTGTCGGACATTGACAATGCTTCTTCTTGATCATGTGTGACAAATATAAATGTCATGTTTAAGGTTTTTTGTAATTGTTTCAGTTCATATTGCATCGTTTTTCGTAAGCTATAATCCAATGAACTCAGTGGTTCGTCCAGCAGCAGCACTTGAGGTCTATCGATAATTGCGCGCGCAATTGCAACACGTTGCTGCTGGCCTCCACTGAGTTGGTGAATGCGACGTGAAGCAAATGATTCCAATTGCACAAGGCGCAGCACATCGTTGACTCGCTCAGCTATTTCTTCAGGATTTACTTTCTTACACGTGAGTGAAAATGCGACGTTATCGGCTACGGATAAATGCGGAAAGAGAGCATAGCTTTGAAAGACCGTATGTACTTCTCTTTTTTGAGGAGGTAGATGATTGATGCGTTGGTTATTAAATAAAATATCACCACTGGAAGGCTGTTCGAAGCCGGAAATCAGGCGTAATAAGGTCGTTTTTCCGCAGCCTGATGGGCCTAGCAATGTCAGGAACTCTCCTGGATAAACCGATAGCGAGATATCGTCCAGTATCGTTGCTGTATTGTAAGATTTGGAAATGTGCTTTATTTCAATTAATGGAGATGTCATCGCATTAGAGTATTTAAACGGGGAATTATGACGATCGATTTGATATTTGTCAAAGACGACGGATTTTTTTATGAGGTATGATACGTACACTGCTAAAAATTGACATTTTCAATCACAAAATGTATAGTATGAGCACTTTAGTCTCACAAGGATCACTTCATGCCTCTCACTATGGCTATCTTAAAAGATAATCCTGTATATCAGTCATTGGTAAATTCAGGATCAGCAGTAACCCATCATTCTAGCAAATCTCATATTAGCATTCAGCCTGCTCGTGGAATTGGGACGGAATCGTTAAATAAAACCACAGAGTGGTTAAAGAGCAAGCTGGTGCAATACGAATTTGTGTCCGACGGAGCACCTGTAATGGGTTCATACGCAGCAATGTTTAATATTTTTTGCTATAATGGCTTAATATGAAGCTTGGCGATCAATGTGGAGGTATAAAATGCCCGTAGCGAGTGTGGAATTATTAGAGCAATTAAAGAATAAAGTCTCAGCCCGAAATGATGCAATTTTTAAAAAATCGGTTGAAAATTGGCTCAATTCGAGTTTGAGCACTAGCTATCGATTAGTTGAATATACGGTCATGAAATTTTATTCTGATGAATGCGACAAGGTTATAGCGGCTAAACGCTCGGTGTTGCGAGAAATAGACTCTAAGAATTCACAAGCGTTACATTTGTTTGATAACGACACTGCCTCGCGTAAATATCAACTAGAGGTCTCTCTTAAGCAGCCGTATGGTGAACCGTCAGTGAGGGATGTCAGTACTTCTGCTGTAGAAGATCATCGCGATAATCTGCTTCGAGAGTTAGAGCGTGCTCGGAGTGAGGGAAGAAATCGTTTGGTACAAGAACTAAATAATGAATATGGGCGTATAGATCATATAGAAACGAAAGAAGTAACCCGAAAATTGGCTGAATTAAGCGCGGTCATTCAAACAGTAAAAGAGAGATTAAAAAGCGATCAGGCGTACATGCTGGCACAAATAGTAAACGATGCGTTTGTCACAAAGCAAGTGCAGGGCGGTCTGCAAAATATTTGTGACGCGGTGTCTTTTTTTGTGGAACAGCATCTTTGGGCCACGACAGATAGTGTTTTAGTATTAGATGCCTACGCGGTAGATCGATATACAGCTCCTTGGCACCTCTGGTGTGAAGCCGTAAGCAACGTCATGAACAGTGTTGGATCGAATACGTGGGGTAATGTAGCGTTTTCTAATTTTGATGGCTACGTGAAGTGGGCGGCTAAAGTGAAGCCTCTAGACGAAGAGGTCAATGCGTTTGCTCAATACTGTCAAAAAAAAATACCTATTCTTTCCTTATCCGATCGGGAGATGACGCCAAACTTAAGAAATTATTTATATGCACCAAGTCAGCTAAGCGCGCTCTATGTGAATCAACAACGCTCAGGGATTAAAAATTTTGCATATACAGCCGATGATCGTGCGAGCAGTATTGATTTATGTTTTAGACGAGTTGATTGGTTACGGGTGATTGAGGCTATGTTGCCTTGGTCGCCTTGTTATTCAGCGCTTGGGCAAGCGACAATGTCTCCCGTATTAGCGTTGTCTTTGGATGAGGTGAGCTCATATCTCAAGAACAATACCGTAAAGATTATTGTATTAAATGTGGGTACGGAAAACGAACCCCTATGGACATTGATGCGCTATGGTACGAATCAATTGGATATATTTGTACCGACTAGCGCCGATAACGCGTTTGCGAAAGACCTTTCTGAGCGAATAAAAAATCAAGTAAATTGCGTATTGAATCCAATAAAGATCAATTTTGTTACTGTCAATATCGATCAACATGACATAGAGAAACAGGTTCAAACTGCGGATATAACCGGGCAGTTGTGGACCGCCGTTTTAGCTACTCGTGTTCTCCCTTTTTGTTTAGAGTGCAATACTGTTGGGAAGGGGGTTACTCTCGACCGTTACCGTCATCAATTGCCTTTTTCTGTACTGATGGAATCCGCTTTAGGGTCAGCAGTGATTCGTTCATCACTCGCTCTGCCTTATTCATGGCTTTACAAAGATCGTGAAGAAATTAGCAGACGTTATGCACAGCGTACTTTTTGGAATAGCCCCGGAACATTAGATCAGGCATGGTCGTTTCAAAAAAGCCAATTGAATCATATTAAAGCTTGCCTTAACGTTGATGGGGCTGGTTTTGATAATATGCATTACTTTCTTGCTGCAAATGATGCCGGCGCAATGACTTTGCAGACGAAAAAAAATGAAGAACCTACTTGGTTCTTTTCACCAACAAAAAGCATTTCTGGATTAAACCCCGGTTCTCAGCGGTCTGTATTAACGCAATTTGATTTTTATTATGCGATGACCGTGGTTTATCAGCAAGGCATTAAACGGTTCGATATTGATGATCCTAAGCATGCGTCTTGGAATAAGCACTGGCAGGATTGTGCTAAAGAATTTACTGTTTCAACGTCAATAAAAGGGATACGGAGTCTCGTTGATTCCTATGCATCCCTCATGACGGTGGCTCCAGTATCGCCGACTCTTCCTGTTTTGTTAAAATATACTGCATCATGTGCAGCACGAAACCGATTGATGAAAAAGCATTTTTCTCAAGAGGCGATAACCTCGTCTACGGCGAGTTATCAATTGTGGGGGGAAACAGATCAATATGTTTTGTCTTTATTAATGCGTGCAGATGCGATGAAAACGCCTCAAGAGATGGAGTCTTTTTGTCATCGACTTACATTATTTCTTGGTGCTCAAGGCAATAAAGGCTGGATACAGGATTATTGTGTTGACCAACCTGCACCCAAAGATGAGCAGGAAAATTTTATTTGGGAATTTGCTCAAATTGCACAAATGGGTCTACGTGGTCTGGAAGTCATTTTTAATAATTGTCCTAAGTGGAATGGTTTAAAGAAGCCTTTATCTTCGCTGACGTTTGATTTAAATGGACAAACAACGAGAGCAGATGAATATATTGATTGCCTGACAAAATATGCAGCAGATTATAACAAATACAAGCTACCATGGTTTAATCTAGTGATGCCAATACATGTTGAAATAGAATTAGCAAACTCAATGGCATTTTTAATGATCGAGTTAAGTCGGCATCCAGATGCTCAAGCAAACAAAGAAAAAAATGGAATTTATTTATACAATATGGAGCATCAACCAGTTGAGGCTCGCATCGCATTTCTTACTCAGTTACTCAACAAAGTGCAGAGCAACGTCATCACTACGATGATCACTATTCCTCAATATGATCTCAAGGCTACGGTGGCAAATCTTAAAGAGTGTCAGGCTCATGATTTATATCGTCAAATTCAAAACGCTATTTTAAACAATCAGCGATTGAAGCGTGCAGAACTTGTTAAAACCAATACCGCCCAATTGCAATATTTTGTAAGCAATCACTCGCTGCCCAATGTTAAAGAAATGCGTGATGTTAAAAACGATGTCGTGATGCGGCCCTCAGAAACTGAGAAAGAGTATATTATCAGTGGGGGGTCTTATGGAATTCAACAACAGTTGCAACAAGCGCAACAACAGCAACAACAAATAGCGAACAAAAAGCATGTTGAATTAGCTAAGAAAGTAGATGTTGAAGAAGAATTACAAATAGTGATCTACCGTTCCAAAGGCGAAGAGCTATGGACTAAAGAAACCATTGATGAGCACGGTCGAACGTATTGGGATCAATTGCCCGAGACCGTTCGATCTTTATCGGGTTTTGATGCCCAGAAAGCAACGCCTTTAAAAGAATTGTTTTCTGCATGGGTTGGTAGTGAGCATAATGCTGCTTTTGTGGTAAGGTACATGGAGCCAGAAGCCGCTGAAAAAATCATGCAGTTTGCGCCAACATTTCGTTACGGTCTGTATCATGATAACTTGCCGCCAGGCTTTTTCTTAGCAAAAAAAGAAAATGATTTGGTCTTATGCTTTGATCGTGCCAAAGAACAAAACGAAATGAACACCATTGCTTATGCAGCGGTCAATGGCAGATTAACCCCACGCCAAGCCAGAAAAATAATCTTAGAGGAGCCTGCGCAAGTAGAAGCAACGCCTGGTGGTGACGATCGTCAATTTGAGATGATGCCCAAGAGATTAAGTAGCAATAGCGATCAAGTGAAAGCAGGCTTTTGGTGTCATTTGGTTACTCCTCAAGCTCCACGAGATGAATATGTGCAGGCTGCGCGCGCAGCACTGAATGAAAGCGCGGATGCAGCGACAGAGTTATTAGACGCGCGCGTGCAAGCTTCATTACAAGTCAGTGCATTTAAAAGTAATAAAAAGCCTTTCGCATCCGTTCAAGTTGAAACAGTAATGCACATGCAGCAATGGGCTTCTTTTGTCAAAAACACGTCGTTTATTGAGCATTTATTTTTACATGATCGTAATAATGAAATGCTCAATGAAAAGCAAATCAAAAAGCATCTGCATGCGTTTGGTCAAATAACGCACCTTTATGATTCGCTTCCCGTGAAACACGAGCAGCAAGGCTCTTCTCAATTTATGTCTTTAGTGAGTGAGTTTGAGCGCACTTTCAAGAAAGTCGAATACCTTTATATTTGGCGTGATCGTATCCTGACACCTTTGAGCAACTGGAGCACTTGCCTTAGCAAACGAGAAATCAATGCGATGGTGCAAAGCTTGCATATATTGCAAAAAAAACCGGTGCATGCAGAGCTTTGGTGGCGTTTGGTTGATAGGCATGGTGCAACGGTTGGACCTGTACAATATGCTCCTCTTTGGGCCTCTTTTTGTCAGTTAATCGAATACATGGAAGGTCAGTCTTTAATATTTTCGGATGAGTTTTCTGCGCAGTGGGTTAAATTATTGCTTTCTGACTCGATGACGATAAATGGGCAAATATTACTGGAGCGGATGCAAAGTGTGTTGCGTCGAATTGCTCATTCAGCAATGGATGGTGATGATGCGAAAAAATACCAACAAGAAGTCCTCAACCATTTGAGTGAGATAGATTGGAGCCATGATGGTCTGTTCTATGCCAGTCGTTATGATGCACTATCTGGTTTTTGGGATACTGATCTTGTGGAGCGTCATTTTGATTTCTCTGTCGCTGAAAAAAAATCATACTTTCCTTCATTTGATTTTTTTCAATTGACTGAAAACGCTTCGGTTGAAGAAGGGATTCATCAAGAGTTTGTATCGGCATTGCGTTATTTAGCGCGCCATTTTAGTAATAATGCTACGCATTATTGGAACGTGGCTAAGCCATTTTTTAATCAATACTGGTTTAATAATGATAAAATAAAAGCGCTTGACTCATCAACACGTACTGCTCTACTGCGTTTGTTGATGAAGAGTTTTGTGGTAGGTCAAAACAGAATGCAAGATTTTAATGCCGATGTGTTAAATCAGTTGATTGAGCTGGGGCTTCAAGATAAGACAAAACAAAATGCGTTGCAGGAGTTGAGCTTGTTGGGTTCACTCGAAAATGCAGGACCTCGTGACATTGTTTGGCCTGTGCATTTTGAAAACTTGCCACAGCTCATTAAGTTGTTTACGACAGAGTCCGGACAAAAATTTCTTAAAAATCAAGGCGTATCGATTGAGTTTTTACGAGGATCAGAAGTAGCGTTAAACTGCTTTAAAGCAATGGATCCAGCGCAAAGCGGCACGGTTGATGAATTATTGGTGCAGTGGTTAGAGAAGCAAGACGCTTACCCTTATCTGATGACTTATCCCTGGTTAATTCTTCCGATAGTCAATCAATCTGAAGACTCTACGTCTGAACATGATGCGTTAATGGAGGTGCATAAAAGGGGTGGCAAAGAATATGCGCGATTGACTAAGCAGATGCACAGTATTGATTTCAATGGATCGACTTATTTGCCCTCTTTTAACGATTTAAGTGCAGGATTGACTTTAAACTCGATTCCGCAGTTTTTGCAATGCGCCACCACCAATACCCACAATAATGGAACAACTATGCTGCTTTTTGATATTTAAGAGAAGCGGTAGGCGCCAGTCTCCCAAGATCTCTTCCGGCCATATGTTTTGATGATTTGCGATCGGGTAAGGATGCCTCCATCAATTTCCTAAATTTCTCAAATTCACTTTTAGGTTCATCAGCGTTAACAATTTGACTGATACCATCAATCAGGGCTGCTGCATTAATGTGTTCAATCAGACAACCAACAGGCATCCCGGGTTGTTTGTTTTTAAGGCGGGCGGATTGTTCCGGGTGCAGAAGTAAAAGATGATCGCACAACAGGCTCAGTGTCATGCCTCGCATAGCACCTTCATCACCTTGTTGTTTGCTCAATGTATTCCAACCCCCATGACCTTTCCAGTCAGCAATAAAAACCTCGACTAACCATCTCAATGAGTAGGCTCTTGTAATATCTTTATGTCGCCAAGTGAGATCTGTCGCGACAATAAAGCGATATTCCGTTTCACCCTCATATTTAAGGGCAATAACAAAGCGTTTTTTACCATGTGATTTTACGGTAAGCCGGGCTGCTAATAATGTGACGTCTTTCTCAGCTCCACCGCGTATAATCAGTTTGGTTTTAACGCCATCTGTGCGAGAAAAGTAATTTTTGAGAGGTGTGTTTTTCCCCTGACGATTTCGAACCAATTGATTGGTACGAAGTTGACTAATGATTTGGGCACAGGAAGTCAACTTTGACGCTTTATCCATAAACTCAGCATCACCATATAATGCATCTGCTAATACAGTTTGAATCTCAATCTCAGGATGATTTTTTGAAAAACTTTCAAGCAATTGTAATGCAAGTGCTTTTTTACTAGGGTATTTGGGGTTAGGCTCTGGTTTCCTTGTACGTTCCTTGGATGGAATGCCAGCTTTCTTTTCTGCTTTATTGAGCTTTTTCCATTCCTTAAGCGCAGGGTCAGGGATATAAAAACGAAATCCAACAGGAACCGTTACCGTGTTGGTCACCAGAATAAGAAATACAAATTCTTGCCCCATGAACCAACCACCGGTTTTTTTATCTTTGACCTTGTGAACACCCGCAATCTTTGATGTATTGCGAGAGCGCATTTTGTCAGAATCGTCTAATACCAAGACACCCATTGTGATACCATAATGTGATATTACCTGCGCAACGCTCGCCTGGAATAATAAATCCCAGGCTATCTTAGCGTAACGAAACATCCAACGTAATTGGCTTTCGTTACATATACCAAGACTACGACGCGAAAATGCCGCCCAATTGAAGCTTCCGGCAACAAGGAGCCCCATTAAAACAGTGACTAGCCAATTACATTGGATCTGAGTCAGCGACGATGTTTTTAATTTCTTCAGAGAAGCGTTGAGTCCAGCAACATAATGCACAACAAAATCCATCTGACGAATCAACATCGTAACAACATCCTTGTGACACAGTTCAAAAAATGCGACTATACCACGGTCGGTCTCCTGTAGCAGCGTTGATTATTTTCGCTAGGCTTAAATAAGAGCTCTTCAGTAGTCCGACTTCAGTGACTATACCGTATTAGTGACTATACCGTATTTTAGTGGACCAATCATCCGCTGAAAACTACGGAATCGAGT
>DIUW01000026.1 GCA_002423125.1 Legionellaceae bacterium UBA6148 | reverse complement strand
AATTTGAGGGGATCAGTGAGCATGAAGCTGCATCTCAGGCGCATGTTTCGATTTATCAAACGCTTGATAGGTTGGTACCTGCGCTTTGTCCAGAAGACCGGGTATATCCGATTTAAAGCCTGTTAACCCCTGTGATTTTTCAAGAAGAATGACTTTGGCAGCACGTTTTGACGCAATCGATAATAATTGACTCAAGTCGTCTGGCGCGCACCTTCCTACATCATCCACGATGATGAGCTCTTGTTCTTTTTTGGATTTGAAAAAGGGTAACAAGTGCGATGCTTTGTGCTCATGATTAAAACCCGCAATCGATTGGGCAAGATCACTTTTGCCGATGGAGGTGAGCCATTGCCAAAGGGTTTCAGGTTTTTTAGTGGTCGTGTCATTAATGGATTGGGCGAGCGTTCGAGTGGGGCTTAATACTCGAATGGTTTTCGAGTCGGTAGCTGATTCAATCAGGGCAAGCAGCATGTCTTTTGAGACAATACTTTGCTGTTGAATGCGAATAACACCTTGTTTGCTTTCCAAAACGCGCGC
Organism: Legionellaceae bacterium UBA6148; assembly: GCA_002423125.1. Classification (GTDB taxonomy): domain Bacteria; phylum Pseudomonadota; class Gammaproteobacteria; order Legionellales; family Legionellaceae; genus UBA11403. Next base: position 17,957 of record DIUW01000026.1, on the reverse strand, counting down.
TACTGTATTCTGCACCGATGCGTCGACCCCACGATTTTCCTGTCGGATCCCTTTCTTTTGTGGGGCAAACGTGGTCAATTGTTCGATCAACTGTTTCTCTTTGGCGATTAACCCAATGGTTGTAAAACGGGTTTTTTGTAAATCAAGCGCAATTAAATGGTGTGCTTTGATTTCGTGTTCGATGCTTTGGGTGAGCGTGTCATAGCCCGTCTCGCCTAAAGAAAAATAAAGGCTCGCTTGCAGTGCGTCTTGATAAGTAAAACTTAAACGACGTTCTTCAAGGTGGGCTATCGCGTCAAGAACGGCATGTCTTTGTCCATGATCAACTTCACTGGAACTTCTTTGTTTTGCATCAGCCGTTTGTTGTTGTAAGACCTCTAAATAGGTCGATGGCTCCACCCCTAACGCTTGACTCTCATCGATCCATTTTGCACGTACCGTCTCAGGATTGACTTCTTTTTTATATTTGCGGGTATCTTGGGTGGCTCTATCATGCGCTTTTAATGAATTTGAGTGCATCGTCTCCACTTGTCCCTCAATTTGCGTGCGACGCTTTGAGAAGGTGGTTAATAAGTCGGGATTAAAATGTTTGATTTCAAAGAGTCCATGCGGATCACCGGTTGGAGCAATTTCAAGCCCTTTGGATTTGAGCCCCATTGCCAGCTCTGACCGATACACCAATCCTAAATAAATTTGATTGGCCATAACCCATTCCATTGTGCCATGTTCTTTTCGAATATCAGAAGCCAGCGCACGCCATTTTCCATCGAGACGCTCGGTGAGATTCATCATGAGGGCATGCGTGTGTAGCATGGGATCTTGTTCGCGTGAGGTATCATGAAGGATGGTTGCGAAAGCCAGATTGCCTGTTTTCTCATATTCCACACCAGACGGCCCCATTTTTCGTGCTTGAGCGGCCTCTTTTTCAATGATCTGCAATACTTTTTGAACGGCCTTCTGGTGGATATCAATAAAATCTTTATCGCCTGTGACCAGCGCTAAATAGGAAACCGATTTGGGTGCGGAAAAGGTTAAGTCATAACCACCACGGTGCTTGATTTCACCACTCGCGGATTGTAATCCAATGATCTCACCATTCGGCAAGACACCGCTTAACATCAGTTCCAATTGCTCGACACTAACGTGCTCACCCAATGCAAGGCGCTCAGCACTTTTTCCTCGCCAACTTGCGGATAATTCACCGGTGAAGTAATAATTGTCTTTGGAAAAGTAATAGCGGGCGGCGCCACTTGCATTATTAATAGGCTTTACTTGCATACTTAACATGGCTTAGCTCCTTGCTTCAAAAATGGATTCCAATTCAAACGATGGTTTGTGTTTTTTGGGTGTATGCCCATCAACTCGTCTGCTAGTCGTTTCCTCATTGCGCACAGGCTTATCCGAAGCATCAGCGACAATCGATTGGGTGATGGGTAATTCACGCGCGATAAATCCTTTTGCAATGGATGCGCGTTTTTGATGTTTGAGTTTTAATTTGGTGATGGGGTGTCCGGGTAGTCGCAGAAAACATTCCAGCGCCTCCAGTCCCATGATTTCTGGATAGGTCACAAGCGGTCGGATAACCCTATTTTTTCCAAGCGATATGCCGTCGCGAATCGAGTTGGCACCATAGGAATAGTTTTCACGTGTGTCATCGATTTCTTCTTCGCCCAACTCTTTAGAGACAAGCTGCGCCATCTCATGACTCGGGCTTGCAAAAAAGGCGCGTGTATTGAGTAGGTCAAAAATTTCAGCAGCACCACTACGTCCATAGACTTTGACGAGCTGGCTGAAGCTTTGCATGCCGAGTAAAAAACATCCGCCAAATTTTCTAACCTCGGCAATGGTTTCGCCCAAGAGCGGCAATTTATGTAAGCTCGGTAACTCATCACAGATAAACCAAATGCGCCGATGTTGGTTCTCTGGGAGGCTTAGAAGCGTCAATGACGCCATCGCAATCCACATTGAAATGAGCGGTCTCAATGATTTGTGTTGCTCGCCATTGGAGGAGATAAACAGCCAGCCGTTGTTGTCTGGGTTCAGGATATAATCGCGAATTGAAAACGGCGCTTTATCTGGCTCATTTAAGCCCGAAAGTGACTGCATGGATTTCAAATAAGTGGTAATGACCGAGCGAATGGATATCGCGGTTTTTTCAATTTGTTGGCTGACCAGTGTTGCGGCTGCTGTACCCGCTAGATAGGGCTCTAATTCGGTAAACTCGCCCGTGACTAAGAGTTGGAGTAGTTTTTCAAGTGAACGAGTCGGGTCGTGTCGCATTTTTGAGGCGGCTGAAGACAATACCGTGCGTGCTGCGTTGACCCAAAACGGATCAGACTCTCCGTGCATGGGGATTAAGCTTTCAGCCATATTTTCCAGAAGTTCATCGCGCGGTGCTTCTGCCCATAAATCCCAATTGGCACAACGAGCATCGAATGGGTTAAGTAGCACGTCGCTTGAGTCTTGAAAGTAACTTTCAGTAAACGTACAGCCTTTGTCATAGACAATAACCCTGTCGCCGCGTGCGCGAAGTCCATCCATGAGCTTCATAATGAGCTGACTTTTGCCCATGCCCACCGTGCCATGCACCAATAGATGTTGCACCTCACAGTCTTTGATGAGCGGAAACCCATCAACATTGAGATCAGACGCACGACCCGAGCGAATGATTTGTTTTTTTAGCGTCTCACTTGGTTTGATGCTTGTTCCACGTATGAACTGATTTTTGGCTTGAAATTTGCCCTTGCGAATAAAATACACCGCCAAAAGCGTGCCTATGAGAAGCGCAATGCCACCACCGATTAGAGCGGCCTTTATCAGCGCATCAAAACACGCATCGGCATTACGGGCGTAATAAGGGTTATTTATCACATCATGTACTGAGCGCTTAAGTACATGCTCAAAATGCGGTATCTCAAACGTATGCGCCATGCCAACGACATTGAGGAATAGCGCGTAATAGTATGCCGTTGCTTGAATTAACCGATCCGAGCCAGTCAATAGCCACGTCACGAGGCCACTTGCTAAAAACCAAACTCCAAGACAGCAGTAAATGAGGGTTTTGGTGATTTGATCCCACATTCGCAGGTTATGGAAAGAGATTTGACCGCCGCGGGTATAGTGTTTGTAATTTGATTCCGTACTCATGATTTTTCCTTAGGGTGATTTTTGGGCAAAGCAGCGGCTAGCCACTGCCTTTTTGTGGCTTAAATTAAGTTGTTATGAACGAATTTTGTTATTTAGAGTGGTGCTAATGCGCCTCCTTTTCAGGATGCTGATGCGGCATAATGGGAAGGCGTTTTGCGTTTTCTTTGCCTGTTTGGATGACTTGATTGACTTCCGACTGTGTTTCGTTAAATCCTGCATGCAAACGTTCGCCGTCATGTGTTGTCTGGTTTCGACTCATCGTCATGTTCCCTTGAATGCGCTGTTGGAATTGGTCGGCAGCATGATTATCCATAGCAACGCCAGCACTCTTGGCATTGAGACTCAATGCGTCATGATTGCTTTGATACTGGTTTCCCATTTGGCTTTCTTTCTCAACCAAAGAGCGCGCATTTTGGTTATACAGCGCGTCGACTTTTGTGCTTTGAGATTGATTGCCAAATTCTGAAATCAACTCATCTCGTTTATGGGCAACAAAATCCTGCCCTAGCGTTTGAAGCCGTTGAATAGAAGCCATATCACCAGGGTGTGAGAAGAGCTCATCACGTTGAGCCGATCCCACTGTTGATGCCACATACCCCGGAAAGGCTTGATTGAGGTCGGCATTAATTTGCGCCCCGTGGGATTCAACATAACTTCGTGCCTGTTGTACACGCGCGGCTGTAGACATGGACGAATCGACATTATGACTTGCCGTTTGAGCGTCACGTAAGTCTGCGCCCAATTGGTTAGACAGGCTTGCGCCTTTGGAGTGTGAATCATCAAAATGATGCGTTTGCGCAAAATGACTGACGTAATTCAATGATTGATTGAAATCAGCCGCTTCTTTCGCTGTCACAGTCTGATCGGTATTTTCATGATAACGATCGCCTGAAGTGGATGAGCGATCATATTTTTCATCTGTACGTCCGCCGGCATCAAAACCAAAAGCCCACTTTCCGAGATGACCGATAGCGGAGCGATCGCTAGAAATGCTGGCGTGAACGCCGGCACTCATCGAGGTTAATGTCGTCATCGCTTCTTCCTGACTTACGCCTAAACGCTTGGAAACATCCGAGGCAATGCTGGTCATTTTTGATAATGCCTGTGAATATTGCCCCGACTCTTGGCTGGAAACCCCATCGCTAAGTCGCATATCATGACCTTCCAGATTTGAAAGTTGTATCGCGCGATGTGCCGCGTTGGATATGGCGCTTTGATAATGACGCGATTCATTAAGAGCGGTCTGTTTTGATGTTTCGTAAGCTTGATTGAGGGAGCCACTCAATGCTTCTGAGGTACTAATGGAGACGGCACTTTTTGACATTCCGGGACTGACATCAAAGACCGTTTCGCCACTACCCGTAATGGTTTTAATCACACCAGAGCTGCCTTGTTCAGCATGCATGCCGTGCATATGTGACCAATTGGAGTCATGTTTGTTGGCAGAGAAATTATTGGCTGTTGTGTTATAAAAGCTGGTTTGGCCTAGCCCAAACGAAGCCGATGCGGCTTCACCTGCCACCGCCATTCCTGAGCCTTGCACATGTCCTGTAATGCTTGTTGCCAGCCCATTAAAGGCTTCGCCCAGATTCGACACTAGGCCTTTTGCGATAAACGGAATCATCGCCATGATGTAACCTGCAACCCCTGAAATATCTCGACTCAACTCCGTCATTTTATCAAGATTGACCATCGTCATTGGCCCATATCCCGAAACCCCATCGATGCCCACATTGGTCATCACGTGATTAATGACAGCAAAGAGCACAGGCCAGCATTGGAGTGATAAAAGAAATTGCAAATACCCTTTAAAAATGTGACCACCGCCCGGCATGGTGCTGAGTGCCAATACCAAGGGGAACACACCAAAAAGGATCAGCATGAGGTTCGTGTGCAATAACGGTAAAAACCACGCGGCCTTTTGACCCAAGATATCCCAGCTCCAGCGGTGTTGCAGCTGGGATTTGGTAAATTCATGGTTCACGACACTGGCCGTACTGTCAGTAAAGGCTTGATAGTGGTTAATGCCATCGCCCATCGCATTAATCATCATGGCTTGTAGAAAGATATTACTTGAGCTGTCCGTGAGTCCCTGATAATAGCGTGCTGCTGAGGTTAGATGGGTTTCAAACAGTTTTTCATAATCGGTCTTTTTTTGCTTTCCAAACAAGTTAATCCCAAAGATGCTGTAGGTTTTTCGAATTTCAGCATCCAAGCGTGCTTTCAGGCTATTTTTACCATCGGCGCTTGAGGCTTGCGCACAGGTCACGAGATTGCCACCGACCTCGGTCATACGAAGCGGTGAGGGTTTCTTGGTAATCAGATTCCAAATGTTATCGCTGCCGGCTAAATCACCCACGCTGTATTTTTGATTCAGTCGAATGTCGCCTACAACGCAGGAGCGAAAATAGTGATCCATTTCATCTTTGAGTGTCGGGTCAAGGATTCTGAAATCACGAGCGGACTCTATCAGTCGCGCACCAAACAGCGCGCCTGTCTTTGTGTAGGCAAAATCGCCGGGCGTTGCAAAAAGCGCATCATAACTTTGTGCAAGCCCATACCCAACCGATGTTAAGAGACTCGCTGTTGCCGCGAATACAACGGGTACGTTGTCGATCTTGTGATAGGTTTGTGTGGATATGTCCTCAATCAAAACATTGGTTTTAGGTAACAACACAATATTCGTACACAGCACATAACCCAAGAACCATTTCGCAAACACCGTCGGATCACGGGATTTTAAAAATCCGGCGGACACCATGACAATGCCGATAAGCGCGGTAATCCTTAAAAGCCCTAAAAAATCGCGTTGATTCATGAAGGCCGTGATGGCATTCAAAACATCGGTAAATAAATCGCCTGCCGCTAGGACGTGGATTGTTAAGTATTCTGCTGACATAAGTTTTTCATCCTTAATGTGACGTATTGCCAAGACCACTGGCGAGTTGTTTTTCAATGTCATTCATGCGGGAAATCAGCGTGATTTTTTCCTGTAGTTTTCGTGCGATTTTCGGATCTACAGATGCAATTTCATGACGGGCTTCTCGAATGCGGGTTTGAATGTCTTTGATGAGATCCTCATTGATTTCTGATCCCGCCGTGGCATTGGCGACATCTTGCAGTAAGCCGCTTAAATAATGCTGCAACAGATCTTCAGCAATCAGTGTTGAATAGCCCTCAATTTCAACGGCTGCATCGTTATAGTGTGTGCTGTTTAATACGGTTAAAAACTTCATCACAGGAAACATCGTGAGGCTTAAAAAGTTTTTCTCCTCAGCAGTTGGCGGATCATCATTTTTAAGTTTGGTGTTCAGATCATCGATCAAGTTTCGAATACGCGACGTTAGCGTTTGGCCTTCATCGATGTTCATCTCTTTGAGGCTGACGGATAAGCAGGCCGTACCATTGGTTTCATCACTGCATCGCCACATTTGCTCAATGCTTGCGGATTTATGACCTCCGATCAGTGCTTGAATGAAGTGACTGCTCCCAGCTAACGAAGGCACTACGGTGACTTTGCCTTGTTTATCAATAATCAGCGTACCAGTCAGGCTCATGACCATTTCTGCCAGTTGTAAGTCACCCTTTAAGAACGCGTTGTTTTGCAAAATGGACCAGACAATATTTTTATTTAAAACCACCTGTGTTTTTTGCTCGGGATCTTTCGCGGCTTTTTCCATAATTCCGTCATGTGCGTCGCTCGCGCAATCCATCCGCGCAGAGACATAATCCGATACCACGCCACTTCGCCCCATTGCAGCTTGGTCTTTGCATATTTTTTGTTGCGATGCAGCCGTTTTGGGAAAGACACCACCAACAAAATTTTGTGCCATTTCACACGAGTTCACATTCATTTGATTGACCTTTTGCTCTAACGTTTGCAAGTAGTCTCGTACTTGTTTTAACTCAGGCACGGTGGTCGCGAGCATCACATCAACAGCATAGGCGCCACTGCTGGTCATGACTTGTTTGCCTAAGTCCACAAGCTTTTTATGCCCTAAAAAACTCATGCTCCCCGTAAATAAATCGATGCCATTGCAGCCCGCGCGATAGCTGGGTAAATCGAGCTCTACAAGCTGATAACGGCTCACGCGGTTGCGCACAAACAGCGAACCGCCACCGTAAAAACCGGCGGCTTGCGATTGAAATGCAGCGGGTTTCGTGGCGTTTGATGCATAACCAATCCCATTGAAAAAGTGGTTCATGTCACTGGCAACATTGGCATGGGCAACACTCGCTGCGACGATACTGAGCGTTAATGCTTTGACAATTCTTTTCATACTTTCGCCCCGGTGTTCTCATAGGCCATGATTTTGGGAATAAGCTCATCAATGCGTGTCATGAGCTCCATCTCACTTAACGATCCAATGGATACCGGATAGAGCTTTTCTGTTGTGGGATTCGCAATAAATAACGCAGGGTAGTGAATCGATGCATTTTGAAAAGCCACCGTTGTCCAATCGCTGCTGGCGGGTAGCGCCTCTTGAAACTCAGGCAAAGGTTGATTATCAAACGATAATGGCAGCACACGTGCGCCAAGTTTTTTTGATACTTGACTCAGAACGGGTGAAAACTGATGGCAATATGGACAGGTGCTGGCGAAGAAGAACACGAAGCCGTGTGTTTCAAAGAATTTGTTTTTTATAGCGCTTTCGGCAGAGGCCATACTCGACCATAAACTGAAGAAAATCATGCTCATCGCGATTAGTTTTTTCATAGGGCTTCTTCCTTAAAATGATGAATAACACTGACAAGATTGGTTTCAAGTACGTCTTGGGTTGTGAATCCAAACGCAATGGGAAACGACTCTTGGCTCTTCGGATTAACCAGCAGAACAGCCGGAAAAAATCGCACCCCGAGTGTTTCTGCCTGCCCTTTATCCAAACGTGAGTCGGGCAGTTCTGGTGCTCGTTTTCCATCGACACTCACGGGGATGAGTGGCAGCTCAAAGCGCGTGCAAAAATCTTGAAGGACGGCAATTTGTTTTTGGTCATAAGGATTCTGGCTGCGGTAAAAAAACAAGAGGCCATGCGTTTTTGACAGGGTTTGAATTGCGGCTTTATTATTTTTCTCGCGCTCAGCATCGAGCAATTTAGTGCCGATGCTTGAGGTGGGATGCGTCACAGAGTAATCATATTCGGGATAATAGAGCATCGTTTTTTGGAAAAGATTTCTAAAGCGTGAAGACTCTTGCAGCCAATAATCTTGAAGTGCGAGAAACTGGCGCATGTCTTCCATTGATTTTGTTTGGCGCGCACGATGCATGGCTTCCATGGTATAGAAGTGAAGCACTTTATCGCGCTGGGTATAGCTCAACTGACTAAAGGGGATACCCTGTGGCTTTTTCTCTTTGTGAACAACCAATGGCTTGGGCGTGTTGTACCAGAGGAAGCCAATCGGTGCTTCGTCTGCAAAGACAAGGGTCGTTGCCAGTATGAATGTCAGTCCTGATAACCGTTTAATCATGCGCTCGTCCCTCCTGATGAAGTCGCTCGATATGCGCCTGATTTAAATGGGATGCCGTGCCGGCCTTGGGAACATGAAGGCGCGACATAAGCTCCTGCTCAATCGGCGATAAATTGAGTTTTTCAAAGTTGATGCGCTCTAATTCTTGAGGAGAAATCCCGCGACAATTCGGCGATTTTGCCTTGCCAAAAGAGATATGCAGCTGCGCATTTCTACCTTCTTTTTGAATAATCGCGCTGAGCTTTGATGGAAAAATGCAATAGACATGATGGTGGTCGAGATCAAGTTTATGTTTTTTGTATTTGCCAAGAGAGACAAAACGATTCTCATCTTTGGCCTTTTGAAGTGCCTGTAGTTCTGATGGGCAATGCTTCACCCAATCGCCCCATCCACTATCGGTGCAACAATCTCGAAAACCGAGAGGGTACGATTTGCAATCGATGACCGAACCCGCAAAAATCTTAGGGCTTCGCTCGTTGATTTGATTGATGGATACGTCACTGGAAACACCCGCCAAAGCACCAAGCCTTGAAACGCCTTCGCCCATATCATGGCTTTCTTCGTTTTTGGTTTTGTCACGTGGGTCGGTTTCAACAAGGGAACTGCCCTCAATGACCGTTTCGGCATAGTTCATTTCTGCACTATTCGGATTAGCAATCGCCTTTGTTCGTGTCTGACCTTCGGTGTAGACACGTTCCGATGTTTCATTGTGATGTGCGCTGGCAAGGCCTTGGTTTTTTAGCCCATCGTTATTTTCAGAAGGGTTCAAGCCTGTCTCAGTTGGGTTTGGGGTATATCCGCTTAAAACCTCACCCGGTTTAAATTGCTCAAGCGCGCGTTTAAACGCATCGCCTGTTTCTAATGCGGTTGCGGATCCTGAACTGAGCATGAGCAGGATGATTCCAATTGTTTTACTCACCGACTAGTCTCCTTACATCACTGACGGTTAAACCACTGTCGCCATGTTCTGCGATTCGTAATAGGCCATCACTTAAGGACAAATTGCCATAGAGCACGTCAAATGCTTTGCCGTTATCTACAACGAGCGCTGGAACTTGTTGAATCCCAAATCGCTCAAAAGCGGTCGGATCAATTTGCAAGTTTAAATTTGGAATGGTTTTTGAAAGCGCTTGAATGCGTTGAACGGTTGTTGGCATTGAATTGTCGATAAGGCCATTCAGAACGGCTGGAATATTTAAACGAGCGCTTTCATTCAGTGTTTGTTGAAGCAAATGCTCAGGCATTGAAAAGCTCACAAAGACTTGTGCTGTAGGCGAACCCATTACCTCAGTCACTGCAAAGCTCAGGATTAATCCAATGATAAATTGACGCACGATCCCCTCCGTTAATGGTTACAAAAACACACAGTTTCTTTTTCGCCACACTAAAAACCCATATTGATCGGGTGTATGCGGTTTGATTTTTCCGGCTTCCCATGTCAGCGTTGATGCACCCGTTGGATAACAATGCCCGCCATCGGCCACTTGATTCACCATCTCGTAGCGGTAGCGTGACTTAGGCGTGGTTGGGTAATAGTGCTCACTACAAATTGCGCCCTTATCAGGACTGGAATCGGTTATCAGATGTTCCCGGTGTAATTTGTAATTCAGACGCTCTGCTAACAACAGCGCGGTTTGAACGGGTGATATGGGTGCATTGACATGTCCTGTGAGTGGGTAATGACTGCCTTGTGAGCCCGCGCACCAAAAGAGACTATCCAACGGTTGGGATTGAAGAGTTGATGAAATGCTATCCGCAGCACAGGAGGTTTGCGCGATGGGATTGCCGAATAAAGTGGCCTCGGGGTTCAATACAAAACTCATTTCTGAATCTGACCACAGGGGATCGAGCTCGGTTAGGTAGGCGATATCAAAATCACCAGTCTGCAAACAACCAACGCTCGTGATAATGTTAAGCCAGTTAATCAAAGGGTATTTGTACCAATGAACATGGTAGAACGCGCCGACCTCGCCTTGCCCCACATGATGTTGACCGCCGCGAGATTGCTTTCTCCCCAATTTGACTTGATGCCCACCTAAATTGACAAGGCAGTATGGCGTATCGGTCACATCCACCAACGCTTGAGGTTCCCAGAAGCCGATATTCAGACCGATTCGCCATCCAATGGATGTTGGGCACGAGCTGATGGGCGATGCAGCATTGCGCGTGTCGGGTAGGTGACTGCTGACTATTTTTGAGCCGCCGATTGAGAGTGGAAATAAACATCGCCAACACACGTCTTTAATCGGATTCACAAAATGCCCGGTGCAATGCGAGGCGGTTGCCATATTGGTCACGGCGAGTAAAGCGCCTAATAGGGCTATCTTAAATTTCATCGCCGCTCTCCTTAATCACATGCTCTGAAACTCGTAAGCGGTTGTGATCACGTGTAACAGTTGCCGGAACGGCGTGTAATTGAAAGCGTTTGGATAATCGACCACCCTGGTCGAAATAAATTACGGCTCCTAAGGCCTGTTCGGCATCACGTACCGCGCCACCGGTTAAAATAGATTTTGGATTTGGGCATTGGTGTATTTGTTTTTGCGCCCAGCGTAATTGAGCTTTGTCATCGGCATTGAAGAAGAGCCAGCAAGGGTTATAGTTTGGGCGTTGTTCGAGTCCGTTGACGCGCGTACCCGCAGGAAAAATCACCTCGCGGTGTTCATTTAAAATGGAGGCGTTTAAAATCAGGGTTGGATCGTAATGGTAGGTGCGCTTTAGGGTTGCGCGTGGCAATCCCACAGGATGGGGGCGATTTGCCGTTCGCTCTGCTCGTGCTTGCCATTCAGATTCCATCGAGAGCAGCTCACCACTTGCTGACAGTGTTTGTAATCGGCGTTCAATGAAATCTAACAAGCTCATTTCACCGACAGGAAAAGTTTCTCCCACAACGCCAAAAGACTTTGAGAAACTCAAACCGCTCATGCAAACCATTAGTGCAAAAAGAGCATGCTTCATGATGCTGCTACCGATTGCGCATGGGCAACGCGCTGCACCGCCTCACTCATGGGTACGCCTTCAGCAAGGAGTGCTTCAATGGCACCGAAGACATCGCCACTAGTTGAGAACAATGCAGTTGAGAAAGGATCAGCAAAGTAACGATGAAACGTATGACACGTTCCAAATTGCATCATTAAACTTGAAAATCCTTGACCACGCGCCTCACCAAACGACTCAATCATTTTGACTTGAAGCGGATTAAACGCTTTGGGATGTTCATCCATATAAGCCTTAAATCCACCTTGGCGCATGATGATTTTGGTGTCACTACTGGCCGCAATCGCTTGACCTTGAATGGTTGCGCTGGTGTCTTCCAAATATTGCGTAATCACAGAGAAGCCTCCATTATGCTTACGTGCCGTTCGGAATCCTTGAGCGATGAAATTAGCAGCTACCGGGTTAGAACCTAATAAAAATCGCCATGCTTCATCAATAAAGCACTGCTTTTTGATTCGTCGGTCGGTTTGGTAAAATTGTCCTTGAATGATGACAATCATCACAAACATGACAATGGTTAACAGCTCAGGATTGTTTTCGAGAGCGCCCATCTCCAATACAACGAAATTTGATTTATTTAAGAGTGGGGTTGGGCTATTGAACATCGCTCCATAAATACCATCGCGCCCATATTGATTGAGAAGGACAATCAAATCTTTTAAACGCCGGTCGTTGTCTGACTCAGGCATTAAAAGCATGTCGCGAAGATGCTCTATGACATCATCAATACAAGCGTTTCTACCGTTTTTCTTCCACACGGCAAGCGTTGCTTGTAGAAGCCACGCATTTTGTACGGCATCGAGCTCTGCCCTAGGGCTTGCCATCAGACCTAACAAATCTCGAATTTGAACGTAATCGTTGACTTGCTCACCTTCAATGTCAGTGACTCCATCAAAATCAAACAGCGTAAAAGGATTGAGAGATAGCGTTGCGGCATCGATATAAGTGCCGCCGACCATTTCACATAAATGCTTATAGGAGCCACCTAAATCAATGACAAAGGTCAGATGATCACGTGACTGCGCTTCTTGAAGAAGGGCTAATTGAAAAAAGGATTTACCTGAACCACTGGATGCGACCGTTAATCGATTGTAATTGGTAATGGGCAGATTCTTGTCATCAAACGGATCGTAAAAAAACAATTGATGACGGTAGGTTGGTAAAATTAAACCTGAGCGCGATCCTTTAAAATCAGCAACGATGGGTAAAAGATTGGTGACATTGTAATGACTGAGTGGTTTCGTCATCCCCATGAGTTCGAAACTTCCAAATAAGCCTTCACTCAATAAAAACGGCAGACACCCTAAATAGCGTAACCATTGCTTGCAGGGAGCAGGCGTTAGCGTAAATTCACATTGACGAAAAGCGCTAATGGCCTTGGCCGTGTGTTCACGCGCTTTGGCTTCTGTTGTCAACAGCATCACGTTATAGAACGTTGGAAAAATCTCTAAATTTCCTTTGCTGCCTTCGTCGTGCACGATAGACCATTCTTCAAGTTCATCTCGCAGGCCGGGATTAATAAACAGTTGCACGGCATTGAGATTATTTGAAAGTGATTTGGCACGACGCTTGGCTATGGCGCGTAAACGCTCTTGATTCGATCCTCGAATCGTAAAGCTGATAACAAATGGACATTGAATGCCATGCTCTGGATGCATCAGATTGGCGAACAAATCGGGCGTTTGCCACAATGCCCAAGGGGTGTGCTTTTTGGGATATCCCGAGAGCTCGCATTGTATTGCACGAACCTTTTGCACGTCGCCCATGATGTTGGTTGTTGAAAAGTCCATCTCACGATCAGAGATTTCAACAATGGTGGATGGATCAACCATTGAGTCGCGGATGAACTCGCCGGTTTCTTTAATATCTGGCCACTCAATATCATTAAGATTAGGAGACGTGAGCGTTCTTACCAGACGTTGAAAATCCAATTTATCCACTCGCTCAAACGCAAGTCCTGATACTTTCAACTCAGACGCCCAATCATCTCGAAGCAGCTTTAATCGTGTTTGAAAATCCGCGGTCTTTTTCATGGAAAGAAAAAAGTAGCAGCGATAATCAGCCAATTGCGCCGGTACGTTGCGCCCGTTGGGATAGCCGTTTTTTATCGCCTTTAAATGAAAATCAATACTCTGCCGGGCAAGCTCAGCATAAATCCCGCCTTTTTTCAAAATGGGTTCAAAGTTTTGAGCCAGCTCACCTCCGATATAATGGTGCTTATACAGCATCACCGTGCAATCAACGCCAATGGGTAGCTTCGTTTTAAACAATTCGGCCACCGACTTCATGAGCGACTCATCGGCACCTGATGCCGGCAATACATGAAGGCCAAACCCGGCTGTTGTACGATTGATAAAAATATCATCCGCATCAATCGTCTCGTAAGGCAAAACACTTTTGAATGAAGGTAAATCGATCTCAACCAACTTTTGGGCGTGTCGCTGATCTTGTATTGAAACGGGCGCTATGCCAGCCGCTTCACCCAAGATCTGTGAAAAGCGATGAAGTCTTACGCGTGCCTTATCTCTCAATTCGCTGATCCATGAATCATGCATGCTTATCTCCTTGCCTTATGCGATTGTTGTGTGGGCGGAGGCTTAATCCCATCGGCATAACGCGTCATGGCATCCACTTGCTCGATGGTCATGCAACTATCACCCGCCGTTGCGTTACAACTAAACTCTGAATTCATCGGTGAACAAGCGCTCATTAGAAAAGCAGCCGTGCTGATTACGACAAAAGAAACGATGCGAAACGTCATGGTTGAACTCCATTGGATGCAAACTGTTGATTAGAGAGGTTGTCAATTTGTCCTAAGACTTCGGGTGGCACAGTGAAGTTTGGTGAATCCTCTTGATTTACGGACGTTTCGGCGTTACTTATCGTGCCTCTCAGTGGCTTCATGGTGCGCGTGTTTTGTTGCAAGTCTTGATGAGATGCCTCCTCCGTTGGTTCTAGGTAAAAGCCATCTTTAAACACAATCGTGACGACATTGCCCGAACCGACTTGAATCACGGGGTGATATTGCTCCGCACGTTTCACGTAATATTGCGACAACACATCAGCCGCTTTTGAAGCACCACCATAGGCCGCATAAGGGCCAATATTGGATTGAGGTACTATGGATGCAGCCCCAAACGAACTGATGCTTTGCACGGATTGCGCATATTGCGCAGCAGAGGCAATTCCTGATAACGCGCCACTAATTCCTGCCCATTGCATGATTTTGTTATCACGCATTAATGGCACGCCTTTCACGCCCACTTTGCCGTTAAAAAACACCCAGCCGGTGACTTCTTTATCAATAATAGGTTCGCCCGGATGTGCGCATGAAATTTTATAAAGCGTTGCAAATGCGCGTTCACTTGAAATATCACCGTAAGCATTACCACTGACACGACAACCGCGAAGTCGCGAGTGTTGACCATTGGGAAGCGTGCCGTCTTCCAAGAACTTAAAGAGCATCACGCCATTGTTTTTACTCTGCCCATTGACCGAGGCATCGGCATCGGCGCCTCCTAAAATGACGGCTCGAACGGATGTATTGGAGGGGACATAGCGATTCGGGTTTAAATGGGTTTGAGGCTTCGCCTGACGGTTTCGTCGAAACGATACGGTATGAATGCGTGCAGGGCGTGCAAGTTGATTGGCTTGGTTGTTATGCCAAACGCCAGCCTGATTACCCGTGAGTGATGCCTGTGAGCTGGAGACGAATTGTTGTTTGGCGGTGATTTCTGACGCTTCTTCTTTTTTTAAGCGCTCGTTTTCTTGCAACTGTTGCGAAAGCTCAATCGCCTCCTTAACGTGTGCCTCACGCATGTCTTTCATCGATTGCGTGAGCTGACCCAGCTGCATTTTAAGTGACTCCAGTTCTCCTTGCTGGGCTGTCAAGGCACTATCGGCGTTGGCCTCAGTGAAAGATTCATCAATGATTCCAGTTAAATCGTCCGCTTTATTCACAGACGCGTGTTTTTTAGGTTTCGCGTCTGCTAATAATCCAACGACGACTAAAAACAATATGAAAAGACCGCCGCCAATGAGACTCATCATGCGCAATTGACGCGATTTAATCAGGCGATTCAATTGAATATTAGCCATGAGCAACCTCACTCACTCGATATAAGATGGCCGTTTCATGAGACTTCAAAATAGGCTGAGACAACTTCATGGCCGTGACATTTGTGCCTTCGAACCATTCAGGCAATAAGTTCAATGGTTTACTACTTCCGTTGTAGACTTCAAGCCGCTCAGCCTTAACACCTTCACCTGCCCAGACTTCTTTTGGAATTAAAGAAAGCCCAGCGCCCATGCGTTCAGCCCGTCCAAATGGATGGCTGACCGTCATACCCGGCATCGGCTCATGGCGTTCCATATGGTTGATGATTTCAAGCATTGCGTCTTGATGTGGGTCTTGAGTGATTTTTGGACCTGTAGCAACCGATGGCCTTATAGTGTTGGTAGTGTTGGTAGTGTTGGAGGTCGCAGCCACTTTAGGCCCCACAAGCTCAACAGTTTTTCCTAATCCATCCTCACCCGTCACGGTCACTGAAAAATGACGCCCGGATTCAGTCGTCAAAAATAATGTAAACGGATTGCATTGAGCCGCGAGCATCACATAAACGCTACCATCTTGTTCATCGCGTTTAATGCCCATGGCGGTTTCTGGAAAGATAGCCTCGACGATTTTATCGTTTTTAACGACTAACCGGTTGTAATTGGATTGGCTTAGATTGAGCGCCACATCACCATTATCACGAACGGCAAGGGAAGTTTGACTCATTGCACTTGATGCCAACAATACCAAGACACTACTCATCATGATTTTACGCATGTTCCCACTCCTTCATTTTTGTAAAACTTAAAATTGATAAACGTCCGAATCGATATCGATACGTCAACTCATAGGTGATGCGGGCAGATTTCAGCTCACGATTTCCGACAAAGCGATTAAGAACGCCTGTCACAGTCGTCTTCAATATACGAGGCTCTAACTGCATATCAGTGATGATGAAATCACTGGATATTCGGTTTTTTTGAATAACAGTTGCCTCATGCGAAAGAATGGATTGCATCGCTCCATACCGGCTGGCATCAACAAACATCAGTAAACGCTTATGAATGGCTTCCACTGTTTCTGGCGTGACATTTAGACGTGAATAAATAAAATTTTCACTCATCATACTTAAGTACTTTGGGGAAACAGTTGAATCTGAGTTAGAAAAACCAGCACTACTCTCAAAAGGCGTTACCAGCATGCGTTGATGCAGACTGGTGTACCAAACTAACGTCGCTAACAACAGATTCGCGGCCAGCAAACCAAACACCAGTGCCACCATCAGATTGAATCGTGCTGATAACTGGCTGAATCTATTTTGATAAACACTAAAGTTCATAAATGCACCTCTATGCGACCCATACTCGAAAGTGTGAAGCGGGTAATTTAGGTAAAAAAAACTTGGTGACAGCGTTGGGCAAATACCAATATGCCAATCCCAAAAGCACCCGAGGGCTACCGCCTCGTTTCAATTGACGCAGTGCCGCAATCAGGCTAAACCCAAGAATGGCGACAACCACTTTCTGATTACATAACGCCAACAGCCCGAAACACGTGATGGCTACAAGTAATTCATCCACGGTTAAACTTAAATAGCGCTTGGGCTTATTCAGATCCGTTAAAAACCGATACAACACTGCGTCATTCATAAGAGCCTCCTCAGTTAGAACACAAACGTTTTAAGCAGAAACGCAGGAATAAATGCCACACCAGCAACGCCTAGAAAGACCATCGGATTTTTACTTTTCACCGCCATTGCGGTGGCTAACATGATGTCTACCAAGATAAATATCTTCCAAAATTTCGAGCTGCTTCCTAATGAATCCGCGATATCCCCCTCTAAGGCGCGACCTAATAAATCAGTCGCAAAAGCCGATTTGGTAATCAAGACCAGTGGTAAAACGGTCACGCCGTACTTCACGGCTTTCGTACATTTTTTTATCAATTTCATTGCGTTTCTCCGGTTTTAGGTAAAAAAATCCCCTACGCCCTTGTTTTTGGCGCATTTTTTGTTCAGTGTTTGTTTTGCTTAGAAAATACCAACCAATGCTTTTATTAAGTCGGACTTAAGCGCTGGCACTGCATCTTTGAATGCCAAATTCACTTTGTCGGCATTGGAAACAACTCGCATGCGATAGCGTTGATATTCGCTTGTGCTTGTTGAAATCTGATTTAAACTCGAAGCGCTCCCTTGTCGCAATGCTGCACGATGTTCTTCACGAACCTGTACGCCTTTACCCACTCGTTCGCTAATTTGCACATCCGTAATCATGCTCACTGATCCCCTCAAATT
>DIUW01000010.1 GCA_002423125.1 Legionellaceae bacterium UBA6148 | reverse complement strand
AGGCTCCATCTGTAAAACATCCTGAACCATAATCGCCAATGTATTAATCGACTTGCGCATGTCGGTGATGCCGCAATATAAATGTACTTTAATATTCTCTGGAATTAACATAGCGCTACCAACTGCTTCAGTAGGGTAGTAAACGCATGGTTGGATAAATCCATTTTGACATCACAGCGTATTTTGTTGGGTAAATGAATCGCCAGCTCAGCGACATGATTCGTTTCATCGTTAAGGACCGAATGGGCAATGGTCACCGGCTCAAATAAATGTGCACCACAATTATTTTCAAATGTGCTTGGGTCTTTTTTCGCTCGTTTCGCTTGATTGTACTGAGACCATCGATATTGAAATTGGTTACAGGATAGATGGCATAATTTGATAATTTTCAGCTTATGTCATGGGTTTTTAATTTTGATTTCCCACCAACTGGGGGCGCTGTCTTTGTAGCTGTGTTGTTTATCAGGCACTACGAAATGAGGACTATTCAGCAATGCTGATAGTAACACAGACATTCGAATAGCCCTCATTAAGTGTCGTTAATAATCTTAATATTTAAAAAGCATCTTAGCTGCTACTGGCAAATGTTCCTGAGCATCCGTTAAAACCTTATCAATATACGAATGATGTAAAAAGGTTGCTCCAACTTTATAAAACGGGTGATAAATCACCTTAAGAACATCCTCTTTTTTTGGAGTACCTGTAATCAATAGTGCATCGATAGCACGGCGAGAAGCTTCATGAACTTCATCGAATGAATGGTGTCCCTGAAAAGCCATATGAGCAGCAATACAATTCGCTAATATTTGTAATTCATTAATAGATACCTCATCTGCTTCAATTAACTTAAAGTGAATTAATGAAATTAAAAGTCGACCAGTACTTCCAGATATACCCGCAACTAAAGGAGCTTGATCTCGTCTTGCTATTTTCTCTATCCAAGTTTCATTGGTTTTAGCAACTCTATCCACTGTCTCTAAATCTTCGATTGTTAAATCCAAAGGAATATCTAAATTAATCATTTTTTGTATTTGGTTAAGAAGGTGGGTTTCTGCCTGATCACGTGCCTCAACCTCAACGGTATCAATGTGCTTTTCATAATTTTCTTTAGCAAGGAGATAATTTGTAAACGTTAAGCGATAGCGTTCTATGGTAGTGATTTCTATAAAAAGTGATTTGCCCGTTATTCGTGCTTCAGCTACGGCCGTTTCTTCAGATACTCGTGTTTCATCTATTAAATCGCGCGAAGTAGCAAATAAACCAAAGGTAGTAGCATATTGCTTCCTCTTATCACCAATCTCAGTAAAAGATATACGACTTCCATACTCAGCTGCAGTAGGCATAATAATAGAATTTAATTGATCAAAGGCGTCATTATGATCACCAGATAATTCTTGTACAAAAGCCGCGGAAATATCATACATAGACTTAAAATAATTAGCTAAACTCTGAATTGTTTTGCATTGGTTGATATCAGATAATAGACCATTCATTTGGCTTAGTACGGATAACACTCCTACTTTGTTATTAAGACTTACCCACGATGTTTCCATTCTTAACCCATCGTATTGGCGCCCTTTATCTGAATGGTGCAGCATTAAATGAGTGATAGTTTGTTTTGACTTTTCATCTATAACACCAAGTTCCTCAGCCTCCTCTACCTTTTGTATAAGAGGTTGTAAAATGTTTTTTGCAAGTTCGGATCCAAATTTATGAATCACTGTTTTTAAGAAGTGATCGCTTAGAAGATGATTCAATAAGCTAATAGCTATAGCATTTTGTTCCTGAATTTTTTCTGGAATATTTTTCATTAAAGGTATCTCTAGTGTTTGAAATAAATTCTTAGTGAGTAAATTTTATTACTTTTTAGAAGGCAGTACCAGTAATATTCAAATATAAAATTACGGAAGATTGAGCGAGACTTAATAGAAAGTGTACCCTGAAGTGTACCCGATAGGCACAAGAAAAATTTTGAATATTACCATAAGCCATACTGTATATGGCTCCCCGGAACGGGCTCGAACCGCTGACCTAATGATTAACAGTCATCCGCTCTACCGACTGAGCTACCGGGGAATAGGGCATAATTCTAAACGGATTCTGCCCGTCGGTCAATAGTTTTGATGATAAAAAATTATTGTTCTGCAAATCGTTGCAATCGGTCCATCGCGTCACGCAAAGTTTCCATGCTCGTTGCAAACGATAGTCGGATGCATCCTTCAGTGCCGAACGCCGATCCAGGGACGAGTGCAACACCAACATCTTCTAGAAGTTTTGCCGCGAATTCGATGTCATTCGCAAAACCACGTTTTTCAATAATGGCTTGTACGTTAGGGAAAATATAGAATGTTCCGTCAGCTGGAATCACTTCAATACCAGGAATATCGTTAAGACGCTGGACAAGATAGTCATGGCGATCTTTGAATGCCTTGACCATCAGATGCACCGTTTCCTCACCACCCGTTAATGCTGCAACTGCGGCTTTTTGCGCGATAGAGCATGGGTTTGACGTTGATTGTGATTGAACGGTTTTCATAGCAGAAATCAAGGGGGCAGGGCCACCAGCATAGCCAATTCGCCACCCGGTCATGGCATATGCTTTTGAAACGCCGTTTAATACAATCGTACGATTGTATAAATCGGGACATACATTCAAAATATTAACAAATGGATGTGACCACATAATGTGTTCATACATATCATCCGTCGCAATTAATACCTGAGGGTGTTGTCGCAACACTTCGCCCAAGGCGTTGAGTTCCTCAGCAGTATAAGCAATGCCCGATGGATTAGATGGGCTGTTGATAAAAAACAGCTTGGTCTTTGGGGTGATCGCATCCGCTAATTGGCGAGGAGTAATTTTATAACGCGCTGCAGAAGTCGTTTGTAAAATCACCGGTGTTCCACCCGCTAATAACACAATATCAGGATATGAAACCCAGTAAGGTGCAGGGATAATGACTTCATCACCTTCATCGATAAACGCTTGGCATAAGTTAAAAATACTCTGTTTTCCACCAACAGACACCAAAATTTGATTCAATTGATACTCAAGACCATTATCACGTTTGAACTTATCACGAATGGCTTGTTTTAATTCAGGAATACCATCAACCGCAGTATATTTAGTAAATCCAGCCTTGATAGCAGCTATCGCAGCTTGCTTAATATGCTCTGGCGTATCAAAATCCGGCTCCCCAGTACCCAGGCCGATGACATCATGCCCTTCTGCTTGCAATTGAGATGCTTTTGCTGCAACAGCAAGCGTAGGCGATGGCTTAACCTGCATAACGCGCTCAGCTAATGTTATACTCATTGTTTTCTCCTATATAAAATCATAAATGCATCACATTAAAAAAAAATTCAAATTATACTCGAATTATGAACCTGCGGGTGATCAACCTTCGGCAATCGCTTCGCTGATAGACGGAATTCAATCAGGTCTCGATCGCCAGACCTTGCTTGGTGTTACCGGATCGGGCAAAACATTTACCATTGCCAATGTGATTCAGGCTATCAACCGACCCACATTAATTATGGCTCCCAATAAAACATTAGCCGCACAATTATATGGCGAGTTTAAAACCTATTTCCCTGAAAATGCGGTCGAATATTTCGTGTCTTATTACGATTATTATCAACCAGAAGCGTACGTTCCGTCATCTGATACGTTTATTGAAAAAGATGCGTCCATCAATGAACACATCGAACAAATGCGCTTATCGGCAACCAAGGCATTAATTGAGCGAAGTGATGCCATTATTATTGCAAGTGTATCAGCCATCTACGGCCTAGGCGACCCCGAATCCTATCTACATATGGTATTACATCTATCGCGTGGAGAACATTGTAATCAACGCAGTATCTTAAAACGCCTCACAGAAATGCAATACACTCGAACAGCACTCTCATTATCACGCGGACAATTTCGAGTGCACGGCGATGTCATTGATATATTTCCCGCTGATTCTGAAAAACAAGCGGTTCGTATTGAGTTATTTGATGACGAACTCGAAAACATTACGATATTTGACCCGCTCACCGGCGAAATGATTCAAAAAATTGCTCGCACGACCATTTTTCCTAAAACCCATTATGTCACACCACGCGATCGTATTCTAAAAACGGTTGATTGTGCCAAAATTGAACTACAAGAGCGTCTAGCTGAATTCAATGTGCAACATAAACTGGTAGAAGCACAACGCCTCGAACAACGCGTTCATTTTGATATAGAAATGATGCTTGAATTAGGTTATTGCTCAGGGATCGAAAATTATTCTCGTTATTTATCGAATCGAGGTCCTGGTGAAGCACCGCCGACGCTATTTGATTATTTACCAACGGATGCCCTACTCATTATCGACGAATCTCACGTGACCGTACCACAAATCGGCGGGATGTATCGCGGTGACCGGGCACGCAAAGAAACACTCGTTCAATATGGATTCAGGCTTCCATCGGCGTTAGATAATCGTCCCTTACACTTTGAAGAATTCATCGCTCGTTCACCTCAAACAATTTATGTCTCCGCAACACCAGGCTCCTATGAGCAAGAAAATACAGGCAACATTGCCGAACAAATCGTTCGTCCAACAGGGCTTGTCGATCCTGACGTTACTATTCGTCCCGTGGCCAACCAAGTCGATGATTTACTATCAGAAATAAGACTCGTTATTGCTCAAAAAGAGCGTGTTTTGGTGACTACTTTAACGAAGCGCATGGCAGAAGATCTAACCGATTATTTACACGATCACGGCATCAAGGTACGTTATTTACATTCCGATGTGGACACCGTCGAGCGCGTTGAAATTATTCGAAGCTTACGGCTGGGTGAGTGTGATGTGTTGGTTGGAATCAATTTGTTACGTGAAGGTTTAGATATGCCAGAGGTCTCATTGGTTGCTATTCTTGATGCGGATAAAGAAGGATTTTTACGTTCTGAACGATCGCTCATTCAAACCATGGGGCGTGCCGCACGGAACATCAATGGTCGTGTCATTTTTTATGCCGATAAGCGCACCGGCTCCATTACTCGCGCCTTGGAGGTTACAGAAGCACGACGAGCCAAACAACGCGCATTTAATATTGAACATCATATCACCCCCATGGGAGTCACCAAGCCCATCACTGATATTATGGAGAGTGTCCCTGGTCGTCATACGAAAATCCATGAGCCCGATGCCAACTACGCTCTCTTGTCACCGAACGAACTCATGAAACAAATTCAAACGCTTGAAAAGCAAATGCTCATGCATGCTAAAAACATGGAATTCGAGCAAGCTGCCGCCATTAGAGACAAAGTGTTCGCATTAAACGAAGCATTTAAACGGGTTTAGAACAATTAGTTATTTGACCGAAACGACGGTGTTATGGTTGAATGATAGATACGCCACCGCACGATTAAGTGTTGGACCCCAAGGAGATCCCCATGGTACGGACTAAAAAAATATCCACTCCCACGCACATCAATAAAAACCATTTTTCGATTATTGAAACCGTAAAAATTGCTTGGCATGGCATTAGGGGTACAAAGCGCATTTTTTGGATCATGACCGCGCTGTTGGTCGTTGTGGTTTGCTCATTAATTCTTCTGGAACAACGCGTACATTTACATGCACTTGCGCCGGCATTAACTCTATCCATCATTGTCATGGCTCGGATCATTTCAGGGGTCACTAGTATCTTATTAGGATTAGGCCTCGTCTATCTTGGGATCCAGCGTGCATCCCAACAATCGATTCAATTGGCAATGGTAAACGATATGTTTAATTTTACGCTTTTAAAAAATGTCATAGGACTCTACATCCTTCAATTCATTATCCTATTCCCACTTGCTATTCTGATCTATGTAGCAACGCATTTCACAACATTGTTTCCGAGTGTTGTATTAAATAACATGGGCCATGCATGTCGATCGATTATTGTGATTGTTTCGTTAATCGCCTTGATTTATTTATCAATGCGACTATACCTCACTAAGGCCATTATCGTGACCGAAAAAACGACCCCATGGAACACCCTTCAACGATCATTCCAAATAACAAAATCTCACGTATGGAAATTACTGAGTTTATGCATTATGAATATTGTCATTCTGATAATCAGTACGATTCCATTCGGTATTGGCCTACTATGGAGCGTGCCGTTCTGCTTCATTAATTATGGCGCCGTGTATAAACAACTAGCGCATAAATCATGATACAATTCCAACTTGTATTCATTTATTACTGACGAGCTTATGTATTTTATCATCGCTTTTCTATGCCTTTTTACAACGACCACTCTTAATGCTGCAGCGGTGTTACATCCCATTCAAGGAAGAGATATCTCGTTTTCTGAATTACAAGGGAAATGGGTGCTCATTAATTACTGGGCAAGTTGGTGCCAACCTTGTCTAGATGAAATTCCTGAGCTGAATCAGCTTTACGACAACAATAAAAACAAGATGGCCTTATTCGCAGTGAATTACGATATGTTGCCCGATAAAATGCAACAGCAACTGACTAAGCATTATGATATTCACTACCCCGCACTAAAGGAAGACCCCGCCGGACCGCTACACCTGGGCGATATTCGCGGAGTTCCTGTAACGTTTGTCTTTAATCCACAAGGGCAGCTTACAGAAACACTCTATGGTGGACAAACAGCTAAAAAATTAAACTCATTAATTAAATAGACACAAAAAAATAGGCTATACTGAACGTAGGCGATCACATAAAGTCGCGGTCGTACCCAGACTACTCACAGTTTTAAACCTGGAAAACAAATTGACACTGAATCAATAGGTGGATCATTGAATGTTTAATTTAAAAGGAATTATGGGCTATTTTAAAAAGGACGTTCAACAAAGAAATCACATTCTTCGTTGGAGCATTCTTGTTGGCATCCTCGCCTTCATCAGCTTAGCCATTTTTATTTATTACATTGATTTTGATGGGCTCAGGCATCCTAATGTTATAAAAGATAGACACTTAAGACTTATCCTTATAGTGGTTGCCTTTTTTTTAACGCTTCAATTAATTCATGCATTTACCAAAATTCTAGCGCGACATTTGAATACTCAATATCAAAAAAGATTTAAACATCTTCCAAAATTAGGAACGTTTGTTGAGTCGCACAGTAAAAATTACGTTCCAAATAAAAAATATAAACATATTGTGCTATTGTTGCATGGATTTACCGCTTCGCCGCAAGAGTTTAATTTTCTAGTTGATGGATTACAAAAAGAAGGGATCGCCTATTTTTCTCCAACAACCATCGGCTTTGGATTAGATAATGCAGCACTACTCAAAAATATTCGTTGTGAAGATTGGTTTCGTTCAGCATTAGAGTATTATGATTTTTTATCGACTATTGCCGAGAATGTCAGCATCGTCGGACACTCGATGGGTGGAGTACAAGCAACTTACATCGCGCAAAATCGCCGTGTATGCCGATTAATTTTAGTTTGCCCTGCCATCTACTCCGTAAAAAGCGACTTAAAATATAAAAAATTGTTACAAGCTCCGATTATCTCGACTATTTTTATGGAAATCTTTCCCTATTTACCCAAACCCATTCGAAAAGGTAGAAAAACAACAAGCGACTTATTAGATGAATTACTGCTACCTAATTTATTTCAGTATATGGCAATTCCAGTTCGCGCGGCCCAACAACTATTTTTAGCTCAAGACTATATTGCCATTGAAAAAATTAAATGCGAAAGACTATTGTTGCTTTATGGTCGACATGATTTGTCGGTTGATGTAGAACGAATGTTAATTGCCTTAAACGAGAACAACATACCCTATACGGACATCTGCTTTGAAAATTCGGCACATAGTATTCTCGAAGACCGTGAGCATGCTGAAGTATGCAAACAGGTCATCGATTTTCTTAAAATAACATTTTGACAAGCAGCATCCCAATATAGCTTGCTACGATCCATAGAATAATTGCTGATATTTTATTGATGGTATGCAAGCATTGGCCTTGTTTATCTAATTTATACAAAATTTCCTGCCTATCCGGTTGTCACATAATTGTCATTGCGAGGAACGAAGCAACCCAGAGAACAGTGCTCCTAACACTGGGTTGCTTCGTTCCTCGCAATGACGAAATTATCAAGTATATGCGACAACCGGATAGGCCGGCAAAATTGGATCAAACTAAAAATTAATTCAATACTTGAGCATCAGGTGCAAGCCTAATTGCTTTAGCAGCAAGAGCCATCTCTTCAGCCTCTTTTGAACCACAATACGTTTCTTTAAGAAACATCGATAAAATAGTACCGATCACAACGCCTAATGGAACGATGCTTAAAGCAAATGTGTAATCACCGGCCGCATACACATGCAAACCATCGATGGATAGATTATTGGCATGCAGATCAAGTAATTTCCCTACAAGGGGAGGAAAGAACATGCCACCAAACATGATGAACATGTTTGTTACGGCAACAGCAGTTCCAGCCATTGATATTGGGTTATTTTCTTTCCCGAGAGCAAAACAAAGGGGATGAGCTCCGCAGCAAATTCCTGCAATGAAGGCAATTGTCGATAATTGATTTAAAGTCAAACCAGGATAATAGAAGATAATATACAACAGCAACGCAGTAACGCCGCTAGTAATCACTAGTGGTAGGCGGCGGCGCTTAATTTTATCAGAAATGACGCCAATCACCGGCCCACCTACAATCCATCCAAGAAAAGTAAGAGCGGATACATTAGCCGCTTGTTGAGAAGTAAGATGGTGCGCAACTTTGAAATAAGAGATTCCATACACATCTAAAAGCACGATAGATGGAAGATAAAGCACGCAACCGATAATGCCGATTATCCACATTTGCGGATTAGTAAAAACCAACCCTAAAGCACTAATAAGTTGTTTAATGCCCATAGGAGCTTGCATTGTATTAACGGAGTTCGTTTGCTGTTTTGGACGATTTTTCAATATAAATAGAATCACTAAGCTAATCGCAATACCAATAAACACCGCTGTCCGAAGCACGGGTTGATACCCAAATGCCTCGACTACTTTGGCAAGGTATTTTTGTGAAAGCGCCGCACTGCTCATCCCGATGGCGGTTGTTAATCCTGCAACAGCAGCAAATCGAGAAGGAGGCAGCCACACTGACGCCAATTTCAATACACCGATGTATGAGAAAGCCGTTCCCAAACCAATCAAAAATCGGCCTGTGCAAGCGAGTCCAAAACTATCTGCTGAAGCAAAAATACTTAAGCCCATCAGTGCGATTAAACATGCGAAAAATAAAACCGACCGGGTGCCAAACTTATCATAAATCATTCCGGCAGGAATTTGCATCGGGGTATACGCAAAGTAATAAAAAGAAATCAGGGTTCCAAATTGGGTGGCAGAAATGTGAAAGGATTGCATTAAATCATTTTGCATCATACTAGGAGAACTACGAAGGAAATAGTTAAAGCAGTAAAATAGCATCCCTATAAAACACATTGCCCATGGTTGGAGCATATAAGACAGCAAGCTGGTATTAGTTTGGTTATTCTTGGTCATACGAGTGTTCCTTTGAAAAATGACTAACGAATATACAACTTATATTGACGATCCACATTCAATACATCTACTGTGTGCAGCTTCCTTTCCTGCGATTAACTACAATCACACTCTCCTAAAAATACAGCAAAAATTCGTCGTAGCCAGGATATTTTAAATATTGCGGGCGTACTTTATAACATAATTAATGTACAAATGCAATCACATTGGTCATTTCGCTTGAATAACCGTTTACAAATGATACCATGAAATCTTTCTATCAAATCGATAGCAACCGGATCCTTTGGAATAAACTATGCATAAATTACCTATATTACAGCCTGGTGACAGCGTTGAGGTTATTGCTCCGGCTTCTCGCTGTTCCGATGAGGCACTGCACGATCTAGAAAAACTACTGACGTCATGGCAATTAAATTGCATCATTAGCAATACTATTTTTGGTCATGATTTATTATGTGCCAACACGGATGACATTCGATTCCAATCTTTAAAAAATGCGTTACTGCGTCCAGAGACAAAGGCCGTTATCTGCGCACGGGGTGGCTACGGCAGTATGCGTTTAATTCCAGCATTAAGTCAAATGCTCCCCCCAGATCATCCTAAATTATTAGTCGGCATGAGTGACATAACGGCCCTACAGTTATTCCTAAGGCAACAATGGCAATGGCCCACGATTCACGGCTCTCTTACAAGAGATAAATGTTCCCATGAATCGATCGCGACATTGAAGTCTATTTTATTTGGCGAAGTCGATCGAATAAACCTCGTGGGATTACCTCTGAATAGACATGCTGAAAAAGAGAATATCATTGAAACGGTATTAACAGGGGGCAACTTAAGCCTGGTACAAACAAGTATTGGAACACCATGGCAAATCAACGGAAAGCATAACATTATTTTTTTAGAAGAAGTCAGCGAACGAGGTTATCGCATTGATCGTATGCTGGAACATTTATGCCAAGCCAATATTTTCAAGGACGCTGCGGCAATTTTTTTTGGTGATTTTATTGAAGGAAATGAGCCCAATGGTTCTTCTTTGATTAAACCAGTATTAGAACGCTTTGCTCAACATTGTGAAATTCCAGTCGTGCAGATAAATGGTATTGGACACGGTTACATCAACACACCGCTCTCCTTAGGCACTCGCGCAATATTGCAATTAGGCAAGCAAGTTAAACTATCCGTCTTTACGTCATTTTGACATCGCCTTGGCATTGATTGGCATTGATGAATCAAAATATTTATTTTGTGCTAATATTAGTCTTAAGTGGTGAATAATATTCAATTATTATTAAGGATAATAATGAGCAATGAAAAATTAATTTCTCTCGCAACACTCCTTTTTGCCAGTATCGCCACCTGCACCATCTATGCCGCGCCTCAAGACATCTTCATAATGGGCGATTCAAATGTAGCAATAACAACAACGACTAACGCCCCAGTGAATCCACTCATTGACTGGGCTTCATTGTGTCGGCCGGGTCAATTATTAACAGACTCTGCTGGTTGCACGCCTGATTGTGACCATGGCCCAACAGCGACAACCTGTCAGACCCTGATGCGTACGGGACAAATTGAAAGCTTAACGGGAGTGCCTCAGCCTTACTTGCGTACAGGCATTGTGGTTTTTAAATTAACTCAACTCACTGAAATAGAACCCTCTGCCGTATTCAATGTCACATTGAATCAAAAACCAAGCGGTTATGGCTACATGTGTGAAATCCTCAATACAAATGGAACACCTGCAACACTTTGGGATACAACAACACACCCCCCTATTCCAACCAGTATTATTACATTGGATAGTAATGTGAGCGGGCCTCCATTTAAATCGGATAATTTTGTGACAACAGTCACTCAACCTGCCGGTGGGGTATTCTATTGGTATAATAATCCGAATAATTCTTTGTACATGGCATGCTTGGGTTACATCGTTAATGCACCGAACACACTGCAATCAAATACGGCTTGCGGGGGCAGTGGACCCATTTGTGTTTCTTATACATTGCAATAAGCGGCCAACTTCGACAGAACAAGCAACGTAATCTATAGTTATAATATAGGCAAACTATGGAGAATCAATATGAACCATTTATTGATAAGCGTTGTCATGATGGCTTTATGCGCCAGTATAGGTTTTGCGATGTCTATTCCTGAGACGGCAGGTACGGAGGGAGGTACCATTGCGGACATACAAATGACAAGAAATAACTCCAATACGATACTTTTAAGGCTTAGTAATGGCCAAAGGGTTACCGTCACAGCCCCCCCGAGCGAACGAGCTAAATTAAGAAACGCTCGCGTGAAAACTGGCGATACAATAACGTTGATCTCGATTCCAAAAAAATAGAGCGATTAACACGATGAGCTCAAAAGGAGAGATTTCTACTGTGCCGCTACAGAAAAAATATACTTAGTTGATCGCACTATGCTAGGATGAGTAGTGCTTATGTTTTTAAACCACTTTTGGAGAATATGGAATGATGGATAATTTAATTCGATTAACGCTCAGTAACTTTGGTTTATCCATGCTGATTCTAGCGTTTGTTTTAACCTTTTTGAATCGACTCGCGAACAAGGATTTGTCAATATATGAAATATTATACCGATGGGTTTCTTTATTGCCGTTGGGAATGACCGCCATTTATGCATTTATTCTGCATGCCTATTTCCCCATTTTCACAGCAGAGACAATTGGTTGGGTGAACAGCCCGTTTCAATATGAGGTTGCTGTGGCCAATTTAGCAATCGGGGTTCTTGCAATTTTGTCTACTCATCGAAGCTATCAGTTCCGCTTGGCAACGGTTATTGGAAGTACTGTTTGGTTATGGGGATGTGCAATCGGTCAGGCCCGCCAACTCATTGAAAACAATAGCGCCATAATAGGTAACGCAGGCTCATGGTTTTATATGGATATATTAATACCGATATTGTTAATATTTTATATGGTCATGTTAAGAAAAAATGACTAATTTGGTCGCCCGGGTGCCGCAAAGCAAACCCGGGCAATTGACTCCCGTCAGAACACTCAACTAAATGCATTAATCCCTGTAAGATGTCGCCCTAACACCAAAGTATGCACGTTATCAGTCCCTTCATAAGTCAGCACCGACTCTAAATTCAGCATATGGCGAATCACCTGATATTCTAAGCTAATCCCATTCGCGCCTAATAAACTGCGGCACATACGAGCAATGTTGAGCGCCTCACGGCAAGCATTTCTCTTGGCAAGTGAAATCATCACTGGCGTTTCACGCTGCTGTTCTTTGAGACGGCCGATTTGTAAATTTAACCATTGTGCTTTAATAATTTCACTATACATGTCCGCTAAATCTTTTTGTATCAACTGGAACGATGCCAGAGGTTTTTCAAATTGCTTACGCTCTAATAAATAGTCGTTTGTAATATCAAAACACGCCATAGCCGCGCCAATGACTCCCCAGGCGATTCCAAATCGAGCTTGGTTCAGACAACTCAATGCTGCGCTTAATCCTTTAACAGTGCCTGGTAACAGATTTTCATCAGGAACAAACACATCATTGAACACGAGCTCACCGGTGTTTGATGCACGTAATGACATTTTTAATGTGATCTCTGGGCGTGTAAATCCTTTAAATTCACTTTCAACAATAAAGCCACGAATACCTTCGTCCGTATTCGCCCAAACAATTGCAATAGTGGCAATCGGTGCATTGGTAATCCACAATTTAGCTCCGTTGAGCACCCACCCACCGTCTACTTTTTTAGCAGTTGTTCGCATGCTAGCAGGATCTGAGCCTGAGTCAGGTTCGGTCAGACCAAAACAACCAATGATCTTACCCATTGCCATTTGAGGTAAAAATCGTTGTTTTTGTGCTTCATTGCCAAATTTAAAAATAGGGTACATACACAACGAGCTTTGTACTGAAACAAAGCTGCGTAACCCACTGTCACCACGTTCCAATTCTTGACAAACCAGACCATACGAAACATAAGACGCTCCTGAACCACCATATTCAATGGGTAATGTCAGACCAAGTAGGCCCAAATCAGCTGTTTTTTGTATGAATTCATGAGGAAAAACGGCTTGTTCAAATGATTCAGCCATAATCGGAATAACATCTTGGCTCACAAAACGCGCAACAGTATCTCGAATCATCCGCTCATCATCTTGCAATTGCTCATCCAGATGCAATAAATCATCCATTTTGACTCTCCTAAGTTAACTGATTCGTTTCCTATCATTATCCTATCATAGTCTATTTGGTTAAACCGACGATGATTCTTTTTCATAGACGAGCTATACTTCTCATAAGCCAAGTCTATAAAAGAGAGCACCATGTTGCGTATTTTTTTCCTATTGCTGATTTTTTTCCCGTCATCAATGTATGCGACGATCGATGACGATCGCGACCAAATTCAACAGCGTATTAAACCCATCGGAAGTGTGCGTATTGAAGAGCCAAAAGAACCGGTAAAGACTTCCGCCCCTGTAACAGCAGAAAAGAAACCATCTATCGCTGCAGAGGCAAATTCACTCGGTCAAGAAATTTATGAAAAACACTGTGTTGTTTGCCATCGCGATGGGATTGCTGGAGCACCTAAATTTAGGGATGAAACCAGCTGGAAACCTCGTCTTGCTAAATCTGACATCAATGCACTTGTCAGTATTGCTATAAAAGGAATGAATGCAATGCCTGCGAAAGGAACTTGCCAAGAGTGCAGTGATTCGGATATAAAAGCAGCTATTAACTATATGGTCCCACAAAAATGAACAATAAAACGTACCCAACATTACACTATTTAGTCTTTGCACTGAGCCTTCTTGTGCTTGGCGCGTCATTTTATTTGCAATACATCAAAGGCTTCGATCCTTGCCCATTGTGTCTTATGCAACGATTATGTGTTATTTTTATCACCCTGATCAGCGCTATCGGTTTATACCGACAAAAAAGTGATCGCCGTAAATCACTCATGATAACCCAACTGGTATTGGTTGGAGCCGGTTTGTTTTTTGCCATAAGACAGCTGTGGCTACAATCATTGCCAGGCGATCAAATCCCCGCGTGTTTACCGGGACTTTCTGTATTAATACATTATTTTCCTTGGCAAAATACGGTTCATGCGCTCTTTTGGGGCTCAGGAGATTGTACCAAAATAGAATGGACATTGTTTGGATTGTCACTTCCGATGTGGTCCGCTTTTTATTTTTTATGCATCGGATGTGTGAATAGCTTTCTTTTATACTTACTAGACCGCACAAAATGAATTCATTTCACTGCAACGTTCTCCACCGCGATCCATGCACAAAAGCACGTGTTACACGTGTATCAACGCCGCATGGGGAACTGCTCACGCCAACATTCATGCCTGTAGGAACCCGCGCCGGGGTCAACAACATGACCCCCGCTGAGTTACTCGAAGCCGGTAGCCAAATTATTTTAGGCGGAAACACCTATCACATGCTCTGCGCACCCGGAATGGATGTGATTGAACGCGCAGGAGGAATGCATGCGTTCATGGGCTGGCATGGACCCATGCTAACCGATAGCGGTGGTTTTCAAGTCTTTAGCTTGTCAAAAAATGCTGAAATCTGCACCATCGACGAAGAAGGTGCGCATTTCGTTTTACCTGAGTCAACCACTCGCGTCATTCATATGACTCCAGAAATGTCACTCGAAACTCAAAAAATCATCGGTGCTGATATTATCATGGCATTTGACCAATGCACCCCCGATAGCTGCTCACGCGACGAAGTGCAGCACATCATGACGCGAACTCACCGCTGGCTTCAACAATCCATCGCTTATCATCAACAATACCCCACATCACGCTATGGCCATCAGCAGGCACTCTTCGGCATTATCCAAGGAGGAACGTTTGCCGATCTTCGTCAGGAAAGCGCGCGATTTGTGACCTCGATGAACACCGATGGCGTTGCGATTGGAGGTGAAACCATTGGCTTTGATATGATTAAAACCGTTGAGGTCATCCGCTGGGTCTATCCGTATCTACCTGAAAATAAACCACGTTACACAATGGGCGTAGGAATGTCACCTCAGGATCTATTGGATGTTGTAGCCGAAGGAATCGATCTTTTCGACTGCGTTGCACCAACACGTAACGCACGACATGGAGCCTTGTATTGTGGTGAAGTGGTCGAAGAAAATAATTGGCTCCGGTTTAAAAGCACTTATGAAAATGAACGGATTCAAATTAAAAAAGCGTGCTTTGCCGATGACCCATCTCCTATCATGCCCAGTTGCTCATGTTATACCTGCCTTCATTATTCACGAGCAGCTCTTCATCACTTATTCAAACAAAAAGCAAACTTATTCACGGCACTGGCAAGCATTCATAATATTCACGTCATGCACGATACTTGTGCTAAAATGCGCAACTTAATTATCAAAAGGAGTAATCATGATCATTATCAAGACATCTAAAGGTGATATACACATTCAATTAAACGAAGAAAAAGCGCCAGAAACCGTGGCCAATTTCTTGAACTATGTTCGACGTCATTTTTATAACGACACCATTTTTCACCGTGTTATCGATGGATTCATGATTCAAGGCGGTGGATTTACAACAGACATGGAAAACAAAGCAACTGATAAACCAATAAAAAATGAAGCTGAAACAGGCTTTGCTAATAAGCGCGGAACCATTGCAATGGCAAGAACGATGGATCCTCATTCAGCAACCTCTCAGTTTTTCATTAATGTAGCTGACAATGCATTTTTAAATTACAACGGCACGCAACCACAAGGTCACGGCTATTGTGCATTTGGTGAAGTCATTTCAGGAATGGACGTAGTCGATGCAATTGCAAAAGCGCAAACAGGCCAACGTCACGGTCACGGAGATGTTCCATTAGAGGACATCATCATTCACAGCATTCATGAAGATGCTTAGTCTACTTGCGAATGAAGTCGATAAGTTAGTACAACAAGGTGGAATTTTGGCCTATCCCACAGAAGCGGTATATGGTTTAGGCTGCGATCCATTTAACCAGGCGTCCGTTGAGGCCATTCAAGCTCTCAAAGGACGTGGCGCAGAAAAAGGCTTCATTTTATTAATTGCGGATTGGTCACAATTATTCCCACTGATAGCACCGATTAATGATGAGCAGCTTGCGCGTGTTCGCGCAACATGGCCTGGATTCGTCACGTGGATTTTTCCAAAAGCACCTTCTCTTCCCGAATGGCTCACGGGTGGTCAAGACAGTGTTGCCATTCGCATGAGTGCGCATCCCGTCGCTCATGCGCTGGCGATGAAGCAACCGATTGTTTCAACCAGCGCAAATCTCAGCGGGCAGCCACCTGCCAAAAATGAAACAGAGCTACTCCATCACTTTCCCAAAGGCATCGATGCCCTTATTCAAGGCCAACTAGGCGAATTTATACAGCCGAGTGCCATATATGATGTGCGAAGTAATCAACGGTTACGTTAGAGAGCACCATGAATAATATTATAACTAGACTTGACCCCTAGTTTTTCAGGGTTCCGTGCATTAAGCCCTGGGTTGCTTCACTGTGTTCGCAGAGACGACATTTAGATGGGTATAGCACGGTAATTTAAAGTTGATTTTGACGGCCCCACAAGATATCCTTAATCATGATTTTTTCTTGCCTCCTAACCATGATTCCCAAACCTGACCGACTATGAAAACAGAACAAACTGAAGCAGAACTTATCATCAACAGCACGGAGCTTTACGCATGCAAAGGGTCATGGTCCATTTTATTAATAGGCGATTTTTTAAACACTATTGAACAAATAAAACCGTTATTACCCTCTCAAACGATTACAATTAGCGGTGAGGGGATTTCTGAATTCGACAGTGCCGGAGCACTTGCCCTGATCCAATGCATGCATCAGCTAAAGCGAAATAAAGGCAACATTCAACTCCTGCATTTTCATCCCAAACAAATTGAGTTGATTGCTTTATTAGAAAGCAAACAAACCAGTATCGATTACGTACCTGCGCCACCTGTTACACATTCCATCCTTTATAATTTAGGAAAGGAAGCCATATTTAAATTAAATCAAATCGATGGCTTAATTGTCCTTATCGGCAATTTAAGTAGCAGGCTCTTCGCCGCGGCAGGTCATTGGAAACGGCTCCAAATTCCAAGCCTCATTTCCAATATATACACCGCCGGCCTTCAAGCCCTGCCTATCATCGGCTTACTTTCATTTCTAATTGGCTTCGTTCTGGCATATCAAATGGGATTACAATTAGAGTCTTATGGAGCGAACAACTTCATTGCTTATTTATCTGGAATGGCTTGTTTTCGCGAATTTGCACCATTAATTACTGCTATTATTGTTGCAGGGCGAACAAGCTCGTCCTTCACTGCACAAATTGGTAGTATGAAAGTAAATGAGGAAATAGATGCAATCCTAACGATGGGTTTATCACCCGTTGAATTATTAGTTCTACCCAAATTACTAGGCCTCATGATCGTGTTTCCATTGTTGATTTTTTGGTCAGACATGTTCAGCATTCTGGGCGCTATGTTCATGTCGAAATTGAAACTGAGTGTTGGATACATCGACTTCTTAACACGGCTTAATGACACCGTAGGAGCTAAACAAATGTTGTTAGGCTTGTATAAAGCACCTACTTTTGCCATCCTAATTGCATTAGTCGGATGTTTTCAGGGCTTCAACGTCCAAGCCAACTCGAGCAGCATTGGTAGTCAAACCACAAAAAGTGTGGTACAAGCCTTGTTTTTGATCATTATCGCAGATGCCGCTTATTCGGTTATCTATAGCTGGTTACATCTATAAATGAACGAAACTATTATCGAAGTAAGCGGCTTAAAGAACAACCTGGGAGGTCAGTGGATACATACTGACGTCAACTTGGATGTACGCAAAGGTGAGATTCTTGCCATTATAGGAGGCAGCGGCAGCGGTAAAACAACGCTCATGCATTGCATACTGATGCTATTAAAGCCGACTGCGGGCACAATTAAACTGTTTAATAAAAACATCAGCACACTGAACGACCATGAAGTACAGGCTATACGACGTCGATGGGGAATGTTATTTCAACACAGTGCGTTGTTTTCATCCATGACCGTGCTTGAAAACATCATGTATCCGATGCAAGAGTTTACCCCTCTTAATAAACGATTCATGCAAGAGTTGGCCATGGCAAAGCTCAGTCTCACGGGCTTACCCAACGAAGCGGCAAACAAATACCCTGCCGAATTAAGCGGAGGGATGCAGCGCCGTGCTGCGACTGCGCGTGCCATTGCGATGGATCCTGAACTGTTATTTCTAGACGAACCGACAACCGGGCTTGACCCTGTGGGTGCACGGCAATTTAATGAGCTAGTGATTTTTTTAAGAGATGCTCTGCATTTAACTATCGTCATGATCAGCCATGATGTTGATTCATTGAAGCAATGCACTGATCGAATCGCATTCATTGGAGATGGGCGAGTGCTTTCTGTCGAACCATTTGATACATTAAGAAAGAACCCACATCCATTGATTGCTGACTATTTCAGCAACCTTGAATAATAAGAGGACAAACCCTGTGGAACCCAAGACAAATTATACCATGGTTGGAATTATTGTACTCATCCTTGCCGCGTCACTAGTGTCCGCATTGCTCTGGCTCTCAGTCGGTTTTGAAAGCAAAACCTATAATACCTATCTGGTTTATATTAATGAATCCGTCCATGGACTAAGTGAAGATTCACCGATCAAATTCAATGGCGTCAAAATAGGCAAAGTCACGAACATTCAACTGGATGATGAGGATCCAGAAAAAATTAAGCTATTATTAAAAATACAAAGCAATGTCCTGATAACAACCAGTACTCGCGCAACTCTTGTCACGCAAGGGTTCACTGGCACAACGTTCCTCGGGCTAAGCGCCACGTCTCCCACATTGACGCCATTGAAAAAAGCAAACGATCAGCCTTACCCCGTCATCCCTTATACCAAGTCTTTTTTTAATCAACTAGAAGAAAATACAACGACAATCAGTGAGAGCCTTAAGCACATTTTTGATCAGGAGAATGCTGAATATTTAAAAAAAATCTTAGCCAATTTTCAGCAGTTATCACAAACGATTTCCGAAAATAATCGCAATATCAATCAAAGCCTCAAAGATTTACCGCAAATTATGCATGAATTGGCAATCAGCGTACATGACATTGGCGATATGGCCCACCATATGTCAGGAGCAAGTGACCAAGTATCCAAAACCATGCGCTCAGGCAAACAGAGCATCGATGCAATCACACATCAGACCATTCCCGAAGTATCCGCTCTCATGCAACGCCTAGATGTTATTGCGGCTAATTTGGAACACGTCAGTGCCATGATGAGGCAAAATCCAGCCGTTATTCTTCGCGGCTCCGCTCCTCAAAATCCAGGACCTGGAGAATAAACATGAAAACAATCGGACTCATTGCATCACTCATTCTATTAACGGCGTGTAGTGCCATTAAAAGCCCTATCGTAAACCGTTATAAATTAACGTCGTATAGCTCCAGCAAAGTCGCCCACACGTCATCAACAACCTTACTGATTACTCCAACTGCTGCGCTCGATGGTTATGAAACCAACCAAATGCGATACTCGACTCAACCATTTACACTCAACAGTTATACGAAAAACAACTGGATTAGCCCTCCAGCCAACATGTTGTACTCTCTTTTGATTCAAAGCCTACAAAGCAATCGTTATTTTTCTGCGGTAGGATCGGGATCTTATTTCAGTAAAACAACGTATCGACTGGATACTCAGCTCCTTGAGTTGCAACAAAATTTCATCAAAAAACCAAGTGTGTTGGTATTAAAAGTGAAAGCCGTACTCACACAAGTGGAGAATAATCAAATTGTCGCCTCTAAAACATTCATCCAAGACATTACATGCCCACAAGATACACCCTACGGCGGAGTCATTGCGGCAAATCAAGCAACATTTCAGCTAACAAAGGACATCTCACAGTTCGTCATGAGCCGTGTTGCCAAGGTGGGTACTCCTCACTAAAGAATTTTAGGTTTTATTTCATCGGTATGTGCCTGTTTTTCTTCATGGATATTGCTTTCTTTTGAATAGGCAACATGATCCGAATCCTTGGAATGAGGCAAAGGGGGGGAGTCGCCTAATTCTAATTGCTCGGCCTCACTCGGTTTTTCAGATGAGGCATGTAAACTGAGCTCAATTATCTCCATTGCCGTACTATCCATTATTGGATAGGTCTCTTGTAACGGCGGATCACCAGCGGCGGCCTTAGTCTCCTCTACTGCATGGTTGCTCAATTCATGGCGCCGATGAATCCAACTGGCAATCACTGTTCCCGTTGCAATTAAACCGGCTGACCCTATCATAATGGCACCAACGAATGGCGCAAAGAGCAGAAGGATAGCACCAGTGATGACCAATCCCTTCGTTGCGAGATTAATTCGATTCGTCATTTTAGTGTGTCGGTGCTCCATTTCAGCACGAAGCTTATAAATGATATGACCATCAGCAACATACTCATCCACCGCACGCCTTAATGCCTGGAGGTTCTCCGCTTCAATCTCAGAATGCGATGCTTTGATTGCAGCAATTCGTTGTGAAACCACTTCTTTTGAGTGACAGGCTACTTGTTCTCTGTTTTTTAATTCGTTGTCTTTTTCACGAACGATATGGATGAATTTAACCAAAGAAATGACGGCTCTACTGATGGTTATCCCTGCGATCACAAAACCAAGGGTAGCGAGACCAATGCCTGCAACTCCTAACCCAAAGACAAGCGAGGCCACGGTTAAAATAATTGATCCAAGACATAGGCCGGTTATTATTTTTTCACCCGTCGTAAGTGGCTTACCCGTACGACGAAAACCAATCAAGCGAAGCATATTCGCTAAAAAAGAAAAAATATCCCCTACTATTTGAAGCCCGGGGACATCGATTGCGGCAGATACTTTATCTAAGCCCTCTAAATCATCATGAAATGATGAAAACAACTCCGTGAACTTAGCCTCGCCCAATCTCGATTTCACCTCGAATAGTAACTTGCTGTAATCTAGGGGCTGAACGCCACGAATATCAGCATCAACAAGTGCAATTGTATTTTCAAAACGCAGCAACATCATTTGCTGTTTTGTTAAAGCCTTGCCCTCTATCATGAGCACCTCGCACGTTCGATCTTCAAATAAAACACACCACCTTCTATCCTATCAAGATAACTTAAGAGTTAATTAGGGTTTTGAGATAATCATCTAGAAAACTCAAACCCCTAATTAATTAGGTGCTCATTTATTTGGACAACGCTGCATGCGTCTTTTTGCATGCAGCGTTGTCCAGACTCCAATGAGTAAAGTATAGCATTAAATAAATTGTCCAATCGCTTGGCCTAGCCGAACAACCTCTCCAGCCCGCAAAGTCGACTCCCATTGCATTCGCACACCTTTGGAGAATAATAGAATGACGGTGGAGCCTAATTTAAAATATCCCATCTCGGCCCCCTGTTGTAACACGATCGGTTGGACCAAATTCTGGCTATAATCGATGTGTTGCACTTCACCACTGCGCAACACATCACCACTCCAACTGGTTCCAATCGAACCGACGATAGTCGCTCCAACCATCACCATGGCCATCACACCCATCGGGGTATTAAAAAATACAGCCAACCGCTCATTACGAGCAAATAGTTGGGGGACGACGCGCGTCGTGAGGGGTTGTACAGAAAATAATTTCCCTGGAACGAGGATCATTTGAGTCAATGTTCCTCGCAAGGGCATATGCACACGATGATAGTCCTTCGGTGATAAATACAAGGTCGCAAAATGACCATTATCAAATTGCGCACTTAATTTTTTATCACAGGCCAATAGGTCTTCCACCGAGTAATCGCGTTTTTTCGCCTGCAAGACCATCCCCGATCGAATCTCACCTATTTCACTCACACGCCCATCGACGGGTGATATCAAATCTGCTTTTGCCATTGGACGGCAACTGGGCTTTATTTCACGTATAAAAAAATCGTTAAAACATCTGTAATTTTCGGGATTTTCTTCACGAGCTTCACTCATATCGACATCATATTTATGTATAAAATCTCGAATTAAATAATTTTTAATGCGGGGAGTCTCGACTTCTGCCAATACGCCTGCAAATGCAGTAAGCGCTTTTTTAGGAAGAAGATAATGTGGAATTATTTTTAAGTAATCAGAAAACATGTCGCACACGGGTCAATCAAACGGTGTGTGCATCATACAGGGTAAAGCAACGCTCTTAAAGATTTGTTTTACCCTATATCATACAGACCCGTGCAGGTAGTTCATTTAAAAATTGCGATGTATTCGTCTCACTGCGATCAACACTGCAAAAAAAGCGATGTTGATTATACAGTTCAAGGGATTCGGACATAATACAATTCTGAACAGACGCAGAGTCAGCCGTATTGATGGAATCAAGTAATTTATCTTGTAATACGGTTAATGCCTCTTTTTTCTTATGAGCCAAACCCTTATTAATCAACACACCACTCAATTGCTTCTCTTTGTGTCGCTCAATTCGATAAACAGCATGCTCTACTTGCCACTTTGCAGAAGGCTGGGGTTGTTGACTTAAATCAACCGACTCCTCTTGTTCTTTTGGCGAAACCCCATATTGCTTATCCAACGCTCGTTCAAACGTCACTGGCTCGCGACTAAACCCCCAATCCCACAAAGCTGCAAGTCGATAAATGGGACTAAAAATCAATAGAAGAATCCTCGTCGGTAAATCCGCATCATGATTATGACTATGATCGAGACTCAAACGTTTTTTTATAAATAATTTTAAAGAGATCTCATGATGATGTTCACAACCACCATGACCATGTCCAACAAAATAATGAAAATCTTCAAACCCTTCACTCACAATCCCCAGCAGCGCCGAGACGATCTCGGGTACACCTGGCATTCTATCTGCGGTTAAACCAATACTGATAAGATGGCCTAAAAATAACAGTACTCGTAATGGCGCAATGGTCAGTTTTAAGAACAAACGAAATGGATTGATGATTTGCAGCGGGCTTTCTTTTTCATTGAGACGAACAAATGCATCGTTTAAGCGCTGAAGAAAACTTGGCTGATCGTGCCCCGTTAATGCCGGTTCAGTACTCTCGGCGATAATCTCCAATGACTCAGCTGAATTTTGCATGTTAAACACAAGCGCGGAAATCCCTGTAATCGCCGGGTTAATAATGCCCATAACAACGTTAGGTAACTTCCCCATCCACGTGAATAATGGCTTTGTATTTTTTGCTATGGTCCACCATGTCCCTGCCGTGCAAGCAGTCAACAAGATGGCAAGTCCTCCCAACGCAATACCCGTTGCGGCCATAGTCACGTCGTGCCAAGTCCAGTTATCTCGACTCAAATTTTCTTTAAGTTTAAGATACATGGTACGTATTTTATTATTCGTTAGCATGTCGGTGATTGCATTGTAAGTCAGTAACCCATAGGCAAGTCCTGCAATCACCGACATTGGCACAATGAGGAAGGGTAAAGTGGCTGCTGAAAGCATCCAAGGAATGGCACCGATTGCCTCACCGAGCAGATACGTCGTACCAAGCCCCATAAATAGCGCCGACAACGAACTGAAAAGTTTAAAGAATTTAAATTTTGTTTCCCACGCTTGAAAACGCGATATTGCTACAGATTGTCTCAACCCGACTAGTTGAGCTGGGGGGCTCATCAACCAACTTTGTAGTTCTTTCCGGTAGTCATCACCCGCTAAGCCATGACGTTCATTCTCGCTAATTAATTGGCGAGCAAACCATTTTTCCATATCATTCAGCTTTTTTTCTTCCTGTTTTTTACGTTTAGCCCCCTCTTTATTTAACGTTTTATTCTCAAATTGGATGAGCAATCTACATTGGGCAGCATAATCTTTGAAAAATTGGGGACAATCCGCTAAATTTATGTCAAAATTACTGTCTGTAAAAAAAGCTAATAGGTACTCATTCGCCAAACGCCGTTTCATGTAATTGTGTTTAAATAATTTGTTCAATGCGCCTTTGATGTTCTGTAAATAAATCTCGCCTTCATAACCAACCGAAAGCGCGAATGCAGCAACGGCTAAAGGAAGAGCGGGCAGAACGAACGGAAGAACGGACGACAACGCAAGCATACCGCCGAAACTTAAAAAACCAAGAATCACGCTGGCACCCGAAGTAAGTAAGCCAAGCGTCAGGTAGTAAGGGGCCTTTTTTAGTTTAATTTTTGGTAGTTTCATTTAAAGCGGATAGTGGGTAAACTTAAGCACATAGTACTTTAAATGAAAATGATTATCAATAGCCTTTGGCTATACTTCGCGCAGTATAAACTTAATTTACCATGAACTGAATTATGAGAGGAAAACGACCCAGTGACTAAACAAAATACAACAACCAGACCGATTCACAACGGAGAATTTAGACGCGCTTTAAAAAGCAGGCATATTCAGCTCATTGCCCTGGGCGGTGTGATTGGTTCAGGTTACTTTTTAGGAACCGGAGAGGTTGTCCATCTTGTTGGTCCTTCTGTTTTTTTGGCCTATATTTTAGGCGGGCTGATTGTATATTTAACCATGATTTGCATGGGTGAACTCGCGGTTGCTATTCCTATTTCAGGATCATTTATTAATTACACTGCCGATTTTATTTCACCCTCATTAGCTTGCGGTGTAGGGTGGTCCTACTGGATCAGCTGGGTTGCCTATATTCCGGCAGAGTGCGTTGCTGGCGGCATTATTATGGAGCATTTTACCGGCGTCCATGGTTATATCTGGGCGGTCTGTTTCGGATTATTAATTACTGGCGTAAACCTCACCGCAGTGGGCACCTTCGGTGAAATTGAATTTTGGCTAGCACTCATTAAAATCGTGGCTTTAGGCAGTTTTGTCGTACTGGCTATTTTTATTTTCTTAGGCATCATTCACGGCCCACAACCATCCGGCATCATCGGCGGCCGATTTATACTTGATCAGGGCGGCCTTTTTCCAAATGGAGGAATGGCCTTTTTGACGGCCATGGTCCTACTGCTCGTCAATTATCAGGGATCCGAAATTATTGGACTTGCTGCGGGAGAGTCCGTTGATCCAACTCAGATGATTCCCAACGCGATTCGTAACGTCACGCTGCGTATTTTACTTATTTACATTGCGCCCGTGTTTTGTTTGGTATTAATTTTTCCATGGCAAAAAGCAGGGCTTGCAAACTCGGTTTTTGCTGATGCTTTAAGTTTTTATGGTCTAAAATGGGCAGGCGCTGCCGCAAGCTTTGTGACACTAACGGCGACATTATCATGCTCTAATTCTGGCGTATACGGTATTGTGCGTTCACTTCATGCGTTAGCCCGCAACGGCATGGCTCCTCGACCATTGGCCAAATTAAATCGCCATGCCGTGCCACAAAATTCAGGTATTGCAACCTTAATTGCCATTTGGGTTCTGCTACTTGCCGGCTATATGTTTGGTCAAAGCATGTTATACATTGCGCTCCTATTAGTGTCTGGATTTACAGGCGCCACAGCGTGGATTTCATTGTGTTGGGCACAGATCAATTTTCGAAAACGGTTGTATAAAGCGGGTTATACAACCGCTGATTTACGCTATAAAACACCAGGATCGCCATACACCGCAATCCTTGCCATCGCACTCATGTCATTTTGTTTATTATTTTTGCTACTTAATCAGGATGTAACCTATAAAATAGCCTTCTTTATCGGCCTTACAAGCTTGGTGCTTCCTATTATTATTTATAAAAGCATGGGGCTAGATAAATGCCATCAAGAAGAAATGAAATTAAATCAGCACTTGCAATTTTCCGATATTTTTCCAACATTACCGCAAGACTCCAATGGGGTTCGTCCATGAGAAATCACGAGGGCTTTAAAAAAGTGACGCACCCTCAGAGACGCTCCCCAATTCGCCGCATAAACTGATTTCAATATTCTGTTTAATCAGCTTCATGTCGTCGTATTTACTGAGCAGGTATAGTAATTTGCAATGAGCGGCTTCAGATGTCATGTCGTGCCCATTTAATAATCCTGCTTGCTTAAGCGTATATCCTGTCGCATATTGATTCATTTCGACCGAACCCTGCTGGCATTGTGTGCAGTTAATAATCAAGATCCCTTGTTGAGACGCTTCTTTCAATAGCGCTAGAAATCGAGGGTCATTGTTTTGTGCATTTCCTGCACCGTATGTTTCAAGCACCAAGCCTTTTAGAGGTTGCTTTAACATAAAAGCAAG
This sequence comes from Legionellaceae bacterium UBA6148, assembly GCA_002423125.1. Classification (GTDB taxonomy): domain Bacteria; phylum Pseudomonadota; class Gammaproteobacteria; order Legionellales; family Legionellaceae; genus UBA11403. The sequence continues at coordinate 98,888 of DIUW01000010.1, read as the reverse complement.
CACATCACTCGCAAAACCTGGGAACAACCTAAAGTTAGCAATAAAATGGGATTCGATCGTTTGTAAGCGGAATGCGTTTTGCGATGGAGGCAAGCTCAAATGCTTGTTAATCACAATATGAATGCCAACTGAGGCAAGGTGAGGGAAATTAGGTGAGTCAAACGCGTTGAACTGTTGCGTACTGATTTTCTTCGTCCGATTACCCCGCAATAAGCGTTGATTAAAGTATACACAGACTTCATGCACCGGTTGATGAGCACAAATCCATAATGACGTGACAACGTTGTCTACCGCATCATTACGTACTTCCGACAATGGAATTTGTGATCCCGTCAAAATAACGGGTTTACCAAGATTTTCCAACATAAACGATAGTGCGGATGCGGTATAGGCCATGGTATCGGTCCCATGCAATATAACAAAACCATCATAATGATCGTACGCATCGGCAATATCCGCGGCAATACGGTTCCACTCGTGTACGGTCATGTTGGATGAGTCTAATAATGGCTGATATTCTTTGATAGCATAGTGAGGCATATCATCATGAGTCATGGCCGGAATCTGAGCCAAGGCTTTCTCCACGTGGCCCGGCAAAGGCTCATAACCATGATGCGTTTTAATGCTGCTAATGGTCCCACCGGTATTAATAATCAGTATTTGTTTTTTCATACCATTCCCAACAGCTCACGTGCATGTGATCGCGTTTGCTCGGTAATCGTCAGCCCTCCCAACATACGGGCAATCTCATTTATTTTTTCGGATTCGGAGAGTTGTGTCACATGTGAAAAAGTTTCTGCATCACTCATTTGTTTTTCAACAAGAAAATGGTGGTGGGCATGAGAAGCAACTTGTGGTTGATGGGTTACACAGAAAATTTGCAGGCGTTCACCCAATTTTCGCAACATTTGGCCGACAAGTGCCGCCGTAGCACCTCCAATTCCAACATCAACTTCATCAAACAACAAGGTTGGCGTTGCACCACGTTGCGCAGTAATCATTTGAATCGCAAGGCTCAATCGAGACAACTCGCCACCAGAAGCAACTTTACTCAATGTATCCGGTAACATACCTGGGTTTGTACACACATAATATTCAATTTTATCCATGCCATGTGGCTGCATTTTATCAAGCGCACTCAATCGCACCTCAATATACCCCTTCGGCATACCCAATTGCTGAATGTTATGGCTAATTTCTTTGGCTAATTGAATCGCGTGCTGCTGTCGTGAGTCACGCAATTGCAACGCAGCGTTATCATAAGAACGCTTTAATGCTTCATAAGCTTCTTGCAACCGCTGTTTTTCAGTGTCCATTTGTTGCAGTTGTTGTAATTCTTTAGCTAAGGCAGCCGCCTTCTCAGGCAATTGAGCCGCTTCAACATGATATTTTCGCGCAACTTGATGCAAAAGGCTCATTCGAGTCTCAACCTCATGCAATCGCCCTGGATCCAGTTGAATTTGTCGACTAAATCCACTGATTTCATCACGCGCTTCATCACATTGAATCAACGCATTGCTCATCAAATCCACCGTATTTTTTATCAAGGTATTGTCTTGTGGCAATGCACTCAACGACTGCAAAATTTGATGGATCGCTTGAGAAATATTAAACGACTCATCTTCACTCAGTAAATCCGCCACACGCTGGCAATGATCCAGATAATCTCGCGCATGATGCAGCATTAAATGCTCTTTATGCAACGACTGGATTTCGCCGTCCAATAGCTTTAAACCATCGAGTTCTTCAATTTGATATTGTAATAATGCAACACGTTCTATCGATGATTGCTGTTCATCTAATGCCTCTAAATCATTTTTTATTTTTACGCATTGTCTGTGATACTGCTGAACACTGTCGAGCAATGACTGATGATTCGCGTAATGATCCAGTTGGCTACGGTGAGTTTGATGATTTAAGAGCGTTTGATGCTGATGTTGTCCGTGAATATCTACAAGCATTTCACTGAATTCTTTTACTTTTTGTAGGGGAAATGGCTGGCCATTAATATAAGATTTGGATCGACCTTCGAGATAAAGTACTCGGCGTAAAAAAACATCCCCATTTTCGCACGTTATATCATGCTCATTCAGCCAGACTAACGGCAAATCATCACTTCCAATATGAAAACAGGCGGTAATCTCACATTTATCCGCCCCCGCACGAATCATCGAGGATTCACCACGACCGCCGAGCGCAAGCATCAATGCATCAATCATGATGGACTTTCCTGCCCCCGTTTCTCCGGTAAACGCCGTCATCCCTTGATTAAAATCCAATTCAAGTGCAGATACAATCGCAAAATTTTCAATACGTAAAGAAACAAGCATATGCATCCCCTCGGAAGTGTAAAAGTGCACGGCTATCTCAACAAGAGACCGACGCCTTTCCTGTATAGTCCTAGTATAACCCGACAAAATCTTCATGCCCAGCAGTTCCCGCCCACATCGACGATCGAGACAGCAAGGTCTATCTGCCAGAAGTTTTCAGGGAGGGAATGACTGCTTCATGCCTCTAACAGTTGCACTACGTCAGTCGTTACGCCACACTATACACATGATAAAGATCTGGAAACATAAAGGGCTGCGTTTCTTTTTTCAGAATGGCATTACGTCTGGAATTCAGACGAAACACCAAACAAAACTGAAGATTATTCTTCAGTTACTGGATGCTGCCGCGCAACCTGAAGACATGGATCTGCCTGGCATGCGATTTCATCCATTAAAAGGACAGCTCAACAAGCATTATTCCGTAACTGTGAATGCCAATTGGCGAATAATATTTTCCTTTGAAGGAAAAGAAGCCACATTGGTTGACTATTTGGATTACCATTGAGGCGAACTATTATGATATATGAACCATTGCATCCGGGGAGTATTATAAAAGACATATTAATTGACAACACTGATTTGACAATCAGTGAGGCAGCTAAGCGTCTCGGTGTTACGCGAACAACATTATCCAGATTGCTGAACCAGCGTGCCGGGGTTAGTCCTGAAATGGCGCTACGGCTATCTAAACTACTCAACACTAGCGTTGATATGTGGGTTAATTTACAATCACAATATGACATTTGGGTTGTTGTTCATCAGCATGCGGCAAACATTAGTAAAATTGTGCCACTCAAACAAGTCGCTTAGGCAGTTACACAGCTCCTAAGGCTTCGAGCCCCAGCCGAGCTTCATTCGTAGCGTGTCATAGTAATTGTATTCTTTTGGATGCAGCAAGCGCAGTTGTTGTTTGTTTTTTTCAACAACGATTTGTTGTCCTGGTTTAACTCGTCGTGATTCATGGCTGTCGCAGCTTAATTGAACTTCATGCTCATTTGTTTGGCTGATTTTAATATCGACCTGGCAATCTCCGTGAAAAACTAACGGGCGCGAACTGAGGCTATGCGAAAACATGGGGACCAACACCATCGCATTGAGCTGAGGATGCATAATAGGTCCACCAGCCGATAAAGCATACGCGGTGGATCCGGTCGGCGTTGATAAAATCAAACCATCAGAACGATAGTGACTTACAAATTGCTGATCAATATACACGTCAAATTCAATTAGATGAGTTTCATTACCACGGCTCAATATGACGTCATTTAATGAGTCACCTTGAAAATAGGTATGTTTGTCATCATAAATCCGTGTTTGTAGTAGAAATCGATGTTCTTCCACATAGTGGCCATGGAGGATAGCACCCAATTGCACTTCGAGATCGTCTGGAGAAATATCTGTCAAAAAGCCCAATCGGCCGCGACTTATCCCTGTGACAGGGACATTAACGTTAATCGCCATACGTGCCGCAGATAACAGGCTCCCATCACCACCCACCACAATAATCAAATCATGTCGGCTATCCATAGCATCTTGCGACAAAACCGGAAGATCCATCGCAAAATGGATTGCCGTTTCTCCGTCGACATAGATCTCAACGGGATACGACGTGGTTAAAAATGCGACCAAACGCTTGAGCGTGTCATTCACGCCAGGATTCGCACGATAGGACCGCGCGTATAAAATAACGCGCGAAAATCGTTGTTTGGTCATATTTTTTTATCCCTCGGAATTACCACTCCGCGCCGTACGCTTACGCTCTGTTTCATGCAACTCTTTTTTACGCAGGCGAATCGTTAACGGAGTGACTTCAACTAACTCATCATCGTCAATGAATTCTAGCGCTTGCTCAAGTGAGAATTTAATCGTTGGAACTAATACGATATTTTCGTCTGTTCCAGAAGCACGTACGTTAGAGAGCTGCTTTTCTTTTGTGACATTGACGACGAGGTCACTATCACGCGAGTAAATACCAACGATCATCCCTTCGTAAACCGGCGTTTGCGGGTCAATAAATAACTTGCCGCGTTCTTGTAAATTGAACAATGCAAAGCCACGAGCGGTTCCTTGGCAATTTGAAATCATGACACCGTTATTGCGCTGACCAAGTTGTCCTTTAAATGCCGGACCATAATGATCAAAAACATGGTACATCAAACCCGTACCGGAAGTACTGGACAAAAATTCCGTATGAAAACCAATTAAGCCTCGTGTTGGGATAACATAATCCAACCGCACGCGTCCTTTACCGTCCGGCACCATGGCCTGTAGCTCACCACGACGTTCACCCATTTTTTCCATGATGCCGCCTTGATGACCTTCTTCAATATCGATGGTTACTCGCTCGTATGGTTCGAGTAATTGATCACCTTCTTTTGTGAAAATAACTTCTGGTTTGGAGATAGCCATCTCATAACCTTCACGACGCATGGTTTCAATGAGGATGGATAAATGCAACTCACCACGTCCCGATACTTTGAATCGATCCAAATCATCGGTGTCTTCAACTCGTAGCGCAACGTTATGCAAAAGCTCGGTTTCTAAGCGTTCACGAATTTTTCGCGTCGTCACAAACTTACCTTCCTGACCCGCAAATGGTGAATCGTTCACTTGGAACGTCATACTGATCGTTGGTTCGTCAACGGTTAAGGGTGGGAGTGCTTCAACTTGATTTGGATCACAGATGGTGTCGGAAATATGTAGATTTTCAATCCCCGTCACGGCAATAATATCACCGGCACGTGCACTCTCTTGCTCAACACGTTCCAGTCCCTTAAATCCTAATAATTGTAAAATTCGACCTGAACGAACATTGCCCTCTTTGTCAATGACTTTAATGGGTGATTTCGTTGTAATTTGACCCCGTGATACTCGTCCGATACCAATTGTTCCAACATAAGATGAATAATCTAAGGAGCTGATCTGCATTTGGAATGGACCATTTTCATCCACATCGGGAGCAGAAACTTTCTCAACAATGGTTTGCAGTAATGCACTCATATCGGATGCTTCGTCATCCAGATCAAGCTTAGCAAAACCGTTCAACGCAGATGCGTAGACCACAGGAAAGTCAAGTTGTTCATCCGTTGCGCCCAAATTATCAAACAGATCAAATACTTGATCCATGACCCAATGCGGTCTAGCACCAGGTCGGTCGATTTTATTAATCACTACAATGGGCTTTAATCCACGTGCAAACGCTTTTTGCGTAACAAACCGTGTTTGCGGCATAGGCCCATCGACCGCATCGACCAATAACAACACACTGTCAACCATCGACAAGATCCGCTCCACTTCACCACCAAAGTCAGCATGCCCTGGAGTATCAACGATGTTAATTTGATGTCCGTGCCAATGAACACAGGTATTTTTGGCTAAAATTGTAATGCCACGTTCTTTTTCTAAAGGGTTGGAGTCCATTAATCGCACAACTTTAGGTGCGCGTTCATTCAACGTACCCGTTTGTTGTAATAATTTATCAACCAAAGTTGTTTTGCCATGATCAACGTGAGCAATAATGGCGATGTTACGTATTTTTTCAATCATTAGGGACCTTCGTGTTTTCGTTCAAGAATATATACTGCGCGTTTTGGGATTATACCGCATAAATCGCAACTTTGCTTAAAGATTGCTATTGCCAATATATTTCCATCTTTATTATGATAAAAAATGTTACGCTAAGCGACGCGTTGAGCAAGGATACGTAATGTTGATAAAAATAAAAAAATTATTATCCCACATTAAAACAAGTGATGTTATTTTTTACGTCATGGCCGTGGCAATATTCGGCTATCTTTCAAAATACATTTTTAATATCATTTTAGCCCACTACTTAAAACCATCCCTCTATGGTGATTTTAATATTGCAATCAGAGTATTAGGCGTCATCACATCGTTTACTTTGTTGGGTACAAATAATTCGTCCAAACGATTTATGTCCCGCTATTTACGTCTTCATGATCACCATAGCCTACAAAACTATATCAAATGGAATATTAATATTATTCGCGTTTCATTCTCTATTTGTATTGTAGTCGCTATCACGTCTTATTTAATTATGCATGCGCTCCATATTTGGCACATTAAGGACATTCGCACCTATCATTTAACCATCTATATGCTCTGGATAGCTCCTCTAGCGTCTATTTTAAGCCTCCTGGCGAGCTATCTTCTGTGCGCTGATCATCCTGTTTTTTATAAAATGATTTCAAATATGGTCTATTTCTTGGCAACATGCGTCTTCATGATTATTGTTTCAACGCTGAACATAACCTTTGATAGCTACTCACTCATCTCTGTTCTGTTTATATCCTTTTCTATTTTAATCTTCATTGTAATATTATTTATTATAAAAAAGATGCCCTACCTTTTCATGACTATTTCAAACGCTCTGCGCTCAAAACGCTCTCATTCAATTCAACCCGACTGGGTCACCGTATCCGTCCGCATGGCCGCAAATGGCCTTATTTCATTCATTATTTTCAGCCTTGATTTAATTATTGTGGAGATTGTTTCACCCGGTGAAGACTCTGTCGGTTTATATGCCGCAGCACTCACCATTAGCTCCTTTCTTATTATTATTCCTCAAAATCTATATTCTTTATTGACGGTTCAAGTCAGTGAATTATTCAATACCGAAGAGGGGAAAATAAAATTAGAAAAGAAAATTAGCCAGCTCAATAAATATTCTATGATCGTTACTTTACTCGTCGGGGTAGGGATTTATGCATTTTCAAAAACACTACTCCGTCACTTTGGGCTCATTTATCTTCAAGCAGATCCCATATTACACATCTTAATCATCGGCTTCATCATCAATGCATACTCCCAAGCGGCAACAACCGTCATTACATACGCAGGATATGAAAAAATAATGCTCACCATTTCCATCATTCAGTTAGTTTCACTTCTCGTATTTTGCGTCATCATGACTTATTTTTTTGGAATATTAGGAACGGCTATAGCCACCTCATTAACGCTGGTTGGTAAGACGATCACCTGCCATCTCATGGCCTATCGTAAAACGCATATTAAGACATACTTGGTTTAACCTGGCCAGATTATTGTTATACTTCGCCTCATTTTTTTAAATAGGCGTCTCATGCTCAATCCACAACAAATGGCAGCCGTACACTATATTGATGGCCCTTTACTCGTTTTAGCCGGCGCTGGAAGCGGTAAAACACGCGTGATTACCCAAAAAATAGCCTACCTCATCGAGCAATGTGGATATGCCGCCAATACGATATATGCGGTTACGTTTACCAATAAAGCGGCTAGTGAAATGCGGGCGCGAGTGGCTTTAGTCCTGCCGTCAAAAACACGTCGAGGCTTAAAGGTCGCAACGTTTCACGCCTTAGGGTTAACCATTTTGAAACGAGATGCCGTGACCGTAGGATTAAAGCCCGGATTTACTATTTTTGATAGCGAAGACTGTTTCCATGTGCTGCGAGGACTTTTGCCCGAAGGCCAGGCCAATGATCGCGACTATTTACTGGCAGTACAGCATCATATTTCGCATTGGAAAAATGAAATGTTAACGCCAGAAGACGTATCCAACCGCCCTTCTGAATCGGCTCGCCACGGCGAATCTGCTGCGATCTATTCACGCTATCAGAAATCATTACAAGCTTATAACGCCGTTGATTTTGACGATTTAATTCGATTGCCTGTATTTTTATTAAACCAGTACCCGAGTGTTTTGGAGTATTGGCAAAATAAAATTCGGCATTTGTTAATTGACGAATATCAAGATTCAAATACCTGTCAATACGTTTTGGTGAAACTGCTCACTGGCGATCGCGCACGATTTACCGTCGTTGGCGACGATGATCAATCCATTTATGCATGGCGTGGGGCACGACCTGAAAATTTAGCCCAATTGCAGATTGATTACCCTCAATTGCATATTATCAAGCTCGAGCAGAACTACCGTTCAACAGGTCGCATTCTTCATGCGGCCAACCATCTCATCCAAAATAATCCGCATTTAATGACTAAAAAATTATGGAGTGCATTGGGCGAGGGTGAAATGATACGTGCATTGTGTTGCAGTGATGAGCAAGGCGAGGCCGATCAAGTTGTTGCGGATATGATTAGCCATAAATTACGCTTTGGCAACACGTTCGGTGACTATGCAATTTTATACCGAAGTAATCATCAATCGCGAGTATTCGAAAAAGCATTACGCCATCATAGCATCGCTTATCACATCAGTGGTGGCCAATCGTGGTTTGCAAAAAAAGAAATTAAAGACGTGTTCGCCTATTTAAAATTATTGTGTAATGAGTCAGATGATGCGGCTTTTTTAAGAGTCATTGACACCCCCAAACGTGGCATTGGTGAAGCCACACTGGAGGGTTTGGGGCGTTATGCACAGTCAAGAAATCAAAGTTTATATACCTGCTGTGATCATATTGCACTCACTGAACATATCAGCGATAAACCTCGTGCATTATTACAAAGCTTTAAACAATGGTTTGAATCAATCAAGCAACGCTGCCAGCAAGAACCTATTCTACCGGTTTTACGTGAAATGGTGGATGACAGCAAATATGAGGCGTACGTGTATGAGCAGTGTGATACTCCCGGTAAAGCACAAAAATGCATGGATAATGTATGGGAATTATTAGCTTGGATTGAGCGGTTATTGATAAAAAAAGAAGGAAGTCAATTGTCTGATGTGATTAATACACTGATTCTAATTGATATCCTCGAGCAATCGGATGAGCACGATGCCGATACGCTCCAATTAATGACATTGCACGCGTCAAAAGGACTGGAGTTTCCACACGTTTACCTCGTTGGCATGGAAGAGGAAATACTCCCGCATCGAGTCAGTATCGAAGACGATCAAATAGAAGAGGAGCGACGTTTGGCTTACGTCGGTATAACACGCGCCCAAAAAACGTTATGCCTAACACTTGCAAGGCGTAGACGACGCGAAGGTGAATTGCGAGAATGCCTTCCCAGTCGGTTTTTAGATGAACTACCGGAGAATAGTATTGAATGGTTTGGTCAACAGAGAGAACCCAATGAAGAGCGTTCAAAAGCGTTGGCTCAGTCACATTTGGCTGGTTTGAAAAATTTACTAGGCCCGTAGTCTGTTTTGCAAATTCCAAAAAGTTATCTATACTCACAATGAACTAAAAAAAATCAGTTCGAATAAAATAATACAAGGAGAGTACAACATGAAAGTCAAATCAAGCTTATCTAGATTAGGTGTCGCTGCTATAGCGGGCGTGTTGCTTGTCTCAACACAGGCCGCATGGGCGATGAAGCATCATCATGTTAACTATAAACCTAATTGCAACGGAAAAGGATGGCATATGGTTTCAGTTAAGTGTGATATTAAGCCCGCACAAAATTGGAAGCAATATGACAGCGGTGTTTATACTCAACCGATTGTAGGAAAGCCAGTGCTTTTCATACAATAAGTCTGATTTTAATTCTTGTACCGCGCGATCCTTGCGGTACAAGCTGAGGTGCTACTCGCATCGTTGCCCAACCTACCTTTCAACGCGAAACCCAGCATTTACCCAGCCTTGCAGGCCACTTTCTAATGAATAAACATTGCGATAACCCATATGTTGTAACGCATCAGCAACCAACGCACAACGAAATCCACCGCTACAGTACACGACAATTTGCGCATCGGGTGATGAAATTTCTTTTTCAATATCACGCTCAATGATTCCTTTGCTCATATGGATTGCCGTAGGAATATGTCCGGATGGCCATTCATGATCCTCGCGCACATCAATGACAAAAATAGGCTCGCCATGATTTATTTTTTCCTGTAAAGTTTGTGGCGCTATTTCATTGATACGCTGTTTGGATTCTTCGACTAATTTTAAAAAGCGTTGGGCATGTTGTTTCACTTCGGGGCTCCTCAAGTTAGCATGTCAAACTGATCATCCACTATAAAGGTACTATTTCGTATGAAATTTATCAATAAACTACTTTTGGCCTTCACCACAATGGCCATAATGAGCGATTCCATTAGCCATGCTAGTCCTTGGTATACTGGCCCCATATTAGCTCCTGCTGGTCGAACTGTCCCTGTAGGACACACTAACACAGAACTATACGCTTCCTATATCAGCTTTCCAAACGCTTTCGATTCATCTTGGCATCACGTCCCAGTTTCTGCTGGTTACAGCGAACAATACAACCTCATCTTCAGTCATGGCTTAACAAAATGGATGGACTTTCAGTTCAGCTTTCCCTATGTCAACAATGTCAATCAACACAAAGCCTTTCAAGGCGTAGGTGATATGGTGACCGGATTCGGCCTTCAAATATTAAGGCAAACTACGCACGGCTGGACACCGAATCTTCGTTTTGTTATCCAAGAAATAATCCCTACAGGCCGATTTGAACAATTAAGTCCGAATTTAAATGGGACTGATATGACGGGATCGGGCAGCTATCAGACGACCGTCGGCTTTAATTTTCAAGATTTAAGCCAACCGATGATTGATCATTATGTAAGAACCCGTTTCAGCATGGGATATGCTCTACCAAGTTCAGCTAAGGTTCTCGGCGTAAATAGTTTTGGTGGTGAGCAGCATACCCGCGGGGTTATTCACCCCGGGGATACACTCAGCATTGATTTAGCTAGTGAAATAAGCTTAACTCAACGTTGGGTTCTTGTTACAGAAGGATTATGGAGATCCACTCAACCTTCTAATTTTACGGGTAATCCAGGGCATACCTCTGAAGGACTGCCGATTTTCTTCTCCCCACGAGCTTACAACGCGGCTCTCTCTTTTGCACCGGCAATCGAATATAATTTTACCGAAACCGTTGGCATCATTGGAGGCAGTTGGTTTACTGCAACAGGAAAAAATACTCTTGATTTTCAAACGGCTACCGTCGCGATTAACGTATATTGGTAACCTTGTGAATTCGTGGCGGATGACGCCATACCCCTTTATTTATTCCCACATGAGATTCTCAGATGAAATACAGCGATCTTCGTGATTTTGTATCACAACTTGAACAGCGTAAGCTACTAAAACGAATTGATTACCCCGTTTCGCCTAATCTCGAAATGACCGTCATCAGCGACAAAGTATTACGATCCGGTGGTCCGGCTTTGCTGTTTACTCGTCCCGCTCACTACACCATGCCGGTGTTGACCAACTTATTTGGGACCGTTGAACGCGTGGCGCTTGGCATGGGTGAGGAAAACATTTCAGCACTGCGTGAAGTTGGCAAATTATTGGCCGCACTTAAAGAGCCTGAACCTCCCAAGGGCTTTAAAGATGCCTTTAGTAAATTACCCCTCTTAAAACATGCTCTAACCATGGCACCCAAATATGTCAATCGTGCCTTGTGTCAAACGCATGTTTTTGAAGGTGATGAAGTCGATCTCACGAAATTACCGATCCAAACCTGCTGGCCTGGGGATGTTGCTCCCTTGATCACCTGGGGGCTTGTAACAACCAAAGGCCCAAATCAAGACCGCGAGAATATGGGTATTTATCGCCAACAAGTGATCAGTAAAAACCAGGTCATTATGCGTTGGTTATCACATCGTGGAGGCGCTTTGGATTATCAAGCCTTTCAAGAGGCCCATCCTGGAGAGCGTTTTCCAATTGCAGTGACGCTGGGCGCTGACCCCGCGACCATACTCGCCGCAGTCACGCCGGTTCCAGATACGTTATCAGAATATGCATTCGCAGGCTTGTTACGTGGGCAACGCACACAATTAACCCGTTGTATTGGCAACGAACTCAACGTACCTGCCAGTGCCGAAATTATTCTTGAAGGCTATTTGCAACCCGGCCTCGAAGCACCTGAAGGACCTTTTGGTGACCACACGGGATACTATAATGAAGTGCAGTCCTTTCCTGTGTTGACCATTGAGCGTATCACTCATCGAGAGCAACCGATCTATCATAGTACCTATACCGGGCGACCACCTGATGAACCCGCAATTTTGGGGGTTGCGTTAAACGAAGTGTTTATTCCATTGCTGCAAAAGCAATTTCCCGAAATTGTTGATTTTTATTTGCCTCCTGAAGGATGTTCTTATCGCTTAGCGATTGTCACCATCAAAAAGCAATACCCAGGGCATGCTAAACGTGTCATGATGGCAGTTTGGTCTTTTTTGAGACAGTTCATGTACACTAAATTTGTCATTGTGTGTGATGATGATATCAATGCACGCCATTGGCCGGATGTCGTTTGGGCCATGACCACGCGGATGGACCCCTTGCGGGATACCGTTATGATGGATAACACGCCGATTGATTATCTTGATTTTGCATCTCCAGTTTCAGGACTTGGTTCTAAAATGGGCTTAGATGCAACCAGTAAATGGCCAGGGGAAAGCCAGCGTGAATGGGGCAAGCCCATTGTGATGACGTCAGACGTGATAAACCGAGTGAATGCATATTGGCCAGAACTAGGGATAGATGCATGAGCATTCAAGAAACCAAAGCGATTGTTATTCAGACGACGCCACTAACGGACAGCATTTTACAAGTTACGTTGGCTCCAAAGCATTACATTGAGTATCAGCCCGGCCAATACTTAGAGCTTCTATTGAGTGACTTCACGTCTTACTTCTCCATTGCCAATGCACCACTCGGTTCACATCATTATGAGCTGCATATTCGACACCGGCATGACAATCCGGCTGACCAACACTTACTGAATGAAATGAAGCCGCAAGAAGAGCTCACTCTTCGTGCACCATTCGGCGTTTGCTCTCTGGCTCATTTAGATCCTGTAAAGCCTATTCTATTCATTACCGGGGGTACGGGATATGCACCTGTTAATGCAATGATTGAGCAATTATTAGCATCAAATGACTCCCGTCGCTTTGAGCTAATCTGGGGCGCTCGTACACAAAGTGATCTTTATCTTGATGAAAAAGTCATACAATGGCACAATCATGTACAACAGTTTCAATATATGTCGTTACTATCATCGCAAGATACACAAACATTGGCGTCTGTTGCTATTGCCCGTCATGCATTAGACCTTTGCAATTGGCAAATTGTCATCAGCGGCCCCTTTGACATGGTCTATAATACTCGCGATCAGTTAGTGGCGCATGGTGTCCCTTTAGGTAACCTCTATTCGGATGCGTTTCAATTTGAGGACAACGTATAAATGAATCAGCACAACACTAAATTTTGGACGGCGTATTATCCATGGATTGTTTGGTTCGTTGCCGCAGGATTTTTCTTTTATAAATACTTGGTGCAAGTCTCTCCAAGCGTCATGACCGGCGATCTCATGCACACGTTTAAAGTGAACGGCGCCGGGCTTGGTAATTTATCTGCTTTTTACTTCTATGCCTATTTGTGCATGCAGGTTCCTGTGGGCATGATGCTGGATAAATACAGTCCACGGTTATTGACGACCGCGGCCATTTTGCTGTGCAGCGTCAGCACTTTAATTTTTTCACAAACAAATACCTTGGAGTGGGCATGTATAAGCCGTGCACTGATGGGTGCAGGTGCGGCCTTTGCGGCAGTATCGTGTTTTAAATTGGCGGCCGTTTGGTTTGCTCCAAAACGATTTGCATTAGTCTCTGGCTTATTCATGACGGCAGCGATGTTAGGTGCCGTTGGGGGGCAAATGCCACTTTCAATGCTGGTTCAGCATACCGGCTGGCGATCTGCGCTTGGAATTGTCGGGCTCATCGGTATTGTCTTGGGCTTGATTTATTTCATGGTGATTCGAGATAAGCCATTAAAAACAGAGGGACATACCCCCCCTCCTCATCCACCCGCTTTAAACTCACTGGTGTATATTTTAAAAAATAAGCAAGCCTGGCTATTATCGTTTTATAGTGGGCTAGCATTTGCTCCTGTTTCAGTCTTTGGTGGACTCTGGGGTGTACCGTTTCTTGAAACAGCGCACCGTCTTTCACCAACACAAGCCGCATTAGCAGCATCGTCTATTTTTATCGGCTTTGCAATCGGTGCCCCACTCCTTGGATGGCTGTCTGATTTTATGAGACGGCGTAAACCCATCCTATACCTTGGCACATTATTAGCACTTGGTTGTCTAACGGCAGTACTATACTCCCCTCCATTACCACTGAGCCTCATTATGATCTTATTAGGCAGTTTTGGTTTTGGCGCAAGTGGATTTTTTACAAGTTTTGCAATGATTCGTGAGTTATTTCCTTTGCTCTTGGTAGCCACAGTACTTGGGATCATGAATACATTTGACTCAGTATGCGAAGCCTTATTCGAACCGCTCGTCGGTGCACTCCTCGATGCAACTTGGAGCGGAGCAACAGTAGACCGGATTCATCATTTTTCATTACAAAGCTATCACATGGCATTATTGGTATTACCCCTCTCATTGGTGTTAGCCATCGTGACGCTCATTTTTATTAATGAAACACATTGTCGGACGTTTGAAGAACATTTATAGGGAGAATGCAGCATGGAAACATTATATCAACTATTAGCACTCATCGGCGCAGCGCTGATTGTCTGGGTCATCTATCGATCTGTCAAAGGACACCCTGAATCATTCAGTCGAAGCAATATGAGTAAAAGTTTTTTTAGCTTAGGTGTACTGGCGATGGTTCTCATTGCGTTTGTCGCACTGTTGGTACTCATGGTTCGACAGGGGTAGACGCGACACCCCGACTTGACTTAAATTGTAATGGGGCGGTCATTCCCGCCCTGAAAAATCAGAGCAGGCTTTTTTCAATAACCTCGCGTAAATCTCGCGATAACGTTTTGCTTGCTAGTGCATCAAGCTGTTTACGCATTAACGTCTGTCTCGCTGGGTCTAAGCGTTGCCAGCGGGTAAACGGTGTTGCGAGTCGCGCAGTGACTTGTGGGTTGATGGGATCGAGTTTCAAAAGCATTTCGGTTAAAAATTCATAGCCACTCCCATCGATCGCATGAAAATGCCGGTGATTGACCTGAATAAATGCGCCGATAACGGCGCGGACTTTATTCGGGTTCTTCATTTGAAAAGCGGGGTGAGCTAAGAGCTTTCGTACGTTAGCAAGTGTACCGTGGGTTTCTGAAATTGATTGAATGGAAAACCATTTGTCCATGACCAAGTCGTTATCTGCCCAGTCCGTGTAAAACGTATCAATCGCATGTTTACGGAGTTCTTTTTGCGATGAGTTGACTAATAATGAAAAACTGGCGACTTTGTCCGTCATGGTACGAGCCTTTGCAAACTGTTCCTTACCGTAAGATAGACTGTCTTCTTCATGGCCTTTCATCATCAGCCATAAACAGGTATTGCGAAGTTCGCGTTGACTATAAGCCTCTCCTTGCATCTGGTGATCTTCGTTTCGCCATAGGGTTTCGTAGATGCTTTTTGCAGAATCAAACAATGCCTGCCCCAATGCAGCTCGATACGCATCGCGAACTTGTTCAATGAGGCCCACATCGACGGGCTTTGAGATCGAGGCAACATCTTCAAAACTGGGGGGTGTTAAGAGGATGGAACGTAAGGACATATCCAGTGATTTATTGTTTAATATTTGCCTATACGCATCAACCAGCTGAGGTGAAATTTTCCAAGATGTTGAGTCTGATGTAAGCCATGTCGACATTGTTGCCAATGCCAATGTTTGTGCAGCATTCCACTTGGCATAACCATTGGTTTCAAATTGCAATAACGCCAATAACTCGTCTTGGCTTTGTGTTTGATGGAGTTTAATGGGAGCCGAAAAATCACGTAATAAGGAAATAATGGGTTTTTCGTTGAGCCCCTCAAAGCGAAACGTCATTTCTGATTCTTTGAGCTCGAGTACCGTTTCTTCTAATACCACGCCTTTTGCGCTCCATAATGCCAGGCAAATTGGAATGTGAAATGGTTTTTTCTCTTGGCATTCTGCTGTTGGAGGACATGTCTGCCGGAGCGTGAGTGTTAAACACCCCTTTTGAAATTCACTTTGAACGAATACTTCGGGTGTACCCGCTTGACTATACCAGAGTTTAAATTGTGTCAAATCAACTTGATTCGCGTCTTCCATTGCCGCAACAAAATCATCAATCGTGACGGCTTGTCCATCGTGACGTTTAAAATAAAGATCCATCCCACGTCGAAAGCCGTCTTTGCCTAATAGCGTATGCTGCATGCGGATCACTTCAGCACCCTTGTTATAGATCGTTGCGGTGTAAAAATTATTAATTTCTTGGTATGACTCAGGGCGTACAGGATGTGCCATGGCGCTGGCATCTTCTGGAAATTGAGCGTTACGCAGTACATTCACTTCTGAAATTCGATTGACATCCCGTGAATTCATGTCAGAAGCAAATTCATGTTCGCGAAATACAGTTAGGCCCTCTTTAAGGCTGAGTTGAAACCAATCTCGGCAAGTGACACGATTGCCTGTCCAGTTATGAAAATATTCATGGCCAACGACACTTTCGACGTCAATGTAATCGTGATCCGTCGCGGTGTTGGGGTGCGCTAAAATATATTTAGAATTAAAAATATTGAGCCCCTTGTTTTCCATGGCGCCCATATTGAAATCGCTGACCGCAACAATCATAAACGTGTCTAAATCGTATTCTCGACCGAAATGCTCCTCATCCCACTGCATCGATTTTTTTACCGATTCCATCGCATGAAGACATTGAGACTCATTGCCATGCTCAACATAAATACGCAAGTCAATGGATCGACCCGATTGAGTGGTCCATTTGTCTGTGACACACGCAAGATCGCCGGCCACTAATGCAAATAAATAAGAGGGTTTTTTAAAAGGGTCTTTCCAAACAACCCAATGTCGTCCATCACTGGTTTCGCCAGAATCCACTTGATCCCCATTGGATAATAAAACGGGACACGTTGCTTTTGCCGCGCTGATACGCGTGGTGTAGGTGGTTAAAACATCAGGTCTGTCTGGGAAAAAGGTGATTCTGCGAAACCCTTCGGCCTCGCATTGAGTACAAAAAATACTTTTAGATTGGTATAGACCAGACAATGATGTATTGCATTGCGGGCGGATGCGTACAACGATTGTTAGAGTACACTCATCCGGACAAGAGGGGATGATTAAATCCCCTTCTAATAATTGATAGGCATGTTGGGGCAGCTCACGGGAGTCGAGGTGTATGCTGATTAATTCAAGCCCATCGCCATTTAAGCGTAACTCACCTGAATGTTCGCGTTTGAGCGCGATGTGACTGGTGACCAGGGCGTGGTCATCATAGAGGTCAACTGATAAATCAAGAGAGGAAACAGAAAATGGATAGGGTTTATAGTCGCTTCGATAAATGGTTTTGTTTTGCATGAGAGAACTCCGTGCTCTATACTGAAATTAAGGAAACTGAATAAATTAAGTTTCTCGTTTTTTGGAGAGAAATACCAGTTGTTTTTGTTGAGTTGCTGACCCAAATAAAAAGAAACATAAGGGGAAATCCAATGAGTACACACGAATTTTTAGCCGATTACACCAAGCGTTTTGTTGACAATCAAGATGAGGAAATGAGCCTACAGGAGTATCTCGATCTGTGTGCAAAGGATCCATCAGCATACGCCAATCCGGCTGAGCGTTTATTAATGGCAATCGGCGAACCAGAGTTAGTTGATACTCGTCACGATCCAGTTTTGTCTCGATTGTTCTCTAATAAAATTATTTCGCGTTATGAAGTATTCAAGGAATTTTATGGACTGGAAGATCCTATTGAGCAAATTGTTGGCTTTTTAAAGCACTCAGCACAAGGATTAGAAGAAACAAAACAAGTCTTGTACCTCTTGGGGCCTGTGGGCGGCGGGAAGTCGTCATTGGCTGAAAAATTGAAAGAGCTCATGCAAAAAATTCCCTTTTATGCCATTAAAGGATCGCCCGTTTATGACTCACCGCTGTCGCTGTTTAATCCAGAAGAAGATGCGGCACTTTTAAGTGAGCGTTTTAATATTCCATCTCGCCATTTACGGTATATTTTATCGCCATGGGCGATTAAACGGCTCCATGAATACAACGGTGACATCAATCAATTTCGAGTGGTTAAGGTTAAACCTTCGCGCTCAAGGCAAATCGCCATCGCTAAAACGGAGCCGGGGGACGAAAACAATCAAGACATTTCGTCTTTAGTTGGAAAGGTCGATATTCGAAAGCTAGAGCAATTTTCTCAAGATGATCCCGATGCATACAGTTATTCGGGTGGTTTATGCCGGGCAAATCGGGGGATGCTAGAGTTTGTCGAAATGTTCAAAGCCCCGATCAAAGTGTTGCATCCGTTGTTAACCGCAACTCAAGAAGGCAATTATAACCCCACAGAAGGTTTATCCTCTATTCCATTTGAAGGGATTATTTTGGCGCACTCTAATGAGGCGGAATGGCAATCTTTCCGAAACAATAAAAATAATGAAGCCTTTATTGACCGTATTAATATCGTCAAAGTGCCTTATTGTCTGCGGTTTTCAGAAGAGAGGAAAATTTACCAAAAATTGTTGGATAATAGTTCCCTATCTAAAGCGCCATGCGCCCCTGGAACGTTGGAAATGTTGGCACAATTTTCAGTACTGACACGTTTGAAAGAGCCACAAAATTCAAATGTTTTTTCTAAAATGCGGGTGTATGACGGTGAGGGAATTAAAGATACTGATCCTAAAGCAAAATCGTATCAAGAATACCGTGACTTTGGGGGTGTTGATGAAGGCATGAGTGGGATTTCAACTCGGTTTTCATTCAAGATTCTATCTAAAGTATTTAATTTCGATCACTCTGAAATTGCCGCCAATCCGGTGCATTTATTGTATGTTTTGGAACGACAAATTGAGCAAGAGCAATTTCCACAAGAGGTTCATGAAAAATATTTAACGTTTATCAAAGAATATTTATCACCTAAGTACGTTGAGTTTATCGGTAAAGAAATTCAAACGGCGTATCTAGAGTCCTACTCTGAATACGGACAAAATATTTTCGACCGCTATATTACGTATGCCGATTTTTGGATTCAAGATCAAGATTATCGTGACCCCGATACCGGTGAGATTTTTGATCGCGAGTCGCTGAATGCCGATTTGGAGAAAATTGAAAAACCAGCAGGAATTTCAAATCCTAAAGATTTTCGAAATGAAGTGGTTAATTTTGTGTTGCGTGCTCGCGCGAATAATCATGGGAAAAATCCGAAATGGAATAGCTATGAAAAACTAAAGACGGTTATTGAGAAGAAAATGTTTACCAATACCGAGGATTTGCTACCCGTTATTTCGTTCAATGCCAAAGCATCTGAAGACGATAAGAAGAAGCATGCTGATTTTATTGATAGGATGGTTGATAAAGGGTATACCGCGAAACAAGTGAGGTTGTTGTGTGAGTGGTATTTGCGAGTTCGTAAATCGCAGTAAGGCATTAAGTAATAATAACTCGGACAGTGTGCGCTCAGATTGCCGTTGGCTTGGCTCGATCGGATCTTCAAAAANNTTTTTGAAGATCCGATCGAGCCAAGATGACTGCAAGATGAGATGCACACTGTTCGAGTTATTATTACTTAATGGCTAAGCTGGGAGATGAAAGCTCATGACCCAATTAATCGATCGTCGACAAAATGCGGGGAAGAAGAGTACTGTTAATCGGCAACGGTTTATCCGTCGCTATAAACAGCACATTAAACAAGCCGTATCTGACGCGACAGGCAAGCGGAAGATAACTGATATTGCGAAAGGCGAACAAATCAAAATTCCTGCGAAAGACATTGCTGAACCGCGATTTCATCGCGGAGAAGGCGGACGTGTTGAGCGAGTACTGCCCGGGAATGATGTGTTTAGCCCGGGCGATCGTGTCAAGCGGCCACGCTCACAAGATGCGGAAGGAGAGGGAAGTCAAGCAAGTGATCAAGGTGAAGGTGATGATGATTTTGTCTTTCAACTTTCGAGAGAAGAGTTTTTAGAGATTTATTTTGAAGACTTAGAGTTACCTGATTTGGTTAAAAAAGAGTTGGCTCGAGTGACCACATTTAAAACCGTTCGCGCAGGCGTAACGAGCAGTGGGGTTCCTACGAATATTAATATATTACGTTCCATGCGCCAGGCTACCGGACGTCGAGTAGCATTGTCATCACCTTATAAGCGACAATTACAAGCCGCGCAAGAAGCCTTGGATGCGTTACTAAAACAGGCTGCGCCAGACGAATCGGAAGTTGCTCGCCTACACGATTTGATTGCTGAACTGCAACAGCGTGTTCAAGCAATTCCGTTTATTGATACCATTGATTTACGTTATAACAACCGCGTGCGAATACCCGCGCCTTCAACGCAAGCTGTCATGTTTTGCGTGATGGACGTTTCAGGTTCGATGGATGAGTCTAAAAAGGACATTGCTAAGCGATTTTTTATCTTACTTTATTTGTTTTTGAATCGAAATTATAAAAAAATTGATTTGGTTTTTATCCGCCATCATACGTCAGCCAAAGAAGTGAGTGAGGAAGATTTCTTCTATTCACGCGAAACGGGTGGCACGGTCGTATCCAGTGCGCTTGAGTTGCTCCATCAAACGATTGAAAGTCGCTATAACCCTGCTGCTTGGAATATTTATGTTGCACAGGCATCTGATGGGGATAATTGGAATGCCGACTCGCCCTATTGTCTTGAGTTATTGCAAAAGAAAATTATGCCCCTGCTGCAATATTTTGCATATATCGAAATTATGCCGCGCCATCATCAAAGCCTTTGGGAAGTTTATCAACAAGTACGAGAGCACCGTACCAATTTTGCAATGGAAAACATTGACACGGTCGCTGATATTTATCCCGTTTTTCATGAACTATTTAAAAGGAAAGTCGGATGAAAAGGAAAAAACCGCTGTCGACGTCATCAGAATGGACGTTTGAATTACTGCAAGATTATGAACGTGAGATTGGACGTTTGGCGAAAGCGTTTAAATTGGATACCTATCCGAACCAAATCGAGGTGATAACGGCTGAGCAAATGATGGATTGTTATGCATCGGTTGGCATGCCAATTAATTACCATCATTGGTCTTACGGCAAGCATTTCATCGGCGTTGAAAAAAGCTATCAACGCGGTGAAATGGGCCTGGCCTATGAGTTAGTGATTAATTCTAACCCGTGTATTTCATACTTGATGGAAGAAAATACGCTCGCAATGCAAGCGTTGGTGATTGCGCACGCGTGTTATGGGCATAATTCCTTTTTTAAAAATAATTACTTATTCAAAATGTGGACCTCTGCCGATGCGATTGTTGATTATTTAGTATTTGCTCGACGTTACATCAGTGAATGTGAAGAGCGGCACGGCATTGATGAAGTTGAGTCGACGCTTGATGCATGTCATGCGCTCATGAATTATGGCGTGGATCGCTATAAACATCCAAGCCGTCTTTCGCTTCAAGAAGAAAAAATTCGCCAACAAAACCGTGAAATGTATTTGCAAACTCAAGTGAATGAGTTATGGCGAACCATTCCGCAAGCTAAAGAAGCACTGACACCTCATGTAAAGATGCGATTTCCTGAAGAGCCACAAGAAAATATTCTTTATTTTATCGAAAAAAATGCACCTTTATTGAAGCCTTGGCAACGAGAAATTGTTCGAATTGTTAGAAAAATAGCGCAGTATTTCTACCCACAAGGACAAACGAAAGTCATGAATGAAGGATGGGCGTGTTTTTGGCATTATACGCTGATGCATGCGTTGTATGACGAAGGCTTAGTTACCGACGAATTTATGTTGGAAATTTTGCAAAATCATACGGACGTCGTCCGCCAGCCCGCTTATAACAGTCCCCATTTCAGTGGTATAAACCCGTACACCTTAGGGTATAATATGATGCAGGACATTAAACGAATCTGTGAAAATCCTACGGAGGAAGATATACAATGGTTTCCTCATTTGGCGAATACGGATTGGCTGACAAGCCTCGATGATGCAATGCGTCATTACAAAGATGAAAGCTTTATCGCACAATTTTTATCACCCCATTTGATCCGGGAGTTAAAATTATTCCACCTGGTTGACGACTCCGAACATCCTGAATTATGGATTCAATCCATTCACAATACAGAAGGGTATCAACGAATTCGTGAATCGCTATCCAGTCAGTATAATTTAGGTAATATTGAGCCCGATATTCAAGTCTATTCCGTCGATGTTGAAGGCGATCGATCACTCACACTTCATCATACTGAACGCAATCGCGTGCCATTGGGGGCATCGACTCCTGATGTATTAAAGCATGTGCATGCGCTGTGGAAGTTCCCGGTCGTACTTAAAACGGTTGATATGCAGAAGAATACCGTCACGCAGTACCATTACCCACCGAAGGTATTGCATCAATAAAAGGAAAGGGGAGGTTGATCGGCGATGAACATTCTAAACTTAAAAAATAAAGCGTTACAGAGTCCTGAAGTAAAAGCTGCATATGACTTACTTGAAACAGAGTTTGCGTTAATTGATGCGTTGATTACTATGCGCAAAAAATCTGGATTGACTCAAGAAGAAGTGGCTCAAAAACTGGGAACTCAAAAAAGCAATATTTCACGCCTTGAGAAAGGTTCAAGCAATCCAAGCTGGAAGACATTACAAAATTATGCGGATGCGTGTGGTTTTGAGATATCAATGAAATTAAAAAATAGGGGAATGACGGCAGCTAACCACCGAAACTAATTTTCACACTTATCTATCAACGAGCTTGGTGAGCAACGGAACGGTTAGGTTTTGTCGCAAGAATAATTTCAGACTTGGAACGAGCTTATTCTTAGCGAGTCTATGCTGCCAACCTGTGGAACTGTTCAAAAATAGCGTTGCTCGCTGATTGATCATGTTGACCTTTCCTGAGCATGTGATGTAACTCAATACCAGCCAAAGTTGCTTCTGTGGAGTGAACAGCTTTGAACCCCTTCGTCATCAAAGACTTTACACTGATTTCGCTATTAAATTAAGATGGAACATGTCATTCTCGCCCCGCTAATTGACAACGCGCATGGCCTGTAATATTTGCCGCATCGTTGTAAATTGATGACTTAATTGCAGATATAAATCGGCCGACTGATGTTCACGAAGCTCACTGACGGTTAAATATGCTGCCTGCCCCATTCCTGAAAAATAATCAAGGCCGACGCTACGTTTTTGGATCATTTCTGGAAATAAACCGCAGAGTAATAAACTCTTATCACCGACATCTTGCAGTTTCTCTACTTGTTGTTTTCCTGACAAATTCATTGATTCAAGAAAATCAATTGCAATAACCGATTCCATTAATCGAGTTGTCTGTGAAAAGCGCATTAATAAAAAGACCAAGTAGCTTTCTGTATTTTCAGTTAAAATCAGTTGTGTTGCCGCCTGAGCATCGTAAACCAGTGCATGCCATTGGCTCGTATCGGTGGGATGCAGAATTAATGGTTTCATAAATTTCCACCTTTTGTATTGGCTTACTATAAGTTTAGCAAAATTTATACCAATTTCATTTTTTCTTCAAAAAAAATCAGTTACAATGAATTCGGCCCCTATTCATGATCGTGCCATCATGAATGGATTCATCAAATGTTATTTAAACTAGATGCGGTTTATAGTTTTTTCAAGGAGTGAAAAAATGAATAATAAAGTTTTTTCAGAACGTTTCAATCGCGAGTTAACCTTATTGGATCTGCCAGAAGATACGGCAGAGAAAATCAAAGCAGTGTCAAAAGTGTTCGATGTCAGTCGTCATCTTGCTAACGCTATGATCTTAGGGCATCTAGTGCCTTCAGACGAACAGCTGGATAAAATTGCTGAAATTTTAGAAGTCTGCCCACAGTGGTTGTGTGGTAAAGCGGATAAGAAAAAAGCATACTCACGTCGTGAGCGTGAAGACGCTTAAATCGCGAGTAGGTTTTTAGGAACTGTAAGGAGCTATCCCCTGCGGTTCCTATCTCCTTATCCGAGGTAATTTATGAACGTGAAAAAACCAATGCGTGAATTCCCATTCTCCCTAAAAACAGAGCTATTGGCCGGAATAACCACATTTTTAACGATGGCCTATATTGCTTTTGTAAATCCTTCTATTTTGCATGACGCAGGAATGGATCAGGGCGCCGTCTTTACGGCAACCTGCTTAGTTACTGCGTTTGCTTGTGCACTCACTGGATTGATTGCCAATACGCCGATCGGCGTGGCGCCAGGGATGGCACTGAATATTTATTTCACATATAGCGTGGTGCAAGGCTTTGGCGTCAGTTGGCAGCATGCTCTTGCCATGGTTTTCATTTCCGGGGTTTTATTTTTTATTGTGAGCCTGACCGGATTGCGACGACTACTGATCGAGGCCATCCCGCATAATTTACAAATCGCAATTTTAATTGGGATTAGTCTGCTCATTGCACTGATTTCATTAGAAACAAATCATATCATTGTTAGCGGGAACCACACGTTAATGCACTTTGGGAGTGTCAGTCGGCCGGAAACGTTATTATTTTTTGCTGGCTTTTTGCTGATTTTAATTTTGGATTATTTTCGAGTCACTGGATCAATTATTATCGGAATTTTATCCATTAGCGCGCTGAGTTTATTGCTAGGAATAACCAGCTGGCACGGCATGTTTGCCCTGCCTCCGTCGATTGCCCCAACGTTTTTAAAACTTGATTTTTCAGGTATAACCGAAATTTCAGCCATTAAAGCCACGTTCACGTTTTTCCTCATCGCGGTATTTGATGCCACAGGAACCCTCATTGGGTTACTCAATGATACTGTATTTAAAGATCAGGCTGATTACACCCGGCGGTTGAGTAAAAGTTTAACGGCTGACGCAGCTGCATCCGCTGTTGCAGGACTACTTGGTTCGGCAAGTACATCACCCTACATTGAGTCTGCTACGGGCATTGAAGCTGGCGGGCGCACGGGAGTCACCGCTTTGGTCATTGCGACGGGGTTTATTTTGATGTTATTTTTCTTTCCGTTAGCACAAGCTATTCCAAGTTTTGCTGTGGGACCGGCTTTATTGTATGTTGCCTGTTGCATGATGAGGCATTTAACGGATCTTAAATTATCTGACATTACTGAAACCGCGCCGTGCATGCTCACCATTATGATGATTCCCTTTACCGCATCGATTGCTGACGGGATCGGTTGTGGCGTGATTCTTTATGTGTTGCTCAAATTGATTTCTCGTCAACGAGTGAGTGCGCTGATGCTAATTTTAAGCTTAGTCTTTGTAGTATTTTTCCTAATTAGTTAGTATTTCATACGAATGTGGTCGTATAGATAGCGTCGCAGCTCACTCAATCGAGCGATGAGCAGGCGTTGCTCTTCAAAAAAATGTTCTATATTCATGCAATACCACTATAATTGTAAATTACATATTACAATTATAGCTGGATTATGTAAAATACAAGTACGTTGTGTCATTTTCGTTGCCACTCATGACTCGCGGATTGCCCTGGAGCGGAGGACACCTTCACCACGATTCGACTAATGCGATGACGATTTAATTCTGCCTCGTCACGGACGAGTTCGTTTACAAACCAACGAGACAACTCTTCTACAGTGATGTTGGTCAACGGCATCAACGTCACATCCTCTTTGAGAAACGGTATTTTTTTATGATTAAATGTAAAATAGTAATACTCTTCGTCTTCAGAAAATTCTAAAAAGGGGGAAAGCTGCGGCATTAAAAACGTTTGATTTAAATGCCGACACAACTCGTGAATACGCTTTTTGTAATATCGATAATCAAACGTCATTCCGTTATCTTCAACAACCGTCGTTAGCGCTAAATAAACGCCATACATGTGGCCATGCAACGGTTCCCGATCGGTTGCCGAAAAAATAGTCGTATGGCCAGCGGAGAATTTCATGGATTCTTTTTGTAACTCAATCGTTGTAACATAACTCATAAACTTGCTCGCTTATCGTGTAATTGAAACCCATTTAAGGGTTTATTAAATTGCTTGGTGAGCGCGATTACTTTAAATAGCTCCCCCATTTCGCTCGGTTGAAGGAGTTGTTTTACAGCGTGTTGCTGGTTTAAAGAGGGCTCATGCTCGAGTAGGTTTAGCAGACCATTACTCAATAAAAAAGACGCTTGGTTGGTGTAACCTGCCACGTGAAACCCTGCTTTATCGGCAGAGTCAGCTACGTGCGTAAAATCAACGTGTGCCGTAATGTCTTCTTCTCCCGGATGAGCGAGTGGATTGGTGTGTGCGTGATGGCGATAATGGCACATCAGGGTGCCTTGATTTCGGTCGGGATGGTAATATTCGTGGCGCGGAAATCCGTAATCAATAATGAATAGAACACCGCTTGCGATCATGTCAAAACAGTGCTGAATCCAATTTTCCAAAAATAAATTAGCTTCTGATAAATAAGGCGCTAAATTAGGATCTAAAACGGTTTGTACGTGCGCGAGAAGTCTATCGTTAGTACACCGCTGAAACGTTTCTTCTAGCTGCCGAGATGCGTTCCCTCTAATATAACTTTCCAGCAAACCATCCGTGGTTTGTAAAAATCGATGCACTGGCATCGCATCCAACACTTCGTTTGCCAGTACGACGCCATTAAAAGGCGTGCTTGGCCATTGCGTTAACCATTGAACTCGTTTGCTCAGTTCGGGAATTTCACGGTGAATAAGGGCTTGCTGCGCAGCTTTTAAATGGCCACTGACTTCCAAAATATGGTATTCATCGGGTAAACAATCCAGGCGCTCCAACTGTTTTAAGAGATCAACACAAAGCCGCCCCGACCCGGCACCAAATTCAAATAGAATGGGACTCTCTAATTCAACCAGTATCTGTTGACATTGATGTGCCAGTGTTTGACCAAATAGTGGCGTCAGCTCTGGTGCTGTGACAAAATCCCCCGCTTTACCAAATACCTGTGATGCGGCAGTATAATAGCCAACACTCGGCGCATATAACGCGTTGTGCATAAAAGCCACAAATGGAACCGGGCCCTTTTCGAGGCACTGTGTATGGAAATAGTCAATAAAGTTCATGTGAGGAATATATCTTGAATTACGTAAACAAACAAGTCACACGTGTTGCGCTCATTACCGGTGCGGGTCGTCGAATTGGGGCAGTCCTTGCTGAAACACTGCACCAGGCTGGATTTTCAGTCGCCATTCATTGTCATCAATCACGTGATGAAGCCGATTTTTTATGCAATACACTCAATCGCCGACGATCCAACAGCGCTCATGTGTTTATCGCCGACCTCACACAAAAATCGGAAAATCAAGCGCTCATCACCCACGTTATTGATTGGGCTGGGCAAATCGATTTACTCGTTAATAACGCATCGATCTTTACACCAACGCGTCTTGACGCATCGAGCGACGCATGTTGGACCGCCCTATTTTCGATCAATGTCCAGGCTCCATTTTGGCTAAGTCTCGCCGCACGCCCTTATCTAGCTATACAACAGGGGGCTATCATTAATATCACCGATATTCATGCCGAAAAACCGTTAAAAGGTTACGCTGAATATTGTCAAACCAAAGCGGCCCTCTTGATGCAAACCAAAGCGTTGGCATGCGAATTAGCACCTGACATACGAGTAAATGCGGTGGCGCCGGGTGCGATTGCTTGGCCCGAGCAAGAAAATGCACTGAGTGTTTCAAGTCAAGAAAAAATCATCGCTAAAACACCACTCAAACGACATGGTGAGCCGATATTTATTGCGCAAGCAGTGCTTGCATTAGCGGAGAATCGATTTATAACGGGACAAACGCTTCGCGTGGATGGTGGGCGGTTAATTTAACCTGGAAAAAGCTTTTTCAGGATAACAAAATCATCAGAAATAGTATAAGATGTTTCATGATAAAACATGCTTTCTCTTCTCCCATAAAGACGAAGAAGGCTCCAAGATCGCAATGTTTATCATGGAGTATTGACTTATCGTTTACATTTTTGGAGATTAAAAATGAGCAAGGGTATGGACAGTAAAAAAGATGCCAAAAAAAAACCGTTAAAAACAGCAGGCGAAAAAAGGGCTGAAAAACGAGCTAAAAAGAAAGACATGTAACGCTCTCCGTAGGCCGGGTGAAACCAAGCGCACTGCGGGTTTCACCCCAAACGGATATTGGGTCAACAAAATTGTTTAACCTATACTGCGCCCGGCCACAATTTTAAGTTCTTGTCTTGCTTGTGTTTTAAGATAGTGATCGAGTGCCTCAACTCCACATGCAAACGTAACTTTACTATGTTTTTTGTCGAATTGTTCAATTGCATATTGAGCTGAATGAGCAACACTTGCTTCCGTCATTTTGAATCAACAGGTAAGTGCAGTATAACATCTCTAAGAGCAAGGCAATGTTGTTCAGCGACCATCCGTTATTCCTGTCGGTAATCCAGTAAAACCTCCCGCACAGAATGTTATGTCATAGTTAGTCGTATTGAGGCCAGTACCGGTATTATTATCACAGGCAAAAGAGCTACTTCCATCATCATAAGGATACGTATAATAATTAGGACAGGCCATTTTTATCCATTGCAATGTATTTTGAACGAGAGGAATCCAATCCGTATTGCCCGTATTGCGACATAAGATGGTGTCGGTTGGTAATGTAATTCCAGGTATCGATTGCCAATTAGCACAACCACAACACTGATCAGTAGTTGGATTAACACTCGTTGAGTAACATGAGTTTAGTGTAGATACTGCTGCATCAGGGGTCTTACAACCATACAATTGACTGTATTGAAACGTTGTTGTTGGATAGGGTGGGTTACTTAAATAATTAGTACATCCGAATAACGGTTGCGCTTTAGTCGCATTAACTGCGCATGCATTATTGGCTGACCAATATCCAAGAAAGTTACCACATACTTGATTAAGGCCAATATCAAGCCCGCATAGCTGACCTGTAGGACAGGCAACGCTTGGTGAGCAGGTTAGTCCTCCTCCAGTGACCCAATAATAAGAGCTGCTTGGCGACGCGGGTGTTGCATTGTTCCAGTTGCAGGCGCCAAAACCACCGCTTGCTATTTCATTGCCTGGTGTCCCACAAAAATAAGAAGAAGACCCTGTCTGGCCATTACTCGGTGACATTTTGATTGGAATATGAAATCCGTTAATGACCTCGACATCATAATTATCATTGGCATTTGTAAGAAGAGTAAATTCCGCTTGTGTGGCGGGTTGATCAAAACCAACACCCGCTGCGCAGGAAGTTGAGCCGCCTGCATTTGAGCACCC
The DNA here is from genome assembly GCA_002423125.1 of Legionellaceae bacterium UBA6148. Lineage (GTDB taxonomy): Bacteria > Pseudomonadota > Gammaproteobacteria > Legionellales > Legionellaceae > UBA11403. The sequence continues at coordinate 69,477 of DIUW01000010.1, read as the reverse complement.
CGCTTGCAAACATTGGCTTGAGCCATCGCAGTTTAAACTAGCTGATGCGACGCCGCTCCATAGCACTCCTGGTGCATAAGTGTTTGATGGTGCTTCAGGAATAATGACGCTAACGGGAGCTGCATTCGGTACTAATTTAAACGTATTTGGAGACGTTGGGCCATAATTATTCCAATAGCAAAGTTGGGCCGATGTATTACACGTTGTTCCGACAGGGCACTGTGCGTTGGATGTGCATGCAGGGCTGTTTGTTATGGCTCCGCCAACGAAGGAAAACCAAACATTAAAGTTACATCGATTGGTAAACGTAAAAGTTCTGCTGCCTGCTCCGGGTGCTTGAGCAGTGGTTGAGCTGGTTATTGTCGTTGGACTTCCCGCAGGAGACGGATAAGTGAGTGCAGAAGTAACACTATAAGACGTCGTCGGGCTTGTTGGCGTTAATGTTCCTACGTATGTGCAAGTTTGACCATGTAGAAGCACTCCTGAAACATTTGGACAGGTACTGGTTGGTGAAGATGAAAAAGTAAAGTTGGGGCCACCGACATTGGCATTGGTCACTGTGGCATCTATTGTTGGATCATTATTTTTAAACGTGAACGTAATATCATAGGTTGAACCATAGAGTACAACGCTTTGAAATCCGGTTGAGCTGACGGTGATGCCGGTTAAGTCAGTGACCATCGTTTGAATTGTATTCCCCGTGACTGGAGTGATACTTTCAGTGTATGCAAACGTTGCCGTTATGACCTGTACTGATGGCGTAGCGGAGCTTGGAGTAAATGTTCCTGATACGGTGCAGGACGCCCCGGGCGCGAGTTGACCTGTTGCAGGAGTACCACTAGTGCATGTGGTACTGAAGGCCGATTGGTTTGATGTAATTGTGATACCTGTAGCTGCAGCATTACCATTGTTCGTGATGGTGTACTTCCATGGCTGAGCTGGATCGCCTACGTTCATCGAAGAAGGGAGTTGCGTTGTTGGAAAAAATGATATCGAGACCGGTGCGTTGCTGGTCGTTGTGGTTGTTAAGATAGGCAGCGGCACTTGATTTTCATCATAACCTACTATCGTCAGCCTAACGAGTTTTTCTCCTGCTGAAGATGGTGTGAGTATAACGGATACGGTACACGATTGTTTCGGTATGAGCTTAATGCCAGTACAAGAGTCATTATAAGTAAAGTCCGAAGCTGGGTTTGCAAATTTATCAATAACTATCGGATGAACAAGAGTCAATGGTAGTTTGTTGGTAAACGTATAAGTTACGGTGTAACTCACCCCCTGTCTCGTATACGTTGGGAAATGCGAATTCACTGACCATTCAATAGGGTTCATTGCGGCATAGGAGAAACTGGTTAGAATTAAAGAGATGAACGCCGATATCAATTGTTTTAACATGAAAAATCCTTTCATTAATGGCTTGTTTCAAACAAGGAATCATCGATTAAGTAAGTAATGCCTAATGAACCCATGTTGCTAGTAGAGCTTCCCTGATCAAGGTGAACTGAAGACCATGTGGTTTGCCCTTGCCCTGAGATCATATGACCAAATTGTTGATAATCATAACCGACGGAGAACAATAATTTCGGAGTCAATATTACATCCAATCCTGTACCAATGCTGTATGAGAACTGTGTGCTTGTCCTCGTTTCAAAAGCAGGACTAATGCGGGGTGTAACACCGAAAAATGCTGTTTCGCTATAGTGTCTACTATGATTCATTGATAGTCCAAGACTCGCATCAACGTAAGGCAGTATGCGTTTATATTTTAATAAGTCAACTTTAGAATATAGCGATATTACGTTCGCATCTACGCTCCAGCGATAGGAGTAATTATTAAATTCCGGTAATGAGTATTGAGTGATATTTCCGGAGATATCACTAGTAAACAAGTGTTGATAGCGTAAGGCTAGATTGTTTGCGGGCAGCCATGCGTTGTTTCGTTCCCATCGATAACCCAATTGAGCACCGACCATCTGTGGCTTATTTTGGTGATTTACAGAATATTGGTCGACATCTAAAGGAGAAGGAAAATCTGATCCGTTTTGAACGGTCATTTCATTTTTTGAATTGGCTTTTAAAAAGCTAAAATCAGCTGCGACGAACCAATGATTTGCTACACCATTGTTGATCGAAGGCGGTAACGATTTGAATGGGTATGTTTTTATTACCGTTGGTGTACGTTGCACGGACGGAGGGGTTGGCGCCATTGTCGTCGGTGTTTTTTGAACCATGACGGGTGCCCGTTTTGCAACCTCAGCAGCTCGCACTCCGCCGATCGCACGCACGGCTTCTATCGATGGCAATGGGCCAATCACGACAGAATGATATTTTCCAACAACACGAATTTGGACGGGATAATGCGTGCTTGCAGCGAGTTTGGCTCTGAGTTGCTGTGCGAATTGTTTGGATTGAAATGCTCCGGCTTGCACGAAGAATGGGCCTTGTCTCGATGCCGTGAAATGTCGAGCGTTATCCTGTCCATAAATGACTGGTGCATTCATTGCTGTTGAGGCGCTTGCGGCTAACATGGATGCCATAAAACAAACCATCAGCTTTAAATTCGTTGCATTCATATATTATCCTTAATAAAGCAAGAGCTCATTTCGCTGTGGTTACGGCTTGAACCTGGAAAAAGCAGTTGAAGGCTACTACGCCTCCAACTGCTTTTTCCAGGTTAAATCGATACTCTCAGAGTCGCGCATATTCCATAAAAAACGTAGGAATTCATCCTACCTTCTTTTATTTAGGAATGGAATATCAGTAGACAACATTTCAGGATAAGATATTAATTGGCTTAATCTTGCTCAATTCTTGTTCAGTAGAATAAATATCAGGTAGTGCCCTTTATAGTATAAACTATGATATCCTATTCGGTTTAAAAAGTGACAAACCTTTCAAGATCGGGCGGCTCATGACGAAATCAGAAAAACACAGCAGCACCATTGCAACAAATAAAAAAGCACGCTTTGATTATTTTATTGAGAAAGACTTCGAGGCCGGATTGTTGCTGGAAGGGTGGGAAGTGAAAAGCCTGCGCGCAGGTCGTGTGAATTTAACTGATGCGCATGTGATTATCAAACATTCAGAGGCCTATTTGTTGGGCGCCCAAATTCAGCCCCTCTCTACGACATCCACTCATACTCATCCTGACCCAACGCGAACACGTAAATTATTATTAAATCGGCATGAGTTAAATCAATTGATTGGTAGTGTGGAACGCCAAGGGTATACACTTATTCCCTTGTCACTTTATTGGAAACGCAATCATATCAAAATGTCGCTCGCTTTGGCCAAAGGTAAAAAAACACATGATAAACGCGATACAATAAAGGATCGTGACTGGCAGCGCAGCCGATCTCGTATTATGAAACAAGTCAATTAATTATTTTTGATAATCCCTATTAATAAATGGATGAGGAATCAGTATGTGCGGAATTATGGGATCGACTTCACACCGTGATATCAGCAAAGTATTATTGGAAGGGCTTCGGCGACTAGAGTATCGAGGCTATGATTCTGCGGGTATTGCCGTTATTGATCACGATGGACGATTAAAGCGTCTCAGAATGCTCGGCAAGGTTCAAATGCTTGCCGATGCGATGACCGAAACGGCGATTACAGGTCATACTGGAATCGCTCATACTCGTTGGGCAACTCATGGGAAACCTTGTGAGCAAAATGCGCATCCACACACCTCACGTGGAGAAATTGCCGTTGTTCATAATGGGATCATCGAAAACCACGACATATTGCGACGTTTTTTGGAAGAGAGTGGTTACCAATTTATGTCTGAGACCGATACGGAAGTCGCCGCGCATTTAATTCATTACCATTATGCACAACAAGACCAAAAGTCGTTAATTAAGGCATTGCAACAGACCGCCATGAAAATGAATGGCGCCTTTTCGTTGGGGGTTATTCACCAAAAATACCCTCATGAGCTTGTGGCCATTCGAAAAGGTAGCCCGTTGGTCATTGGTCTTGGCCAAGATGAAAATTTTATTGCTTCAGATGCTTTGGCACTTCGTTCATTTGCTCAGCACGTTATTTATTTGGAAGAAGGCGATAGCGCTAGGATCACCCCGACTGGCGTGGAGTTGTTCGATCGTCATTGCCAACCAGTGACGCGTTCTCAGACGCCATTGAGTAATGATAGTTTTGCCGTCACGAAAGGCACTTACCGTCACTATATGCTAAAGGAAATTTTCGAACAGAGCTGGGCTTTGGCGGATACGTTGGATGCTCGGGCTGCAAATCTTGAAGTATTGCGCTCAAGTTTTGGACACCAGGCTCGTTGCCTTTTCTCAAAAATCAAGCACATTCATATTGTCGCGTGCGGTACCAGTTTCCATGCAGGCCTTATTGCTAAATCTTGGTTGGAGTCATTGGCGGGCCTGCCAACGCAAGTCGAAATTGCAAGCGAATACCGCTATCGTGATGTGGTTATCCCTGAGAACACGCTATTTATCACAGTATCACAATCAGGAGAAACCGCTGACACGTTAGCCGCGTTAGCCAAGGCGAACTCACTAAATTACCTCGGAACATTGGCCATTTGTAATGTGGCGACCAGCAGTTTGGTTCGAGAGTCTCAACTTGTATTTTTAACGTGTGCGGGAGTTGAAATAGGTGTTGCATCAACGAAAGCGTTTACCACACAATTAGCTGCGTTTCTTATGTTGGCCATTGCGTTGTGTAATGACTCGCGTGCTCAGGATGCACTCGATCAATTAGTGCAATTACCCGAAATATGTGATCGCGTGCTAAAAATGAACGACCGTATTGAAGCATTAGCGGCTTCATTTGTTAGTAAAGATCATGCGTTATTTTTGGGGCGTGGTGTTCAATATCCAGTTGCATTGGAAGGGGCATTGAAACTAAAAGAAATTTCATACATCCATGCGGAAGCCTATCCTGCAGGGGAGCTAAAACATGGTCCTCTTGCACTCGTGGATAAAAATATGCCGGTTATTGCCATCGCACCGAACGATGAATTGCTGGATAAATTAAAATCGAACTTGCACGAAGTCAGCGCGCGCGGCGGACAGCTGTTTGTGTTCGTTGATGATTCTCAGCTATGGCCTTCAAATGGTGCAATTTTAATTCCAGTTCCGAGTTGCGGACAATGGATAGCGCCCATTATTTATACTATCCCATTGCAATTATTGGCCTATCATGTTGCGGTTGCAAAAGGAACTGATGTTGATCAGCCGCGAAATTTAGCAAAATCAGTCACGGTCGAATAAAAAATATGAACATAATGAGCGAGAGAATGTAGATGAAACACACGATGACAACGGCACAAAAAATTGCAGAAGAACTTCGAGTTCGAATTTCGCAGGTAGAAGCAGCCATTCGTTTGTTGGATGAAGGCGCAACCGTTCCCTTTATTTCGCGATACCGAAAAGAAGCGACCGAAGGACTCGATGATAGCCAATTGCGTCAGCTGGCTGAGCGACTGCATTATTTACGTGAGCTTGACGATCGTCGAGAAGTGGTTCTGAAGTCGATTCGCGAGCAAGAAAAATTAACGCCCGATCTGGAACAATCCATTCTTTTAGCGGAAACCAAAACGCGATTAGAAGACTTATATCTACCCTACAGACCCAAGCGCCGTACCAAAGCCATGATTGCTAAAGAAGCCGGTCTAGAGCCGCTTGCGCTCGCGTTGTGGCAAAATCCGAATTTCGATCCTATTGTACGAGCCCATGAATTTATCAATGCAGAAGCAGGGATTGATACTGCTGATGCGGCCTTAGAAGGTGCTCGTCAAATTTTGATGGAGCAATTTGCCGAACATGCCGATTTGCTTGAAGAAATGCGACATTATTTATGGCAAAACAGTGTGTTAAGCTCTTCAGGCGGCAAAGCCAAAAAAGAGATTGCAAATAAATTCTCCGACTACTTGGATTATCGTGAGCCGATCAAAAAGATTCCTTCTCACCGCGCACTTGCCCTCTTTCGCGGTCGTCGGGAAAATGCATTGCAATTATCGCTTTCGCTTCCTAATGCTCCTGACTACGGTGAAAAACGCATTGCGACCCAGTTTAATATTGCGGACCTTCAGCGTCCTGCGGATTCGTGGCTATTAGAAACGGTGCGAATGACCTGGAATGTGAAAGTATCGACCAAGCTGGAGTTAGAACTATTAACGCGCTTACGTGAATTAGCTGATGAAGAAGGCATTCGCGTGTTTGCGTCTAATTTACATGATTTATTACTCGCATCGCCTGCTGGAGCTAAAGTAACTCTTGGACTTGATCCCGGTATTCGTACGGGCGTTAAAGTCGTTGTTGTCGATAATACGGGCAAATTACTCGATCATACCGCGGTTTTCCCATTAGCGCCTCACAATCAATGGCACCCAGCGATTGCCGATTTAGCAAAATTGTCAGCTAAATACAATGTTGAATTAATTAGTATTGGTAATGGCACGGGCTCACGGGAAACTGAACGACTTGTTTTAGAGCTCATCAAAATGTATCCCGATCTGAACTTAACAAAAGTCATGGTTAATGAGGCTGGGGCGTCGGTTTATTCGGCCTCAGAACTCGCTGCCAAGGAGTTTCCTGATTTAGATGTGACTCTTCGTGGCGCTGTATCGATTGCACGACGTTTACAGGATCCTCTGGCTGAGCTGGTTAAAATCGATCCGAAATCAATTGGTGTTGGTCAGTATCAACATGACGTGAATCAAGCACGTCTCGCTCGTTGTTTGGACGGCGTCGTTGAAGACTGCGTAAATGCCGTTGGCGTGGATGTGAATATGGCATCAGTGCCCCTTTTAACACGTGTTTCTGGATTTAATGAACAATTAGCGAAGCAACTTGTGCAATACCGCGATGAGCATGGGCGATTCCAAAATCGTCAACAATTAAAACAAGTACCGCGAATGGGTGAAAAAACCTTTTTGTTGGCGGCAGGTTTTTTACGTATTACCAATGGCGATAATCCACTTGATGCGTCTTGTGTGCATCCTGAAGCGTATCCACTGGTTGAAAAAATAATTGCAAATCATCATGTTGATATTCGCCAAGCAATTGGTAACCGTGAGTTGCTGCAAAGTGTCAATGCAGCGGAGTATGTCGATGAGCATTATGGTTTACCCACTATCCATGATGTATTGAAGGAACTCGAAAAACCTGGTCGCGACCCACGTCCTGAATTTAAAACGGCTCAGTTTAAAGAAGGAATAGAGGACATCAGCCATTTGCAAGAAGGGATGATTTTAGAAGGAGTCGTGAGTAATGTGACTAACTTTGGCGCATTTGTTGATATCGGTGTCCATCAAGATGGTTTGGTGCATATTTCAGCAATGACCGATCGTTTTATCAATGACCCACGATCCGTCGTTAAAGCGGGTGATGTTGTTCGTGTTCGCGTGGTTGAAGTCGATAAAGAGCGTCGTCGTATTGGGCTAAGTATGAAGTTGGAAGCTGATAAACCGGCTGTTGCAAAACCAACACAACCATCAACGCCAAAACAAGATGCTCGACCGGCAAAACAACAACACATCAAAAAGGCCCATAGTAAGAAACCAGAACCGGCTAAAAAACAGCCTGAGCCGAAAAAAACCGCTGTATTTAATACGGCTATGGCGGACGCGTTAGCTAAACTTAAACGGGTGTCATCATGACCGCAACACCCACGGGTGAAATTACGATTCAAATGCTTGCCATGCCTGCAAATACGAATGCAAATGGAGATATATTTGGCGGCTGGTTAGTGTCAAATATGGATTTGGCGGCAGGTGTTCTTGCTAAAAAAATATCACATGGGCGAGCGGTTACTGTTGCCATTGAGACGATGAAGTTTCTAAAACCCGTTCACGTGGGTGATGTTGTGATTTGTTATGTTCAATTGGTCAAACTGGGTAATACATCCATGACCATTGAGGTTGAGGCCTGGAAAGAAACATTCACTACAGAAGAAAAAGTTTGCGTCACCAAAGGCACATTCATTTTTGTTGCCGTTGATGACAATGGCACCCCAAGACAGGTACCTAGACCGGCATGAGCACTTCAAGCGTAAAAGAATTAAAGCAATGGATTTTAAACATCGCTTCTTATTTGAGTCGAAATGAGGTGCCTCCAGCACAATATTACGCCGGGTTTATTCAAGAACCGGATCTTGCGATCGCGCTCGTCGATTTTATTGATAGTCTTGATGAAGATGAGCCTGATGCGAAGCATGCATATTATTCGGCAGCTGTTTTCGCGATAGATGTGTATGTATCACAACTGCAAATTGCCATTGAAGCGGGAACTCGGCTCGCTGAAAAAACATTAAGTCAACTCATGAGCAATCTTGCCAGTGCCATATCGAGTGGTAGGCATTCATTAAGTTTCTGGTTGCCCGTTCTTAATGCATTTTATGAAGTGCATGTTGAACTGAGTGCTGAGTTGAAAAATGCATACCTTGAGTTAATTGATGATGAAGAACCTTTTTCGATTGAAGAAGAGACTGAAAAACTCGATTCGATTCGTGAGTTGATAAACGAACTTTCCGACTTAAGCACGTTTGATATCGCAGAGAATTTTTTTGCGCAAAGCTATGCGATGCCCCCTGAATTTTTTGCTGATTTAATTATGGATTTATACAGCATCGATGAAGGGCATGATATTGCGTTGCTTACGCTATTGCACCCGAACGCAGAAGTTCGTCATCAAGTTGTTGAAACGCTTGATATGCTCATGGGACAAATTGTTATCAGCTCCATTTCACTTTCTCGTTTGCAGGTTATTAAATCGTGGTACCCCATTCACTTGCAAGAGATATTCAATCAGTGGATTAAAACTCAACGAAAAAAAGGCGTTGTCTTTTCAAACGTTGTGCGAGAGCCCAAGGTTCGAATTCAAGTCAGTGAGGTCGATGGAGGAGGAGCTCAAGGCTGTTTCATTCACCTTAATGAGCGACGCAAAAATCGTCTTTGCAGTTTATTGTTTAAACAAGATATTGGCATCAAAGATGCGTGGATAACCCCCGGTCTTCCGGCGGCTGATGTAAGACGGTACTATGATGATTCTTTCGACGAAAATGTAACGCTCAGAGACGCTGACTTACCTTATCTCATAATGATGGCCAATCATTTTTTAGCCATCTCGCTTGAGAATGGTGAGATGCCCGATCTTCATTTGCTGGAAATTCAAGAGGCACTAGGTGTTCATTTTACGCCACAAAAAATAGATGTTTCAGACATTATGAACCAACTTGGAGTGCTGGTGCATCCTTTTACTCCTGAAACTGTTCGGGCGTCATTTACGCGCTCAAAGGCTTGGTCAAAAACGAAGTCATTTACCGAGTCATGGTATCTTGAAAATTCGATCGTTGATAAGTTAGTGAATCGCTGCTGTAGTTTTGTAGATGGTATAAAAATATGTCGTACTGAGGAAGCAATGGGGTTTATTTTTACTGACGTCATGGAGCCTCGACGAGAGCAATGGTTATTTCATTTTATATGGGTCACATTATGGCTCAAAGCAAAAGCACGAAAAAATGAAAAAATTTGGCAAGATAGTTTTATGATTGCACACGCCATTCAATCGGGAACACCGCTACATACGATCCCAATCATGCAAGAAATCTGTCATCAATCGGTTATCAACAGTGTTGAAACCATGCAGGAGCGACGCACGCATTTGACTCAAGAGTGACGTGAGGCGCCAATCAGGCGAGTCCTTCTGCTACGCGCCGACCATAATCAGAATCAGCTTGACTGAAATGAGCCATTTGACGTAACTGAATGGCCTTAGGGACTGTTTTCATTGAACGTACAATGTTACTAATTAATTGTTTCTTTTGCTCTTCGCTCATCAAGCGATACAGGTCACCAGCTTGTTTATAGTTGTCGTTCCCTGCCTGATGATCATAGCGATCGGCATCACCTGAAATTTTTAACGGAGGCTCGCTGAAGCGTTTATCATCAATTGGGCCGCCTTGACTATTCGGTTGATAATTAACCTGGCCTCCATAATTACCATCAAATCGCATGTGGCCGTCTCGATTGTAGGTATTGACTGGGCAGTGCGGCTTGTTCACGGGTAGTTGCGCGTAATTGACGCCTATGCGATAGCGGTGTGTGTCTGGGTATGATAGCAGGCGAGCTTGCAGCATTTTGTCTGGAGAAGCGCCCATTCCTGGTGGCATATTGCCAGGCTCAAACGCGGCCTGTTCCACTTCAGCAAAGTAATTATCTGGATTACGATTTAGTTCCAGTATACCGACGTCCATCACGGGATAATCTTTGTGAGGCCATACTTTGGTCAGATCAAACGGATTAATGGGATAAGTGTCGGCATCTTTTTCTGGCATAATCTGGATTTGGACCTGCCATTGGGGGTACTTGCCTTGCTCAATGGATGTCAATAAATCACGCCGGTGATAATCTAAATCTTCCCCCGCAATTTTGCTTGCAGCCTCATCGGTTAAACATTGAATTCCTTGTTTGGTTTTTAGATGCCATTTCACCCAAAACCGTTCGCCTTTATCGTTCCAAAGACTGTAAGTATGTGATGAATAACCATTCATATGTCGATATGACGTGGGTATTCCCCGATCGGAAAATAGAATGGTCACTTGATGTAGAGATTCTGGTGAAAGGCTCCAAAAATCCCATTGCATGGTATTATCACGCAGCCCAGTGGCGGGATGTCGTTTTTGTGAGTGAATAAAATCTTGGAATTTGAGTGGATCACGTACGAAAAAAACAGGGGTATTATTACCCACCAAATCCCAGTTGCCTTCTTCCGTATAAAATTTAACAGCGAATCCTCGCGGATCGCGCGCTGTATCAGCCGAGCCTAGTTCGCCAGCAACGGTTGAAAAGCGCAAAAACAGGTCGCATTGATTGCCAATTTTTGAAAATAATTTGGCACAAGTATAGTGAGAAAGATCGCCCGTAACCTTAAACGTGCCGTAAGCACCTGCGCCCTTAGCATGCACTACACGTTCCGGTACACGCTCACGATTAAAATGCGCCATTCGCTCCATAAGCTGGTGATCAGACATTAATATCGGTCCGCGAGGACCTGCGGTTAAGCTGTTTTGATTATCCGCAACTGGATTGCCTGCATCAGTGGTCATGAATGGACATTTGGTCATTATTTTTCCCTGTGATGTGTTTTATTATCTCTTCTTACGGTATTCAATATTGGCGAATCTTGTCAAGGATAAAATATATTGAGGCCCTACACCACCTAAAACCATCCATTGATAATGGATGGTTTTAGTGCTATGCTTTCATTTTCAATGGTGAGTACTATGGCTATTTCTCAGGATCTGTTAAAGCGCGTTATATTAGATCAACATGAAAATCTATATTGGCCACCGTCGTATATAAAACGAACAGCTGAAAAACAACTCAACAAGCTCAGTCAAAATCAAGAAATAATTGTCTTAACAGGCATTAGACGATGCGGGAAATCAGTATTATTGGAACATGCGCGTAGAGTGCGTGGCGATACAAATGATTACTATTTTAATTTTGAAGACGAAAGGTTAATTACCTTTACTACGGAGGATTTTGAACTTTTACATCAAACACTCATTTCGTTATACGGCGTTCAAAAAACATTTTATTTGGATGAAATTCAGAATATACCTGCCTGGGAATTATTTGTTCGGCGAATGTATAACAGTGGTTGTAAGATATATTTAACCGGTTCAAATGCTAATTTATTTAGTGAAGAGCTGGGGACAAGATTAACCGGAAGATATATCTCCTTGGAGGTTTATCCAATCTCCTTCGCTGAGTTTTCACAAGAAAAAATTCCTCTCGATAAACAAGACCTTAGCACTACGGAAATCGGCACTTTAATAGGGTTATATCATGATTATTTAGAGTGGGGTGGCATCCCTGCTTATATTATTAACAAAAATGCTGAATATTTACATTCCTTATACGAAAGTATTCTCTATAGAGACATTATTACAAGATATCGGGTTGGTAATCCTGACGCATTAAAAAAATTGCTTTTTTTCTTGGCCAGTAACTGCAGCAAAGAAGTGACGTTGTCTAAACTTTTAGGGATGGTCAATAATAGCGGTAAAGTGATTAAGAGCAACACAACGATTTCTGATTACTGTCGTTATATTGAAAATAGTTTTTTATGTTTTTTTATCAATCGTTATGATGACAATCTTAAAGCTCAACAACAATCACCTAAAAAAGTATATTTTATTGATCATGTGATTGCAAAGATGATGGGATTCAGAACAAGTGACGATCGAGGCCGCATGTTAGAAAATGTGGTTTTTGTAGAATTGAAACGCAGAAGATACGATATATACTACTACAAAGAGAGTAGAGAATGTGACTTTGTGCTACGCGCTGGCGTGCAAACATTACAAGTGATTCAAGTCTGTATCGAGTTATGCGATCCATCCACCAAGGAAAGAGAAATATTAGGCCTCATTGAGGCGATGGATAAATTTTCATTGTCTGATGGATTAATTATTACAGAAAATGAAGAGTATGTGGAAAATATTGAACTAAATGGTAAAAAATACACTGTTGTTGTCAAGCCGATTTGGAAGTGGCTTAGGGCTCATGAGTCTCTCGCGAACGATACCCATCGGAAATAAAGATACTCTTGTTGGTTGCCATGATCCTGAGTTGCATTGTCATTAAATGGGATTGAATGCGCGTGACACTTTCTTTTGTTGTGATGAATACAATCACGTCAGCCCCCATTGCACCGCATCCTTTCATGGCGAGCAGCCCAGGGAGCCCTTTCAATTGCTCTAACAACGTTAGGGTGTTTTGATCCACGCGGTTTGTTAACACCAAGGCGTGATGGTATGCATTGATTGCGCTGACTAAGGCCTGGCTATCTGACATCATGAATGCCTGTTTTGCCTGCGTTACAATGGTATTTAATTGTTCAACATCATCGGAAAGCGTTGCCCCTTGTAGATGGTGATGTGTTGCCAATTTATTCCCTGTATGTGCGATGATAAAGGCAAGATCGCTGAATGACCAGGGAAGCACGTTGTAGTCATCCTCACTTCGATTAATGGAAACACAACCCGATAATGATTGGGCAATAACATCATAACCGCTGGGACGGATTCCTTGACCTTGCCACGCACATTGCCAATAAGCGTCGAGCATGCCAGCCTGTGTTGGTGTTGTTGCATTGAGATGCGAGCTTGCGAAATAGGCTCCCAGAAATTGAGCACTGGATGCACCCATGCCACCACAATGATTGAATGGATCATGCCAATGCAAGCCGTAGTGATCATATCCCGTTTTGATCCACCAACGACCGGCAGGTGACTCGGGATGAATGTTATGCAGGCCTTTGGTTTCTGTAAGCGTGACTTCAAAGCATGGATGAGTCGTTAATACGATTGCGCCTTTATCTGCAAGAGCAGCGTACTCTCCTAACAAAAATGTTTTTGCAGGAAGGGCCCATTTTTTCATTGCAGTTGAGCCAATCGTATTTCATTCAGAAACGTTTGAGCGTGACTTAAACTGATGCGTTTCGTTGTGGCTAAGCAATCTTGTAATCGTTGTTTCAGTAATGGGGTTTCACCATCGCTGGCTCCCGCCACCATGGTTAAATTATCAATGTGCAGCTTCATGTGACCTTGAATGATACCGTCTGTGCATAGCGCTCTAAGCGCTCCAAGATTTTGTACTAATCCGACAGCAGCGATTACACGAGACAACTGATTCGCTGACTCAATTCCCATCATCCGTAAACACATCTTGGCGGTTGGATGAATGGATGTAACGCCTCCGACTGTACCCACAATAATGGGAGCCGTTAATTCACCCACAAGCACTCCATCGTTATATCGCCACTGTGTAATGGCTTGATAGCGGCCATTACGCGCTGCAAATGCATGAACGCCTGCTTCGACAGCTCGCCAATCATTGCCGGTTGCAATCAGCACTGGATCAATGCCATTCATAACCCCTTTATTATGTGTTGCTGCGCGATAAGGGTCGAGTTCAGCAAATAAAGAGGCTTCTTGTAAACGTGATCCTAATTCAGCATCTACGTTACGAATTTCAACTCGAGCGCTCGTTAATTTTTGATCATTCAAATTGGACAAAATACACATCGTGACTTGTTCGCCGGTCACCTGCTCAATCGGTGCTTTCAAATATTCAAGCACTTGATTGATAATATTTGCGCCCATTGCATCACAACTATTCATCAATAGCTGAACGACAACCATTTCAGCACCATCTGGACGGGATATTCGACGTAGTTGTAAATCGCTTACTCCGCCACCCCGCCGCACCATGTTTGCGGCAACATCTTCATTGGCTTTTTCGATAAAAAATTGCTTATTTTCGTCGAAAATCGTCGAAAATCGCGAAAAATCATGTACTTTAGCCAATTGAATTTGGCCAATAATACAGTCACCGGTCATTTGTGTCGTGATGTGACCCTGTTGTCTTATCCATCGTGCTGTTTTCGATAATGCGGCAATAATTGAGGTTTCCTCGACCGCGAGTGGAATCACGTAATCTTGGCCGTCAATACAAAAATTGGTTGCAACACCGAGCGGGATTTGAAAATATCCAATCACATTTTCAATTAATTTATCTGCCATATCTAAGTTATCAACACCGCCATTGCTCAGATAAGTGATATCCTCAGGGGTGATCGCGCCGAGAGCTAACAATCGTTGAAACCGCTCTTCGCGTGTTAATTTAGAAAATCCCTGAAATAATACACTGGCATTCGGTGTTAGCGACATATTTTTTCCTTTAGGTCATTTAATACCTGGCTGCCTGTACAAAACATGGCAACCTTCAGTTCATATTCAATCGAATTCATTGCAGCAACAACGGATTCTGCTGAGTGCAAGGCGGCTTCAAGCATTGGTTTCGCAAATCCCACCGTTGAAACGCCAAGTGCGAATAATTTAGCTGCATCCAAGCCATGTCGAACACCACCAGAACCCCAAAGCTCGTAATGGGGATTGATAGAAACCGCGTTCAAAACACTCTTGACGGTATCAATCCCCCAATGACGGAAGGCAACTGATGCGCGTTGGCGTGTTGAATGCTCGACGGTACGATGTCCTTCAATCCGCCCCCAATGTGTACCGCCTAGTCCGCTCACATCGACTGCCGCAACGCCAATGTCATTGAGGCGTTGCAGCGTTGATGCTGAAAACCCACAGCCGGTTTCTTTCACAATGATGGGCAAAGGTAGCGTTGTGACGAGTTTTTCGAGAGCTGTCCAGCAGCCTTTAAACAGCGGGGTTCCTTCGGGTTGGATGCATTCTTGTAACGGATTACAATGAATGATCAATGCCGTTGCTTGCAACGCGTCGGTCAAGCGCTGAATATCTTCTGGTGAAGTTGATATCAACTGTGCGATTCCTAAATTGCTCAACAAGTCAACATCAGGATGGTCGCGACGCAATGTTTGCCATTCGTTTGCAGCTAAAGGATCCGTCAACTCTCGTCGTTGTGAACCAACGCCCATTGCCCAATGCATCTGTTCACAGGCCATAATCAAATTGCGATTGATATCAACGGATTGCTGGTGCCCGGCCGTCATCGAGCTGATGATAAATGGTTTATCGATGGACTTACCGAAGCGGGCGCTTTGAATAGAAATGGCATGGAAATCGATATCGGGCAGAGCTTCATGAATCAGCTCGATCTCATCAAATGGATTGGACTCATCCGCCTGATTTTCAGGCATAAGCGCAAGTTCGATATGATCCTGTTTGCGTTTTTCAAATTGCGTGTGATCGCCTGACATGGTCCTACTTATAGGGTATTGGAAAAATGATCTGAATTTTACCACATAATCCAGTGGTTCTCAAAAAAATGGAATCGCTATCCTTCACGCGTATGCCTTGTTTTCAGTTTGAATAAAGATCTGAGTGTAATAGGCCCATCCCGGCTTACCATGTGCTATACCTATCCCGGTGATGTTGTAATGGCCTTCAATATTTCGCCGATGTCCTGGACTCGCGATCCACTCCTCGACTAGGCGTTTGGCATTAACCCTGTAATAGGCAACATTTTCTGCCCCCCCACGACATTGATCAAATTGTTTATAGAGTCGCTTAATCCGGTCATTAAAATGCGCATGCCCAAACGATGTAGCCTTGCTCGCCATGGCCTGGCTATGCCGCGCGGCTTCTTGCGATGCAACGGCATTAAGCTTGAGTGGTGATAAATGATGTTTGGCTCGGTAAGCATTGACATAATGCAAAATCATCTGTTGCATGTGCGCATCGTCATCAACCGATGCGGCAATGGCAGATGAACTTAAAATAATACCTAGCAGAATAGAAGCACTGAGCAGCAATTGCTTAAGCTTGTTCATAAATAAAATCACGCCTTATCTTGAAGAGAAGTCGTAATTATACAGTAAATGGTAAAAAAGTGAACTTGATATGAGGTTATTTCGAGTGACCTGGCGGGCTTATCGTTTCGATCAAATGACCTGAACGTTATTACAAACAATGTATCCATCTCACTCTACAAAGCCATCCATGACTTTCGAGGTTTGAAATAACGTTCAGGTCATTTGACCGAACGATAACTACAGTGACATCATGTCCGACAATCCTTGTCATCCTTCTGGTGTTTCATCCCTGTGTAATCATTGTACCTGTTTTACCGGCCATGTCATCAGAGCCATGTCTGGATTTCATGTAAGAGATGTCTTGGCATTCATCACAGATGATCCACGAGAACATGAGCAAAGTCTTCCGGTTATTCACTCCGTAAAGAGACCACTGGCTCAAGCGCTGCCGCACGGCGAGCGGGGTAATAGCCGAAAAATATGCCGACGGTGACAGAAACAAAAAATCCGACACAGACCGCTAACCAGTAAATCGTAAAATGCCAATGTGTAAAATAAGCGATGACCCACGTGATGGATAGCCCCGTTATAATACCAAACACACCTCCCGCTAATGATAACAAGATGGATTCGATTAAAAATAACGCCTGAATTTCGCTGTTTTTCCCGCCAACGGCCTTCCGAATGCCAATTTCTTTTCGACGCTCACTCACTGAGACAAGCATCACATTCATGACACCGATTCCACCGACCATCAATGAGATGCCTCCGATAACCGCCAGCAATAATGTAAAAATACGGCCTTGATTTTCCATATTCTGGATAATTTGCTTTGCACTTCGCACAAACACATTGAGTTTCGGCGCATATTGACTGATGCGCTGTTGAATCTCAGCAATCACTGTATCGATATGAATGTTGGGTTTCAGTTTTAAAACGGCATTATTAATGGATGCTTCTTTTTTAACGAGTGCAGTACCTGCAATGGGAATAATAACGGCTTTATTAATATCTTCATTAAAAAATACATTTTCCTTCCATGGTTTTGCAACACCAATAATAGTATACAACGCTTGACCAATTTGCAGTTGCTTGCCGAGCGCCGATCCTGTTGAGTTGACCTGAATTTCTTGTGCTAAATCGGCACCTATCACACAAAAATGCTCGAACGACTGGACAAATGACACAAAAAAACCTTCTTCTAACTGGATTTGAATAATTTCGGCCAATGCTTTATCCGCACCGATAATCACGCCCTTAAGTGCCTTTCCTTCAAAACTCATGGGAAGATATGCAATGCTATAAGGCGCAATTTGATTAATAGTGGAAATCCATTCAGGAAATTGTCGCCACACCGATAAGGGGATCGTATCCTGTCCCGTATGCGCATTATCTGGAATTTTTTGATACAACGAAATCGCCAGCAAGTCCGTACCGAGAGCCTTAAATTGTTCGAGTGCTTTTTCAGTTGCAATTTGGCCGAAATTCATGAGTGCAACAACAGCGGCCGTCCCCACCCAAATACCTAACAAGGCAAGAAAAGTTCGCATTTTTGAAGCGCTTAAATTCACGAGAGCATGATGCGCGTGGTTTATAATTTTCATGATGACTCGTCGTTAATAATTTGTCCATCTGCGATCGTAATGCGGCGCTTGCATTGATGGGCGATCTGTTCATCATGCGTCACTAAAATGAGTGTTCGCCCTTCGTTATTTAAAGCCTGAAACAAAGCCATGATTTCCTTTCCTGTCACGGAGTCAAGTGATCCGGTGGGTTCATCGGCCAAAATAACGTGTGGCTCACCAACCAAAGCACGAGCAATTGCAACGCGTTGCTGTTGTCCGCCGGATAGTTGCGTCGGACGATGCGTTGCAAATGATTTCATTCCCACTCGATCTAATGCTTCGAGGGCCTTGCGTTGAGTTTCCTGTGCGGACATATCTCGATAAGTAAGCGGTAGCTCGACATTCTGAAGTGCGGTAAAACGCGACAGTAAATTAAACTGCTGAAACACAAACCCAATGGATTGATTACGAAATGCAGCTCTCTCATCGTCGCTTAATTTGCTGATATCCTGACCTTGCAATTGATAATGGCCACGATCCGGCTTATCTAATAAGCCAATAATATTCATTAGAGTGGATTTTCCCGATCCGGATGCGCCAATGATAGCCAACATCTCTTTTTGGCAAACGTTCAACGATATCGATTTCAATACCGTGCTCTCAACCGAGCCCACTTGATATTTTTTTTCAATATGATCAAGTGCAATAAGTGGCGTTTTATTCGTACTCAATGACGTCACCCGACTTTAAGCCTTGCAGCACAGCCACTTGATCTGCTTTTGAAGTGCCCGTAACAATGGGCAGCTCTTTTGATTTTCCATCCGGCAAACGCAGCCGAACCATGCTTTCACCATGCGCCAAATGAACAGCCGCAATCGGAATCATCAGCTGCGCCGTGCGGCTGATAGTCAGCTCAACGGTCGCACTCATTCCCGCTTTAATCCACGCCTGTTGTTTGCTATCAAGCGTCGCGACTTCCACAACAGCCTGAAATGAAGGCAAGGTACTCGCGCCGCTGATAGCGGCCTGTGATGTTATGGTCGTTAGTTTCCCGTGCAACTCCTGCTGATTAAATGCAACCCCATTGATAGTGGCCGGAATCCCCTGCTTCATTTTATCGATATCAACTTCAGGAATATCAATTTCAACACGAACCCCCGAAAGATCGCCGATAAGTGCAAGTGCTTGCCCTGCTTTAATGGTGCTACCTACAGGAAGACGATTTGTTTTGGCGTCACCAGATAAGGGCGGATAGAGCACAACCCCATCAATGGGTGCTTTAAATTGAATCAAATGATGCTGGGTACTCAACGCATCTTGCACTTTCTCAAATTCGGCTAAATTTAATTTGGTGAGATCGTTCACATTGGGATCGTCTGTTTTTTCTAATAATTCAGATAAATTGTGCCACGCTTGCATTAAGGTGACATGAGCGGTGTTTAAATTTGATTTTTCACTCATGTAATTATTTTTAGCGATAAGACCCGCTTCCCAAAGATCGTTTGTTCCGATAAATTTAGTCTTTGCGATCGAATAATTATCTTTCGCCTTTAAGTATTCCGTCAGTGCATCATTGTATTGTTTTTGTAACGTTGTGGAGTTGAGTGTAAAAACAATATCCCCTTTTTTAACATGCTGACCAAATTGATAATGCACTTGCTCTAGTATGCCGTCTACGGGACTTGTAATGGTATTTTCATGTAGTGGTTGTATTGTGCCTGTAAAATGCAGAATTTCATGAAAGGTTGATGCATGGACTTCAAACGTTTTCAATTTATCGTTAGTAGCTGATGTATGACGATCACACGCGGCCATCGACATGAGAATTAGTGCGCCTAGTATACCGCTCAACACGTTCTGATTCATCGACCCACCCTCAGTTTAATGTTCCACTCCGTTAACGTCGTTCCCAAAATGCGTTGCAAAGCGGACAATTGATTCAAATACGCCACTTTAGATCCGATTAATCGTGCTTGGGCTTGAATAAGCTGATTTTGAGTATTGTTCACATCGAGCGCACTTGCAATCCCCGCATGCTGCTTTTTCTTCTCAAGTTCATACGACTGCTCAGCAAGCTTCAGTTGTCGTTTTGCCAAGTCATATTGTTTAGCCTGACTTGATATCGTGCTAATGATATTTTTTATTGTAGTCACTAATGCTCGTTTCGCAGCAGTGACGTTTAATCGGTCTTTTTCAAGCCGAATTTTAGCCGTAATTAATTGATTGCGTCGATCCAAGTCATGCAATGGAATTCTTAACGTCAATCCTGCAGATTCGGTCGTATTTTGACCATTATAAATTCCACGAAGTCCCTTATTATTCGCATCGACATCGGTCATCGAACCTGTCTGCGCATTAGCAGTAAAATCAAGTTGCCAGAGCTGTTGATTTTGAGCTACTTTATAAGCACGCTCATCCACACGAAGCGCCATCTTCAGCGCCAAGAATTGGGTATTATGCTTCAGTGCCTGTGCAATAGCGTTATCCACATTAGGCTGCTCTATTTTATCAACCATAACATCATCAGGAACCGCGAGTTTCATATTCGGATCAAGCCCGATTGTTTGCAATAATTCTTGCGCGGTTGTATTAAAATCATTATGTGCCTGTTCAACCATGAGACTGATGGATTCAATTTGATATGCCTGTTGAATATTCCCTGCCGGCTCTAACTGTCCAGCAGTAATTCGTTTCTCATTTGATTGATAGGACGCTTTTGCATCAGCAAGTTGTCGACGTTGATTTTGATAATTATTACTACTTAAAATAAGTGAACGATACGCCGTAATGACTTGTGTCACTTGATCAATAACCGACTGAGTTAGGTTCAATTGATTGAGCCAATCAGCATCCTCGGCGTCAAGTAAACTCGCTTCATTGACGGCCTTCCCAAAACCACGCAATAAAGGTTGGGTGTATGTAAAATTCATCAACGGATTATAACCGCCTATCCCTGCAACATTATTATCCATGCTTAGGCTCACCTGCCCACCTAATTTTGTCTTAAGATTAAATTCAGGGGTCCCCAAATAACGGTTCGTTGTCGCATTGCCAACGCCACTGTAGGTGCTTTTTTCAACCAATGCCGTCCCCGCCAGCGCATATTGCAATTCAAATTCATTATGCGCAAGACGTAACTGATAACGTTGTATAATGCGATCCAGTTCAGCACTTTGAATATTAGGGTTATAGCGAAGTGCTAATAAAATAGCTTCTCGCAACGTCAAATGCCGTGATTTTTGGGCGTGTGACTCCGGCGAGGTGGGTAGCTCAATCCAATGATGAAGCATATATTCTGGATTATTTATCGCCGCATTCAGTCGATCATCGGGATTTTGCAGTTGCAGGGAAACACCGAAGCATTGACTTATTACCGCCAAGCTCATGAGTCCCAATAAGCAGATCCATCGATTTGTTTGCATTAGTTAATTCTCACATCCGACTGCAAAACGTCGCTTATCCTGCAATCGTAATGCTGTTAATGAACCACCCCACAAACAGCCCGTATCAATAGCATGAATGCGAGGATGAGGGCATTTGCCTCCTAGAGCGGCCCAATGGCCAAATACGATATCCTCTTCAATATCTTGACGATTAGGCGCAGCAAACCACGGATAGAGACCAGGGTCAGCACTACCTATCGGCCCTTTATCCGTCAATATTAATCGACCCCTAGCATCGCAGAACCGCATGCGCGTGAAGGCATTGCAGATAAAACGCAGTCGTGCAATTCCCGTTAAACGGTCACACCATTCGCTCGGTTCGTTACCATACATATCGATCAAGAAGGCTTGATAATGGTCCCCCGATAACGTCATTTCCAGTTCAAGCGCGCACCGCTTGGCCTGCTGAAGATTAAAGCTTGGCAGAATACCTGCATGACACATGACAACATGAAGTTGCTCGTCATGGATTAATATCGATTGACGCCGCAACCAATGCCCTAGCTCGTCTCTATCCGGTGCATTCAAAATAGCCTCCAGTGTATCATCTTGATGACGCCGCCCGGAAAAACTAAATAAATGGCTCAATAAATGCAGGTCATGATTTCCCAGCGTGACGTGAGGCTTAATGGGTAATTGTCGAATAAATCGCAATACAGCAAGTGACTCTGGGCCACGATTCACCAAATCGCCGACAAACCAAAGCCTATCTTGCTTTTCATCGAAATCAATGAGAGTAAGCAAGCGTTGCAATGAATCATAGCAACCCTGCACATCACCAATTGCATAATCATTCACCTTTGATAAATCCAGGTTTGAACTGTAACGCAATTGCAGAAGTCACCCATTCACCGATGGCCGTTAAATGCTTTGGTGCATCCGGTGATTTGGTTGGTCGTTGTTGTGAAAACAAATGGCTAGACTCCGCAATCAAAATCGTTTCTATCGCCGAGATACGCGCCTCTTTTCCAGTATATAAGTTATGCATTTTAACGGTTTGTGGCAATATGATGGCATAATTTTCAAATAAAATTCCTTCGTGCATTTGTTGATTATTGGCCTGCTCAAAGCGAGATAATGCGTCCCCATTTGGATTTAAACGATGTAGTTTTAAGCTTTCAAAACCCATTTGTACGCTCAACCAATTTTTATACTCCGGATGCGCGCGGACAAACAGCTTAAAGGCATCCGCACAAATCAACAAACCTCCGGGCACCATGAGCAACGGCGCTTTGTTAATCATCAGTTGCCCCGCTTCGATCGAGGCGGTCATCCATTTGATAAATTCAACTCCCAGCATCTGCTCTTTAGCAATAATGGCCTCTGGCGACGTATCGACAAACGTTCCAATACGAGCAGTCCGTCCTCCTCTCCTACTCACGTGCTGAATCATCGATTCATTAAAGTAACGCTGGATGGCCATTGCATCAGCACGAACTAAAATAGCGCCCAATGTACCCGCTGATTGCCAATCATCACTCAATAATGCAAGCCACACAGCAAGCACCTCAGGATTCGATGCAATCCAGGCAAATCCTTCTTTCGGCATAAGAAGGCGTGCTATTAATAAGTTAAATCGCCGACGCAACGGAATTTTGTCCTCATGATCCGTCTGAAATTCAAATTGATAATGACTGCCGGCCGTAATCAAACTTTCAAGTAATGGATTCCACAACGTTAACCATTGGCCATGAGCATCAAATGTCGTCACAGCATAATCAATTTGCAATTTACCAATATCTTTTAAAAGGCTTGCCGATAACATTGCATAAAGCCAAAGCTTCTGGATTTCAGATAATTCGGCTCCTTCGTCCTGCACCATATATTGACGAAAAAGTTGTAACGCCACATCCGTTCGGTTTAATGCATAATCAAGAATGCCGCCTGGTAGTGCGTAATAGCTATTTGATGTTTCAGGGATACTTTGACAGTGATCCGCCAATTGATGAACCAAATTCAGGCATACATTTTTAAAGCGCTTTGGATCAAGATCACTTGACGCCTTAATGTGTTGAAGCAACACTTGTCGTTTGTCTCCGGACAATAATTGAGAAGAAGCAATAACGGCCGTTAGATCTTTTAATGGTTTAAGTGGTACCGTTCTAACACGTTTTTCTTTTTGGTTAAACAAAATACTCTCCCATTTTAAATATCCCTATTTCGAACGGTAAATGAGTTTGGACGTTTACCGTTTCTTTATCCTTTGCTCACAAATGTCGCTATCTTCACATAGTCTATAACAGATATTTGCTCAGGGCGCCATTGAGGATCGACATCAAGTGAGATTAAATCAGCTGCCGATAAAATAGGCTTGAGGTTATTTGCCAACGTTTTACGTCGCATCGAAAATGCTTTGGCAACCAATTGTTCAAGCGCGACAAACTCCAATGCAGAATAAGGCGATACTTGATAAGGCGTTAAACGCACGATAGCTGAATCGACTTTGGGCTCCGGATAAAACGCCGATGGAGGCACATGAAACAGTGATGAGACCTCACAATAATATTGAGCCATCACACTGAGTCGACCGTATGTTTTGCTTCCTGGAGAGGCCGCGAGCCGATCAACCACCTCTTTTTGCAACATAAAATGCATGTCTTTAATCAACGAAGTCATGCGTAATAACCGAATCAACAACGGCGTTGAAATATTATAAGGTAGATTACCAACGATTCGAAGTTGTGTTCCAAATTGTTGATACTCTACTGTAAGAGCATCGGCATTGATGAGATGCAGTTTATCTTGCGCAATGGGAAGCTTCAGTAAATTTTCATGTAAATCATGATCTATTTCAATGGCGGTCAATCGATTGACACACGTTAACAATGGCTTCGTCAACGCGCCCAACCCCGGCCCAATTTCAATTAAATTATCGGTCGGTTGAACATTAAGACAACGGATTATGGAATTAATAATATGCTGATCGTGCAGAAAATTCTGCCCAAAGCGTTTTCGTGGGCGGTGTGTCATAAGTTAGCCATAGTTTTGTTTATCATGGGCAATTGTATACCAACTACGCCTATTTTAAAACCTCCTTTACGAGCGTCACCGTAATTCCTGATCTGGGTTCTCATGGATAAAGAAAAAAAGGGGTTTACCCACCGATATTGAGAGGATAGGATGGTAGAGTATTTTTAATTGGATAAGACAGATAAAAAAACTAAACCCAAAGGAGCCAAGATGAATAAAAAAGAACTTATTAACGCAATAAGCTTGAAGTCAAACCTAACTAAAGTTGATTCAGAGCTTGCTCTCAATGCCGTTATCGGTTGCCTGACTGACCTACTTGCGAACGACGATTCCATCATTCTACCAGGCTTTGCAAGCATTTCAGTGAAAAAACGTGCCGCACGCGTAGGACGAAATCCCGCAACTGGCAAACCATTAAATATACCCGCTAGCAAAACAGTAAGCTTCAAAGTTGGATCTAAACTAAAAGAAGCAATTAACAACTAATCATCATCCTGGAAAAAGCAGTTGGAGGCGTAGCGAGATGGTCTAGTGTGCTGAAATTGAAGGTTTTTTTGACCGCTTTTAAGTGAAAGCGTACTCACCCGTACGGTGAAGGATCATAGGGCGTCATTGGGAAGTTTGCGAATTCAATGACGCATCGCATTCTTGTCTGCTCAAAGATAATGTCGGTACGTTTCCCAATCAGGCATGAACTGACTCATTAATGCATAAAAACGTTTATTATGGCTTGCCTCAAGCAAATGAACTAATTCGTGAACAATGACCGACTCTAAGCAAGGCAACGGTTTTTGAATCAGCTTCAAATTAAGCCAAATCCGTTTTTTTAATGTATTACACGATCCCCAACGCGTTTTCATCGCTCGAACTCCCCAAGCATTGGCGTGCACCCCAATGATCGCCTCCCATTTTTGAATCAGCTCAGGTAATACATTAAGCATTTGGCTCCGATACCAATGCTGCAGCAGAACATTTTTTTCAGCAAACGTCGCGTCAGCCTTTGCAAACAAGTGCAGCCTAGTACTGTCAATTTCAATACGATGGTGCTTTAGCTGCGCGTACACGGTAAGCTCATAATGATGCCCTAAAAAAGGGAGAAGCTCTCCTGTTGTTAATGTCTGCGGCAATGTCGAAACACGCGATTGCAAACGCCGACGATGCGTGTCAATCCACTCTCGCTTTTCTTGAAGATAACGATGAATTAAATCCAGTGGAAATCTCAATGGAGCACTGATTTGAACCTCGCCTGACGCATTAATACGCAAATTTAAATTTTTAACCCGTTTCCTTACCAGCGTCACCGTAAGGCCATCCATCTCAATCATATTCAATTCTCAGCCACAATAACTAATTTACTTTAACCGAAATTTTCGGCGGCGCTGTAAACCAATAAAACAAATCATCACGGCTCCAATGCTTGCGCACACGGGAATAATCGATAATGCCGATTGATACGCACCAAGACTATATTGCTTAACGCCATCATGATTAAGCGCACCAGTCCAAAAGAAATCCACAAGCCGACCAATGATCGTATGAAAAAAAGATCCTCCAAGCATATTAATGCAATTAAGAAAAGCGATCGTCACGCCTAAATAATGCGCTTTAACTTGCGACGCGCCCGCTGCAAAAATAATGACCTGGTAGCAACACATGATCCCAATACTAAAAAATAAACTTGCGAGCAGCCACCAATGGTATTGTGGTGTGAGTAATAGCACAGCAAACGCTGTCGCCATACCAAGCCCACATAATGCAATCACTGCATAATTTCCTAATATTTTACTGCATGAGGCTAATAGCGGCCCCCCCAATAACATTCCAAAAAAAACAAATGATATCAATTGAGCAGCATCACTTTTATCAATTGAGTAGGCCGTCATTAAATAAGGAACGCCCCACACATCACTAAAGCCTTCTAAAGATCCAACCATTAACAGATTCGCCAATGCAAGTAACCATATTTCACTCGATGAAAGTATGGTTTTTAAATCCGATAGTTTAAATGCCTCTTTGATTTTGATTTCAACTTCACTGTTCTTATCTTGATGTGAACGCAGCACACAATAAGCAGCACAAGCAATCACAAGTGAAATAATCACCAGGGTTACTGCAACATTTTTCCAATGGTACGTTTCAATCAGTAAACTAATGGGTTTGCCACCGTAAATTGCTCCCATCAATCCTAATGTAAAAGACAATCCAATCATTTTGGTATATTGACTGCTTGGAAACCATTCAGAAACGACTTTTGAGACGCCCAAAAAACCAACGGCTGACCCTGCGCCAACAAGCATCCGACTAAAAAAAGCGATATATAAATTATCGGTATACGTAAATAAAAGAGTGGCTAATCCACAAAGCACCGCAAAAATAAAAATAATGTTCTTCGCACCATATCGATCGAGAAGCAATGCAACCGGAATCTGCATGCCCGCATAACCATAGTAATAAAACGCGGCAATTAAACCGAACTGGCTGGCATCAATAGCGAACTGAGCCATGATTTGAGGCATCATCAAACCAGGCCAAAGACGTAAAATAAATTGAAACGCAAAAAATACAAGCGGGAACGACCACATGACATAGGGTAAATAGCCATTTTTTTGAGTAGACATACATAACCTCATTCAGTAACCTCATTTTATAACACTGCTTGTTTTTTCTGTTTTTTAAGAAGACGGCGCGTTGTAATGATACTCGATACATCACCGCCAATATGCGTTTCACCACGAGCATGAGCTAATTGACTCTGTTTTTCTCGCTCCTGATAACGTTGTATTTGTGACTCTGTTTTGTTTTCAGCACAATGAGGACAGCTAACACCAGGCACGTAAGTTACTTGCTGTTTATCGCTATCAGTAATTGGAAACCGACAGGCGTGGCATTGGTCATACTGACCTTTTTGTAAGTTGTGATTCACCGTAACACGCTCGTCAAACACAAAGCATTCGCCTTCCCATAATGATTCGTTTTCGGGAACTTTTTCTAAGTATTTTAAAATTCCGCCCTCGAGATGATAGACTTCGTCAAATCCCAATTCTTTTAAGTATGCCGTGGACTTTTCACAACGAATGCCACCAGTGCAAAACATCGCTACTTTTTTATGCTTTTTCGGATCTAAGTGTGTACTGACAAATTCAGGGAATTCTCGAAAAGTCGTTGTGTTTGGGTTTATGGCACGTTTAAACGTACCGATCTGAACTTCGTAATCATTGCGTGTATCAACCACAGTCACATCGTCTGATGAAATCAATTGATTCCAATCTTCAGGTTTAACATAAGTTCCAACAACATGCGTAGGGTCAATTCCTTCAACCCCTAAGGTTACAATTTCCTTTTTTAATTTTACTTTAGTTCGATTAAATGGCATGGTTTCGCTGTATGATTCTTTATGAACGATATTGTCGAGATGAGGTTTTTGCTCAAACCACGCATAAAGAGCTTCAATCGCTTTTGCGCTACCGGCCACCGTCCCATTAATACCTTCTTTAGCTAACAACAACGTACCACGAATTCCGTGATGTTTCATGACGCTTAATAATGGATTTTTCAATGATTCAAAGGAATCAAGAGTCACAAATTTATAAAGTGCTGACACAACATAGAGGCTCATTATTTATCTCACAAAGCAAAAAATTAAGGGAGATACCCATTGGAAATGGGTATCTTTGATTTTCATAATTGTGTACTATTTTTACATAAAATTCAATCTCTCTGGTCAATCGACATTAAAGATTGCATGATGCATGATCTGAAGTATAAAATACTTCGTTTAATAGCGCATTTTGATCTGATCGTTAGACATAAAGGAGGGGGCGTGGTCTCTTTGTTTCGATACAATACAGTTGTTGCTTGTCTTGTTACGGTATTGAGCGGTTTTGGCATATCCGTACAAGCAGCGGAGATCGCGCCAGAGCGCCCTGAACCACTGATTGATGGTTATTATCCAGCTTATCCACCGGTCAATCCCGGTGCGACTCCGGAGTTACAAAAGCAAGTTGAGCATGGCGAATATCTTGCGAAAATGGGTGATTGCATTGCTTGTCATACGAATGTCAAGGCTGGAACACCCGCATTTGCCGGAGGCCTCCCTTTAGCAACACCGTTTGGTACATTCTATAGTCCTAATATCACACCTGATAAAGAAACAGGGATTGGTAAATGGACCGAAAAAGATTTTATTCGAGCGATGAAAAAAGGTCGTGATCCACAGGGTCACAATTATTTTCCAGTCTTTCCCTATCTCTATTTTTCAAACATCACGGATGATGATGCTCGTGCACTTTATGCCTATTTCATGAGTATCCCTGCGGTTGAACAGAAAAATAAATCATTGCCATTTCCATTCAACATGCCCGGATCACGACTTTCATTATGGGGTTGGAACTTGTTGTTTTTCTATTCGGCTCCTGATGTGGTATACAATCCTGATGAGTCGGCACAGTGGAATCGCGGGAAATATATTGTTGATGGCCTGGGACATTGCAGCATGTGCCATACCCCACTCAACCCTCTTGGCGCCCCTAAAGATCGTTATTACCTAACCGGCACATTTATTGATGGTTATTGGGCACCCAATATTACTCGATATGGGCTGCATTCAGCCTCTCATGCTGAAGTGGCTGATGTTTTTTCTGGCGGGCAATTATTAAACAAAGCAGGCCCTGTGGCGGGTCCCATGGCAGAAGTGAACCACAATAGCTTAAGCTACCTAACAGAAGATGATCGATTGGCTATTGCAACGTATCTAAAAACAGTCATTAGTGAAGAACCGTATAATTTATTTCCCTCTGAAAAACAACCGACTTTAAAGCGTGGAAAGCAGGTTTACATTAATTCATGCATTATGTGTCACCAAAATGGCGCGATGTCTGCACCACGAATTGGTAATAGTTCTAATTGGTACATGCGTCTTAAATCGTCTGGTTTAAGTGGATTATATCGTCATACAATTAATGGTTATAACAGTATGCCAATTAAGGGTGCTTGCGTGACCTGTTCGGATAACGATATTATTGCGGGTGTTGATTACATACTTCATCAATCGCTATCTCGCTCACAATGGATTGATATGCAATCAAATGGAGAGAAAAAATATGTGGCCAACGGCAAAACGGTCTATGAAGAAAATTGCAGCACTTGTCATGCAGAAGGCAAACTTGGCGCGCCTAAACTGGGCGATAAAGCGGCTTGGAAACCGTTGATTGATCAAAATATAGATGTGTTGGTCGAACATGCTATTAAGGGTGAAAATCATCCAGCGCTTGGCGGATGCAAGCATTGCACGACAGGCGAAATCATTGATGCAATCAAGTATATGGTCAGTCAATCAAAAACAGAAGGTAACTATTCGTTATGGTAAAAAAGGCAATAAAAGCGATGCAAAACTGGTCGAGTGTCTGCAAGATGGCATTGTTAACTGGCGGGTTCACAGTGGCAAAATCGGCTACTGCGGCAGTTGATTATTGGCAAATGAACATGCATCGGGGTGTAACACCTTTAAGTAAAGACATCTACGATTTGCACATGATTGCTATCGCGGTCTGTGCCGTGATTGGCGTAGGCGTTTTTGGCGTGATGCTGTATTCCTTAATCCATCATCGAAAATCGAGGGGATACGAGCCCGCTAAGTTTCATGATAACACTCGGCTAGAGATTGTTTGGTCAATTATTCCATTTTTAATCCTCGTTGCGCTCGCTGTCCCTGCAACGAAAGTATTAATCCGAATGGAGGACAGCCGGGATTCCGATGTAACAATTAAAATCGTTGGATCCCAGTGGAAATGGCAATACCAATACCTTGATCAAGGCATTAGCTTTTATAGTAGTTTATCAACCCCATATGCTCAAATTCAAAACGAACAACCCAAAGGGAAATGGTATTTACTCGAGGTGGATAACCCTGTGGTTGTGCCAGTGAATAAAAAAATTCGCTTTTTAGTAACGTCAAGTGACGTTGTACATTCATGGTGGGTTCCTGAATTAGGCGTTAAACGAGATGCCATTCCAGGATTTATGCACGAATCGTGGGCATGGATTCAAAAGCCTGGTGTGTATCGTGGTCAATGTACAGAGCTCTGCGGCATCAATCATGGATTTATGCCCATTGTCATCAAAGCTGTTCGTGAAGAGGAATTCGATCAATGGGTGAAAGACCAACCCAAGGTGGAAGATAAATATGCCCCGACAACCGCTCCCGCCGATCAAGCAATATTAACACGCGCTGAATTAATGAAGCAGGGCAAAGATAAATATGAAGCGATTTGCGTAGCATGTCACAAGGCCGATGGAACGGGGATTCCTCCACTCTATCCGGCTTTAAAAAATAGCTCCGTTGCGGTTGGCTACCCAATAGACCGGCATATCCGATTGATTTTAAATGGAATCGCGGGTTCTGCAATGCAACCGTACAAAGAGCAATTGACCGATACAGAAATCGCAGCCATTACAACCTATGAGCGAAACGCATGGGGTAATAACACCAATGACTTAATACAGCCGAGTGATGTCGCGCAAGTGCGTCAAGAAAGTGCTGTAGTGCCCATAATGGTAAATAGAAAACCATTGAATGCTGGAGGTTTACAATGAGTAGTACAATAGCGCATAAAATAGGGCATGAATCACATGACGACCATCATGGCCCAGAACAAGGCAAAGGGATCATCGGATTTATGAAGCGCTGGTTGTTTACAACCAACCATAAAGACATTGGTACGTTGTATTTATGGTTGGCCATGTTTAGTTTTTTTGTTGCAGGAGCCATGGCATTACTGGTTCGTGCCGAACTATTTCAACCGGGACACCGCTTCCTAGACCCCAATTTCTTTAATCAAATGACGACGCTACATGGATTAATCATGTTGTTTGGTGTCGTTATGCCCGCATTTACGGGAATGGCCAACTGGCAAATTCCCATGATGATTGGCGCCCCTGACATGGCTTTACCACGATTAAACAACTGGAGCTTTTGGTTGTTACCTTTTGCGTTTGTATTATTAGGATCAACACTGTTCCACGATGGTGGAGGGCCTAACTTTGGCTGGACCATGTACGCACCCCTATCAACTAAATTTGCCCCTCCCAGCACGGATTTTATGATTTTTTCGATCCACATGATGGGAATTTCATCCATTATGGGTTCCATTAATATCATTGCAACCATTCTGAATATGCGTGCACCAGGCATGACACTAATGAAGATGCCGATTTTTGTTTGGACCTGGTTAATTACTGCTTTTTTATTAATCGCCATCATGCCTGTACTTGCTGGTGCGGTAACCATGATGTTAGCTGACCGTCATTTTGGAACGAGTTTTTTTGAAGCCGCTGGTGGCGGGGATCCTGTTTTATTTCAGCATATTTTTTGGTTTTTTGGCCATCCTGAGGTCTATGTATTGATATTACCGGCATTTGGTGTGATTTCAGAAGTCATCCCAACGTTTAGCCGCAAACCATTATTTGGATATCATTTTATGGTTTATGCAACCTTAAGCATTGCCTTATTATCGTTTATTGTATGGGTACACCATATGTTTACGACAGGAGTGCCTCTCGGAGCCGAGTTATTCTTTATGTACACGACAATGCTCATTGCGGTGCCTACAGGAATTAAAGTCTTCAATTGGGTTGCAACAATGTTCAAAGGCGCAATGACATTTGAAACACCCATGCTTTTTGCAATAGCGTTTGTCTTTTTGTTCACGATTGGAGGATTTACTGGGCTAATGTTGGCGCTCGTTCCCGCAGACTATCAATATCAAGATACCTATTTTGTAGTCGGACATTTTCACTATGTATTAGTACCCGGCGTTATTTTTTCACTTCAAGCGGCAACCTATTATTGGCTACCGAAATGGACCGGACACATGTACAGCGAACGTCTGGGTAAGTGGCATTTCTGGTTGTCGGTGATATCCGTCAATATAACCTTCTTCCCAATGCACTTCTTGGGACTAGCCGGCATGCCACGACGAATTCCAGACTATGCATTACAATTTACTAATTTTAATATGATATGCACTGTTGGCGCCTTTATTTTTGGTTTTTCACAATTACTGTTTTTATGGAATGTGATTTCAACGATACGTCATGGAAAAAAGGTAAGTGATAGGGTATGGGAAGGATCACATGGGCTGGAGTGGACGTTATCATCACCACCACCGTACCATAGTTTTACGACTGCACCTGAGATTCATTGAAGGAATGCCTAAATGGCTGAACATAAACATACCCGCTTAATTGCTCTGCTTTTTGCTATTACCCTGGGAATGTTTGCGTTTGGGTTTGCATTGGTTCCTATTTATAATAGTTTATGCAAAGCATTAGGAATCAACGGTAAGCTTACGTCGATGGTAGCAAGTCATGCTCCATCGACAATGAAAGTAGAGAAAAATCGAGAGGTTGTTGTTGAATTTGTGGCAACCATCAACGGAGTACCATGGAAATTCCATCCGAATATCCGCAAGATAACGGTACATCCCGGTGAGATTGCCAAGCTCGCGTTTTACGCGGAAAATACGACCACACATCGAATGACGGTACAGGCAATCCCTAGCGTAACACCTGGAATTGCTGCAAAATATATTAAAAAAACCGAGTGCTTCTGTTTCACGCAGCAAACACTCAATGGTCATGAGGCA
The DNA here is from genome assembly GCA_002423125.1 of Legionellaceae bacterium UBA6148. Taxonomy (GTDB): domain Bacteria; phylum Pseudomonadota; class Gammaproteobacteria; order Legionellales; family Legionellaceae; genus UBA11403. Next base: position 36,568 of record DIUW01000010.1, on the reverse strand, counting down.
ATGAATATGCCATTACTGTTTCACTTGGATGCTGATTTACCACCTGAAGTGAAAACAATAACATTAGCATACGCGCTGTTTGATGTAACCGATAGACAATAAGAAGGATACTGTATTTATGGGAACACCCAGCTCTTATTATGTTCCAAAGCCGAGTCACTGGCCTTTGATGGGATCAATTGGTTTAACTACAATGCTGGTTGGAGCCGCTTCTTGGCTGCACACCGATTGGTATGGTCCTTATATTTTTACTCTCGGTTTTTCTATTTTGGTGTTCATGATGTTTGGCTGGTTTGGTCAAGTCATTTATGAAAATCAAAAAGGGCTTTACGATTTACAAGTCGATCGTTCGTTTCGTTGGGCAATGTGCTGGTTTATTTTCTCTGAAGTTTGTTTTTTTGGTGCATTTTTTGGTGCATTATTTTTTTCACGCTTTTGGACAATTCCCTTAATGGGCGGTGAAATTCACCCCATCACACACTTGACTGTCTGGCCTAATTTTCAAGCTGTTTGGCCTTTATTAAAAAATCCAAACAATACAACGTTTGTTGGTGCAGATGAAGCGATGGGAGCTTGGGGATTAGCTGCTTGCAATACGTTGATACTGCTAACCTCCGGCGTAACAATTACGTGGGCTCATTGGGCATTAAAGTTCAATAAACGGCGTCAATTAGACATCGGCCTTGCATGCACGATCCTATTAGGGATATCGTTCCTATTCCTTCAAGCGCATGAATATCATGACGCTTACACCGAAATGAATTTGACCCTGGACGCGGGCATTTACGGTACCACATTTTTCATGTTAACTGGATTTCACGGATTACACGTCACGATCGGCACCATTATGTTGATCGTTATTTTAATCCGATCACTCCGTGGCCATTTCACACCCGAACGTCACTTTGCCTTTGAGGCAGTGGCTTGGTATTGGCATTTTGTCGATGTCGTTTGGTTATTCTTGTTTATTTTTGTATATTGGCTGTAGAAGAGCAACTCTAGTATCCGATCAGGCAAGGTCTACCTGGCAGCCAGCCCTTGCTTTCTCGATCGTCGATTTCAGCGGAAATACTATGCAACATACTTGGATGTGGTCTATCTCCTAAAAAACCAAAAATCCATTAGTAGAGAGTATATCTTCTGCATCGATCGATTTTTCTTCTTTAGTATGCAAGCACATGCGTCGAGCATACATACTGAAAGACCGATGAAGAGAAGAATCGGTTTCTGTTGTAGCTAAATCTGGCAAATCATCGAAAAAAAATTCATCAATACTCGATCGCTGATGTGACATTAACGGTTGAATGGGGCCAAAAAATTCAATTTTAGCACCTCTAATTTCATCCTCTCTATTGCTAATTTGCACACCTGTGCTCAATGGAGGGATATCATATTGATGAATGTTAATTGATCTATTCAGCTCCACGCCATCAAGTAGCATTGCATAAAACATCCGCAATCCCATGCATCGACCACCAAAATAAAAGTCAGCAAGTCGCTTTTTATCACTCACAAATCCACTTTCATCATCACTGAGTAAAGCTAAGCTTAAGTAACTTTTACTATTTAATATTTGAGAAAAACTTTGAATATAATCTTCAGAAAAGCCAATCGCATTATCTTGTACTTTCATATGCAATGCATCACCTTGCAACCAAGCATTGATCTCTAAAATAAGAATGGCTTGTTTGAACTTTATTCTTTTATCCAGAACACCCTTAATCATGGCATCCATGCTATTTTTTAGAAATTCAATAAACGTAATGTTCATTGTTTTCATAACAAACGAGTTCGAAATATCGCCGTCCAGATTATTTTGGAAACCCTGTAATATTTCATCCCACAATTTATTTCCAGCCAAGCCAGAAGCATATTGCTGAATTAACTGCGATCGCAATACCGAAAGGATAGCATCCAATTTATTTATTCTATCAGTCAGATTGAGTGCCTGAGCTTGCTGATAGTCATAAACAACTCGACAGTATTCTCTCAAATCGACTTCAACATACGCCGAATGATCGCTCTTCAATTCATCAACTTTCGGTGCCTCCTGTGGTGATGAGACGCGAGAAGAAGGACTTTGAACCGATTGATTTTGTTTTTTATCATTTTTTCGCATAATTATTTTTTTTAAAAGAGAGATATAGAATGTAACTGCTGACTCTAAAAATCGCAACTCATTTGGATCCGACATTGAAAATTAAAATACCTTGATAAACCCCCTATTTTACTACTATATTTATATATCTTCTTTAATTTAATAGCGTCTTTAACTATGGCAAAAATTGCACTTTATTTAGCTGGCGGCGGAGCAAGAGGGGCGTATCAAGCAGGTGTTCTTAAAGCCATTGGTGAAATTCTGCAAGTTAAGAATCTTCCTTTTTCAATGGTGAGCGGAGTGAGTGTTGGATGTATCAATGCTAGTATTCTTGCACAACATGCTGATAATTTCTCAACAGGTATCGATAAACTTGAGACCTTGTGGTCCAATATCCATTGCCATCACATATTTAATACCAGTAACTATGAACTTGGAAAATCCGTACTTCGTAACCTAACCCATTTTTTAATAAAACAGCGTCAATCAGGATTTTTACTGGATACAGCACCCTTAAATGATTTTATTACCACCAACATTAATTTCGAAAGAATAAGTGAAAATATTGTTGAAAATCGTTTGGAAACAATGGAAGTACTTGCTAACTGCTATGAAACACAACAAACTGTATCATTTTATCAACACCACCAACCAAAGTTCGAAGATTGGTCTTACCCGCGCCATGTAAGTCAACCGGCAATCATTAATAAAGAGCATGTCCTTGCCTCAACGGCACTCCCTCTTTTTTTTCCTGTTGTTAAGATTAACGATAAACATTATGGCGATGGAAGCGTTGGATTAAGTTCCCCGCTTCGTGGTGCAATTCGATTTAATGTGAATAAAGTTCTTATTATTGGAACTCGACAATTGTTCACAGCAACAAATCCAGAAAATATGGGTGATGATGAGGTAGGATTTGCTCAAGTGCTGGGTAATATGCTTAATGGTCTATTTTTAGACAATCTTGATCGAGACATTGAAACCGTTAACCGCATGAATGAAATTGCGCGCTTATTATCTATCTGGAATAAGCGAAAATCCCCTTGGCGACCCGTTGAGACACTTTATTTACGCCCCAGTGCAAGCATGGCGGCAATAGCCCAAGATCATTATCAGGCAATGCCTCGCATATTGCGCATGTTATTGAATGCAATGGGAGCCGGCCAGCATTCCGGTGATTTATTAAGTTTCTTGTTATTTGAAAAAGAATTCACGGAACAATTAATAGAAATAGGCTACAAAGATACTATGTCACAATATGGCGAAATCACTGCTTTTTTTGCATAAATTTAATCCATCGATAGGTTAATCACTGAGGTATCTGGCATAACTCCATGCCAGATAAAAAATGATTCGGCCGCTTGTTCAATCAACATACCTATTCCATCAATCGCCTCAGATCCTTGCGATCGAGCCCATTGTACAAAGGGCGTGATACCACCGCCGGTATAAGCTAAATCATAACAAAAAGGATGATTGGCAAGAATCGTTTTTGGTAGTGGCAGATGTTTATCATCAAGACTAGCAGAGGTCGCATTAATGATAATATCGTATGATTTTGTTAACTCTTCAAAACGATGCGTGATGACTGTAGGAAATATCTGTTGAAGCGCGTTGGCTTTCTCAATCGAACGATTACTGATAATAAGTTGGGCCGGATTTTCTTGTAATAAAGCACCAATAATGCCACGTGCAGCGCCACCCGCACCGATTAGCACAATGGTTTTATTCGCCAAATGAAAATGGCGACTTAAATCTCGTAACAACCCCACCCCATCGGTATTATCGGCGTGCAATATGCCCCTATTTATCCATAATGTGTTTGCGGCACCCGCTTCCTGACATCGAGCAGATTTCACTTGTGCCATAGTGTACGCCCGCTCTTTAAACGGCAACGTAATATTCAATCCCCTACCACCTTGACTGAAAAAATCTGCTACTTTATCTTCAAAGCGTAACACGGATGCTTCTATTTTTTCATAACAAAGCAATACTCCCGTTTGCTCAGCAAATAATTCGTGAATTTCTGGAGATAAACTATGAGCAATTGGATTACCCATAACAGCGTATACATTTTTTCTATGCCTAATGTTCAAGTGAGGTATCCATCTACAATATTAAAATAATCAACATCACTCGTACTCAACAAGGGTTCAACCCATTGAGGATCTAAGACTGTGATTATTTTCTGGCCGTTTACTGATTTTAAACAATGAACTAATTGATTGACATGATCTTTATCGAGCTCTGAAGTAAGATCATCAAATAGATACATGCAATTTTTTTTAAGCAAATGACCTTGCGCAAGTTTCAATGCAATTAATATTATTTTTTGTTGGCCTCGTGATAAACCTTGTTTTGCAGTTGCATTTATCGTTTCGATACGAATATCCGCCTGATGGGCACCGGATTGTGTATATTGACGCTGGCAATCAGAGTTAAACTGTTCTTCAAGTATCACCGCTAGAGAGTCTTCATTACGCGATCGCCAACCTCGGTAGTAGTCAATTTTACATTCGACATCACTCAATTGTGCTAGATACCATTGAAAACTCAATTCCCACTCTTTAAAATACAGCTGTCTGGACTGATCCAATTCTTCAGCTAATCGAACAAGTTGATGATTCCAAGGCACAACATCTTTTCTACCAGCTTGGCGACGCAGCAAGGCATTACGTTGTTTAAGTACCTGGCGGTAATCTTGCCACAGCGCATGATACTCATGTTTCACGTGAAACACTCCCCAATCCAACAAACTCCTACGCACGGAAGGTCCCGCATCAATGATCTGAAAAACATCTTGATAAAAAACCTGGCAGGGAATAAAGCGCGCGAGAATACTACTGTTTTTACAGGGTTGAGCATTGAGTTTAACGTGTGTTGGTCCAGAAATCGTTTTTCTAAGACTAATGGTTTCATCATTAAATGTTCGTGCAAAAACCGTAAGATGAGGATCGCCATAGCGAACTAAAGGTATCGTATCACGTGTTTTAAATGAATACCCTGCAGACAATAAGTAAATAGCTTCTAAAAGAGATGTTTTTCCACTGCCATTATTGCCATAAAATACATTAAATAAAGGATGAAGGGATAATTTTATATGATTAATATTACGTAAACTATGAATATTCAGCTGATAAACACTCATCTCTTCATCGGCATAATAATATATTGGTAGAGCGGGTCCTGAAGAGACTCTACTAAAATACTATTATTCGTATCAGAAAACGAAAGTCGAACAGAGTTTCCATCGATGTAATTAAGTACGTCAAATAAATAACTCGCATTAATACTAATCTCAAGATCAGCACCTTCCGTCTGAGCCATAATATCTTCGACCGCTTCTTCTTTTTGTTGGTTATTCGCTATCAACGTTAATTGGTTTGGTTGAATCAATAACGTAATTGCTCTCAATTTTTCATTTGCTAAAATCATGATTCTACCGAGAGCCCTTTTAAGTAAATCACGATCAACAATCACATGCTTATCCTGATCTTTAGGAATGACCTTTGTATAAACCGGAAATCTAGCTTCAATCAATTTTGTAACAATAGTGTATTGTTGACTGACTAATTTGAAATGATTTTTGCCCGCAGAAATGGTGACAACGTCATCTTCAATGTGCCCCAATAAACGTAATAACTCTTGAACACCTTTGCGCGGTATAAGTAAACGGTGATGTTGATTTCCATGATCCAACAAAGAACGAGAAATTGCCATACGATGTCCATCCGTCGCAACAACCGAAATGGATTTTGGATCAAGCTCTAAAAGCAAACCATTTAAAAAAAATCGGACATCGTGTTGCGTTAAGGCAAAATGAGTTGATTGAAATAAATGAAGTAAAACAGTACGTTGAATACTAAATTTAATATCATTCGGTTCATCTTGATTACTTGGATAATCCGTGGAAGGAAGAGTCGCTAATTTAAATTGCGACCGCCCCACTTTAATTGCAAGGATACCATCATGATACGAAATAGTTGGATTGGCATCCTCGTCTAATGAACGAATGATATCAACCATTTTTTTTGCAGGGACAGTAACTGAACCTGATTGATTATAGGTTATACATGAAATCGATGCCGTAATTTCAATTTCTAAATCCGTGGCAGTCAACGTCAAACAATTATCCGATAAATTCATTAAAATATTTGATAATATGGCATGAGGTTGTTTTTTATCAACCGCACCAGCCACAGTCAATAAGGGCGTTAGCAATTGTTGCTTACTACTGGTTAGTTCAAACATGTATAGCTCCTACTATCCTAAAATTTCAGGATTATGAAGAAAGGGTACGTAGTAAGTTTTTGTAATCCTCAGAAAACTCCCCGCCCTCAGCAATCAATTCCTTGATTTTCCGACAAGCATGAATAACCGTCGTATGATCTCGACCACCAAAATTATCACCAATTTCAGGTAAGCTATGATTCGTCAGCTCTTTTGCCATCGCCATTGCCATTTGGCGAGGGCGGGCGATGGATCGGCTACGACGCTTCGATACCATATCAGCAACTTTAACTTTGTAATATTCCGCAACCGTTTTTTGAATATTATCTAACGTAACAAGCTTATCTTGTAATGCTAATAAGTCGCGAAGTGCATCCGAGACAAAATCTATGGTAATTGATTTGCCAGTAAATTGGGCATTAGCAATAACACGACGCAGAGCGCCTTCAAGTTCTCTGACATTCGATCGGATCCGTTTGGCAATAAAAAAAGCAACTTCATAAGGAAGTTCAATGTTAGAGAGCGCGGCTTTACTCAGTAAAATAGCAACTCGTGTTTCTAATTCAGGAGGTTCCACAACAACAGTCAACCCCCATCCAAAACGAGATTTGAGTCGTTCTTCAACCCCTTCAATTTCTTTGGGATAGCGATCACTCGTTAAAACAATTTGTTGCTGCCCTTCAAGTAACGCATTAAAAGTATGGAAGAATTCTTCTTGCGATCGATCTTTTCCAGCAAAAAATTGTATATCATCAATTAATAAAGCATCCAACGATCGATAAAATCGCTTAAATTCATTAATCGCATTGGTTTGTAAGGCTTTAACCATATCAGCCACAAATCGCTCTGAATGAAGATATAAAACCTTTGCATCAGGATTAATTTCTAAAATTCGATTACCAATAGCGTGCATTAAGTGTGTTTTACCTAAACCCACACCTCCATAAATAAATAAAGGGTTGTGAGCAGAAGGATCCTGTCCTGGAATGTGTTCAGCTACTAAACGAGCAGCCTCTTTTGGCAGCTGATTTGAGTTTCCTTCCACGTACGTAGCAAACGTTAAATTTTTATTCACAAAACTCGTTTTGTAATGATCAATAACTTTATGCATAACAGCACTTACAGGTGTTGATGCTGTATCGGAAGACATTTTAGCAGAAGAGGTAATCGTGGATTGATTCGTTTTATTGCCAACGGAAATACTAACTCGAGGAATCGTATTAGAACTAATTTGGGCGACCAATTCTTTAATCCGATGAAAAAAATGCTTTTCAACCCACTCCGATACAAATCGATTAGGGGCCAATAAAATCAGATGACTGTCTTCCATTTCAATTTGTAAAGGGCGCAACCAAGTATTGTACTGTTGAGCAGGAAATTCTTCCTTTAACAACCCAAGACATTGTTGCCAAACATCAAGCGACACAAACAACTCCTCAAAATGACTGACTCAATATAGACCCATTTTCGATGGGTATAACTCGATGTTCTAAAAATTCAACCATTAAAAACTTGAACATCGAGTACAAAACAGCAAATTTTACATCAGATTAAGATATTAGATCCAGTATCTTCATTTCCGATGGGTATATAACTCATGTATAACTTGGGTACAAGGAATAGAACAAGCATATAATAAGTAGACAGTATACGATAGTAGTCATGTTATCCATAATCTATTCGTCATTAAAGGCAGGGTTTACTAACAAGCTAAATAAGTCGTAACCTATTAATTTTAAAATAATTAATACGATTACAAACAGATTTTCATGGCCTTATAATAAGAGTAAGTTAAATATTTAAAGATTTATTATAATAATATCGAGCAAAAAACTCATTTTCGATAGGCAAAAGACAATGCTCCAAAAAAAAACATTATTGACTTGATGTTCAAATTTTTAAATTTGGCACATTAAAACTCCGAGTATTCAAGTCCATTCACTATTCAATAGGGGTCATTTTTGAAAATTTAATTCATTCGGAAAGACGTAATCCTCTGGATAAGGTGGGAATAGAACAATGAATAAATGTAGAATAACCCATTAAACTTGCCTAAATATAAAGCAAACAAAACATATCCAGAAAATGCTCTTATCTAAAAACAGGCTTTACTAACAAGATAAAATAACGGTAACTTGATGATAAAAAAAATAATTTCATGATAACAAACAGGCTTGCACTCGCTTATAACAAATATAGGTTAAATATTTAAAGATTTATTTATAATAATGCTGTAGCAAAACACGTGCTCAAAATAATATCTGATTAAAACAACAGTTCTCATTGACAATAAATAAAAAACTTCATATTATTGCCAACTCTAAAAAATTTGATAACAGGTTCATCATGAAACGTACCTTCCAACCCAGTAATTTAAAACGCAAACGAGATCACGGATTTCGAGCACGCATGGCAACACGCGGTGGTCGATTGGTCATTAAACGACGTCGAGCTAAAGGCCGTAAGTGTTTATCTGCTTAAGTGAATGATTTCCCCAAAACAAAACGTTTACTGAACAAGTTTGAATACGACGCTGTATTCAAAGAGGCGACTCGGTTAGGAACTTCAGCGTTTATTGTTTTGTATCGAGATAATGCAATTGGACATGCACGCTTGGGTTTAGCAATATCAAAAAAAATGGTTTCTAAATCCCATGACCGAAATCGGTTAAAGCGTCTGTTGCGGGAAACATTTCGTAAAGCAAAGTTACCTTCTGTTGATATTGTTATTTTAGCAAAGCGTGGAGCAGCGAGCGTTCAAACGTCAACATTGATTGCTCATATGAATGGGGTATGGGGCAAATTATTAGGATAATACGTAATATAATTTGTTTTACAATCCGATCTTATCAATACGTGATCAGCCCATGGCTTGGATCATGTTGCCGATTTCATCCCAGCTGCTCCCACTATGCTTTAGATGCATTGAAACACTATGGTGTGCTGAAAGGATTATTTTTTGCATGCTGCCGATTATTAAAGTGCCATCCTTGGTCCCGCGGTGGCTATGACCCTGTACTACCCAATAAAGAGAACGTGTAATGGATATTCGACGAGTTATTTTATTTTCGGCCTTAGGTTTAGTTGCTTATTTATTATGGACTGATTGGCAAAAAGATTATCCTCTGTCTGCTGCTCCTGTAGCGCATATTTCAGAAAACAAGGCGCCTACGATAGGGGCGGACGGACAATTGTTGCCCGAGATGAAAAAAGAGACTCAAGAGTCTGTTGATCAACCCTTGGCTACTACGCATCAATCCGAAGCTAGCACGCCATCTAAAGTAATACATGTAGTGACTGACGTGCTCGATCTTTCGATTGATTTACGTCAAGGTGACATTGTAAAAGCCGAGTTACTTCATTATCCGACAAGTATCCAGGATAAAAACACTCCTTTTGTTTTGCTTCAAAATAATCCTGAAGAACGGTATGTAGCCAACAGCAGTCTTTTTACGGTTCAAAATCAAGTAATTAAAACGTTAGCTTTGGATTTTGAATCAGAAAAATCAACCTATTCATTGTCTTCTGATCAAAAGGAGTTAGTGGTTCGTTTACAAGGGCATGATGCGGATGGAGTAACGGTTACCAAGCGATTTGTCTTTACACGCGGAAGTTATTTAATCAATGTTGATTATGAGTTAATGAATAATAGTAACAGTGCGTGGAAAGGTTATATGAACACGCAACTACTACGAAGTTATCCACAAGAAGACAAATCGAGTATGTTTCATGTTGGATCATTCACGGGTGCATCGTATTCAAGTCCAGGGGTTCATCGTTATCAAAAAATAAGTTTTAAAGACATGCTTAAAACAAATTTAGATACCGATGTTAAAGGTGGATGGATTGCAATGCAGCAGCATTATTTTTTAACTGCATGGATTCCTGATGATACATCAACAGGACGTTTCTATACTCGTTCGAGTGACAATAATTTTACGATTGGATCTGTTAGCCAAGCAATAGAATTAAACCCATCTCAAAAACAAGTTGTTGGATCTAAATTATATTTAGGGCCTGAAATTTCAAACGTATTACATGCGATATCTCCAGGACTTGATTTAACCGTCGATTACGGTTGGCTATGGTTTATTTCGTCGATGTTGTTTTCATTAATGAGTGCTATTCACTCAGTCGTTGGAAATTGGGGTTGGTCAATTGTATTGGTAACCGTATTGATTAAACTTGCCTTTTATAAACTATCGGCAACCAGTTACAAATCGATGGCGAATATGCGACGACTTCAGCCTAAACTTATGGCTTTGAGAGAGCGTTATGGCGATGATAAGGCTAAGATGAGCCAAGCCACGATGGAATTTTATCGCCAAGAAAAAATAAATCCATTAGGTGGTTGTTTGCCTATTATTATCCAGATACCTGTTTTTATCGCGCTGTATTGGGTGTTAATTGAAAGTGTGGATTTACGTCAAGCGCCATTCATCTTATGGATTAATGACTTGGCAGCAGCAGATCCATATCATGTTTTGCCCATTATCATGGGGGCTACCATGTTGATTCAACAGCGTTTAAATCCAGCTCCACCAGACCCAATGCAGGCAAAAATTATGATGTTTTTACCTGTGTTCTTTACCGCATTATTCTGGGGATTCCCTGCTGGTTTAGTACTTTACTGGATCGTGAATAATTCGTTGTCGATTTTGCAACAGTGGTATATTACTCAGAAATTCAGCGACGACAAACCTGCTACTAAGTTTATTCCTGCAAAATAAATAATGGGTGAGAAGAAAGATACCATTGTTGCAATTGCAACCCCACCAGGACGAGGTGGGGTTGGTATTGTTCGCCTTTCGGGCGTAGCTGCATGTTCTATCGCATTACAACTTTCCCGTGATCAATCATATACTCCTCGAGTCGCTTACTATCGTTCATTTTATGATGAAAATAATGAATTAATCGATCAAGGCATTACTCTGTTTTTTAAAGCCCCTCATTCTTTTACTGGTGAAGACATTGTCGAAATGCAAGTTCATGGATCGCCCATTGTTTTAGATAAATTGGTTCAGTTGTGCGTTCAAAAAGGTGCAAGAATCGCAAATCCAGGAGAATTTTCAGAGCGTGCATTTTTGAATGATAAAATGGACTTAACGCAAGCAGAGGCAATTGCTGATTTAATTCATGCTCATTCATTAACAGCAGCTCGTATGGCTGTACGATCACTACAAGGTGAATTTTCTAAAAAAATTAACCAATTTAATCATCAAATTGTTCAATTGCGCTTATTAACAGAGGCCGCTATCGATTTTCCTGAAGAGGAAATTGATTTTTTAAACGATGGAAAAATTGTCACACGACTACAACAACTTATCGCCATACTCAACACCATCCGCGCGGAAGCTCATCAAGGCGCTATTATTCGCGAAGGGTTATCTCTTGTCATTGCTGGCCGACCGAACGCTGGTAAATCAACATTGATTAATGCGTTGGCAGGGCGAGATGTGGCCATTGTTACCGACGTTGCGGGAACGACTCGTGATGTCATGCGAGAATATATTTTATTAGATGATATTCCTCTACATCTTGTTGATACAGCGGGACTGCGTGACAGTGATGATGTGGTTGAAAAAGAAGGGATAAAACGTGCTTGGGTGGAGCTTCGTCGTGCAGACTGTGTTTTATTAGTGATCGACACACATCACCCTGAAGATCCTACTTTGCTGGATAAAGCGGTTCAGGCTGAGCTTCCGCCTAATGTACCTATAATACGTATCTTTAATAAAATTGATACCCTAGGCGAATCTCCTAAATGCGAAGGACATTCTATTTATTTATCAGCAAAACAAGGCGATGGTTTATCGCTATTGAAAAATAAAATCAAAGAGGTTGTCGGCTATCAACCATCGGAAAGTCAATTTTTAGCGAGACGGCGTCATATTCAAGCGCTCGATAAAGCGAATGAGTATTTAGCGACAGGATTACACCAATTAACACATCATCGTGCAGGTGAATTACTTGCTGACGATTTACGTCTCGCTCACCATGAGTTGTGTGCAATAACGGGTGAATTTACTTCTGATGATTTACTTGGTGAAATTTTTTCAACCTTTTGCATTGGAAAATAAAACTATTTTGGCTGGATTCTTACATCCAGTTCCCCCTGAGTTTGTGCACTGATCGCAATACCTTCAGGGCCACTGAGTCGATTACCACTTGTCGTGCAGTGGTTCAGTCTCCCGGTTTTTTCATCAATCGAGCAGGTTGATACGGTGTTAATCGCATTATTAGTAACTTATAGGATAGTTAGGATCGTTGGCGTTATCATGACTCGATCGGATGATTTTTTGAAAGTGCCAATTTGTAAAGCTCATTTTTATGAGCTCCACTGAGTTTGCAAGCAATTTTAACCGCTTGTTTGAGAGGTAATTCGGATAGCAGCACGGATAAAAGATGGTGATGATCATCATCGCTTTGATGGGTCGGCTGTTCGGGAGGAGGGAGGATGAGTACGAATTCGCCTTTGCTGTGAGCTTTGTCGGCAATGAGCCAATCTTGTACATCTTTACAACGACCGGATACAAATGTTTCAAAAGATTTTGTAAGTTCTTTGGCTAACACCAATTCACAGTCCTGACCTAAAATGTTGGCAATATCATTAAGGCAATCGTCAATACGATGAGTTGATTCATAGAAAACTACCGTGTGTGTGGCTGTTTTTAATGATTCTAGTTTCTCACGTCGAGCAGTTGATTTTGCAGGTAAAAATCCGATAAATGTAAATGTATCACAAGGTGCGCCTGAAGCGGACAAGGCTGCGACCAATGCGCAAGCACCTGGAATCGGGATTACTGGAATACCTAATGAACGTGCTTTTTTAACCAAAGGGTATCCAGGATCACTAATTAATGGAGTTCCTGCGTCACTGATGAGTGCAAACGATCGACCTTGTTGTAGTGCGTGGATAAGCTCGTCTGACTTATCTGCTTCATTGTGCGCATGAAGCGACGTGAGTGGTGTTGTTATTCCCAGTGGCGTCAGTAGTTGTTTTGAATGCCGAGTATCTTCAGCCAAAATTTGATCTACGGATTTTAGAGTATTAATTGCACGAACACTAATGTCTTCACGATTGCCAATTGGTGTGGCAACAATGTAGAGATTACCAGTTAATTGATCGGTTTTTCTTGATGAATTATTAGTCATAGGTTATCCTTTTGCATTCTTGTGTTTCGAGTAGGTTTTTATGCCGTCAACTTATACTTTATTTAAGCGAATTTTACTTATTGTTACTGCAATTTTTCTTTCACAATGCTCGAAAGTGGCAGAAAGTCAGTCACGCGTCAATCAAGCGTTAGTGAATCCGTACACAATGCCTGCCGCAGCATACCTTGATTTGTCAAAAAATAAAACAGGAAACGAGCAACAATTATTAGAAATCATGGCAGCGGGCCGTTTCATTTATGATGGGCAGTGGCAAGAAGGGTTAAAACTACTCTCAACAATAAAAACACTGTCTCCAGATCTCCTTCGTGAAAAAAATATATTACTCGCAAAAATTGATTTGATGCGTCAGCAATCAAAGGCAGCGATCTCGAAACTCGCTTCTATTCGTGAATTGGATAGTATGCCACTGTATTATCAAGTTCAGTATCACGAGATGCTTGCGGTTGCGTATCGCAGGACCGGTAACATAATCGATGCACTGAACGAGCGAGTCAAGTTGGAGAATTTGCTACCCGATAAGTTGAGTCGCTCGAATAATCGACGTGCATTATGGCTAATGTTGACGACATTGCCTTCTGAAGAGCTCAATGCGCTTGCTGTTGAATCTGTTGGTCGGTCCGATCTGGACGGCTGGATACAATTAGCGGTTATTTCTCGTACAAGTCCTGAACGGGTTCAAAAAACACTCTCTCATCTTGAACAATGGAAACAACGTTACCCAGACCATGCAGGCAATGCAATTTTACCCTCTCCTCTCGCTCAAATTGAGCCTTACTTATTCTCTCCACCCAGAAAAATTGCTTTATTACTACCGATAACTGGCAAACTGGCGGGGCCGGGTGGTGCGGTGCGTGATGGCTTTATGCAAGCATATGAGCTAGCTAAAAAATCAGAAGATCTTGTCGTTCAAATATATGATACTGATAAAGCCAGCGCATCGACACTCTATCAGCAAGCTATTGCTGAAGGTGCCGATTATGTAGTCGGTCCATTGGATAAAGCTGATGTGACCGATATTGCTTCAATGAATCATCCGGTACCGACTATTTTGTTGAATGATATTCCACGCAGTGTGAAACAAAATGCATATCAATTTGGGTTATCACCTGCTAATGAGGCAATGCAAGTGGCTGCTCGCGCACGAAAAAATGGCCATACGCGCGCATTGATTATTGCTCCGGACAGTCCTTGGGGAAATGAGGTCGTTGCGGCGTTTACAGGCCAATGGCAGGCTAGTGGCGGTCAAATTGTCGATGCAATGAGATATTCTGAGACAGAAAATATAGCGTCTGCGGTCAAGCAATTGTTGCATGCAACAGAAATTGCTCGCCCTACCCGAGGCCACCCCGTTCATCGTACGGCTTCAGCCAGCTCTCGACGACGACAAGATTTTGATATGATTTTTCTATTGGCATATCCATCGAAAGCACGCCAAATAATGCCGATGCTAAAATATTATTATGCTGGGAATGTTCCTGTGTATGCAACATCGACAGTGTACTCTGGTAGTGCAAATGCTCAAAAAGACCGTGATTTGGATGGTATTATTTTTTGTGATATGCCTTGGATCTTTAATCATCAAATGGGGTCGAAAAACTGGCCTGAGCAGTGGAATAGTTATAACCGGTTATATGCATTAGGTATGGATAGCTTTATTTTAGTGACGCAACTTAATCAATTACTGCTTTTTCCAGCGATGGGTTTTAGTGATCGTAGTGGTGTGTTGTATCTAAATCCTAATCAGCAAATAGCTCGAATATTGTCTTGGGGCAAAATTACGCAGGGCTTGGCACGGGAAGTGGCGGAGGGGTGATCCTTTTTCTATACTGCGCGCAGTATAGGTTAAAATGATTCACCAAAAATCATAGGTATGATATTGCGTATCCCTCCTGACTGATTTATAATCCGCGCTCACGAATAGGTTGAGTAATGAATAACGGACACGGATTAAAGGGCGCTGTACGATTATTTCGAATGCAATGGGTTATCATATTTGTGATTTCGATTATCACGCTGTTGGTCTCCAGTGTTCAAGCAGCTGTCTCTGTATTGCTGGGTGGTTTGGTCAGCATTATTCCAAATATGTATTTTGCGCGAATGCTATTTAAATATCATGGTGCGCAGGCAGCTCGGAAAATCGTGAATAGCTTTTATAAAGGCGAGGCAATAAAAATGCTGCTGACGGTCAGTCTGTTTGCATTAGTCTTTAAAAGTTTGAAAGTAGTGCCGTTGGCTTTTTTTGCAGGATTTATTGTGGCGCAACTATTGATTTGGTTTGCTCCGCTATTTTTTGATAATAAACGAAAGTGGGTCAAAAAGTGACAGAAATGGTATCAAGCACACATTACATAAAGCATCATTTGACGTATCTAACCTATGATCTCAAAACAATGAGCCTTGGCGGAAATGGCGGGTTTTGGACCATTAATTTAGATACGATTTTTATATCCGCAGCGCTTGGTTTATTTGTAGTTTTGTTTTTATATGCCGGAGCACGCCGAGTTTCAACAGGGGTTCCCAATAAGTTACAAAATTTTTCTGAGTTGATGCTGCAGTTTGCAGATAATCAAGTGAAAGACTGTTTTCACGGTAAAAATAAACTGATTGGTCCTTTGGGTTTAACTATCTTCGTATGGGTATTCTTGATGAACTTCATGGATATTTTGCCTGTAGATATATTGCCTAGTTTAGCTAAATTGGTTGGTATTGATTATATCAAAGTCGTCCCTACGAATGATTTGAATCAGACATTTGCAATGTCGCTGTCAGTTTTTGTCCTCATTATTTTTTATAGTTTGAAAATAAAAGGTCCAAAAACATTCTTAAAAGAACTTACTTTGCAGCCATTTAATAGCCCATGGTTTATTCCATTTAATTTCTTGCTTGAGGTGGTTGGCTTAGTAGCGAAACCTATTTCGCTTGCATTACGGTTGTTTGGTAATTTGTATGCGGGAGAGCTGATTTTTATTCTCATCGCACTACTCACATTGAATGCAACGGCTGATTTTTCAATGAGTACGACCACGCTAGGTGTAACACAATTTTTGTTGTCACTTGGATGGTCTATTTTTCATATCTTGGTGATTACGTTACAAGCGTTTATTTTCATGGTGTTGACGATTGTTTACCTCAGTCTTGCTCATGAGGATCATTAAGGTAGTTTGTGTGCAACGGCTCAATCCTCGTCATTGAGGAGATCGAGAATAGTAATTTTTTAAAATTTAGAACTTAAGGGGAAAAATATGCAAACAGTAGAGTTAATAGCACAAGTTCAAGGCATGACCGTCATTGCCGTTGCACTATTGATTGGATTAGGAGCTTTGGGAACTGCCATTGGCTTCGGATTGTTAGGTGGTAAGTTTCTTGAAGGTTCTGCACGCCAACCTGAAATGGTTCCAATGCTTCAGGTGAAAATGTTTATTGTTGCGGGTCTTCTCGATGCGGTAACGATGATCGGTGTAGGTATTGCGCTGTTCTTTACTTTTGCAAATCCGTTTTTAAGTAATTTGGGTTCTTGATAATACGAGATAGTGGTGCGCGTGAGAACGCGCTCTGTTTGTTTCAGGAGAAATGACCTTGGAAATTAATTTTACGTTGGTAATACAAATGCTGGTTTTTTTTGCATTTGTTTGGTTTACCATGACATTTGTTTGGCCTCCATTGGAAAAAGCACTGCAAGAACGGCAAGATAAAATTGCTGATGGTCTAGCGGCTGCTGAGCGTGGTCAGCGCGAGCTTGAGCTTGCCCAACATCGCGTGAAAGATGAGCTAAAACAAGCGAAGATGCAAGCTGCTGATATTATTGAAAAGGCCAATCGACGTGCGACTCAGCTTATTGAAGAAGCAAAAACAGAAGCTCGTGATGAAGCACAAAAAGTCACTAAGCTTGCTCAGGAGCAATTAAGCCAGGAAGTAAATCAGGCGAAAGAGCAATTGCGTAAAAAAGTGGCCGCCCTTGCTGTTGCAGGTGCTGAAAAAATCATCCGACGAGAAGTGGATGAAAAAACCAGTTTTGCATTGCTGGATAATTTGATCGAAGAGATTTGATATGTCAGATATTACAACCATTGCCAGACCCTATGCAAAAGCGATTTTTGAACTCGCGTTGTCGGCGGATCAATTAGCTGAATGGTCGCAGATCTTGATTGAGTTGGCGCTAGCCGTTTCGCTTCCTGATACAGTTCAGTTTATTAACAATCCTGCAGCAACGTCAGATGAGAAAATCAAGCTTCTTTTGGTGGTTGTTCCTCAACTAAAAAAAGCGGTTGATACACAGTTTATTGAAAATTTGATTTCTCTGTTAGCTGAAAACGGACGATTGCTTTTAATTCCCGGGATTGCTATTCAATATGAACAGCTGCGTGCCGAACAAGAAAAAACTATGATTGTGACTGTTCATAGCTTTACACCGCTGTCGGATGTGCAACAGCAACGGTTGATTGAAACATTGACTCAGCGCTTAAAACGTCAGGTAGCTCTTGAAATTAGTATTGATAAATCACTTTTGGGTGGGGCGCTTATTCAAGCGGGTGATTTAGTGATTGATGGCTCAGTGCGAGGCCAGTTATTAAAATTGGCTAGCAGTTTGGCCGCATAACTTGAGAGGATAGACTTTATGTCAGAATTTGTAGCTTTAAATCCATCTGAGATTAGTGAACTAATTAAGAAAAAAATAGAGCAATTTAACGTTGTCACTGAGGCACGTAACGAAGGTACTATCATTAGTCTGAAAGATGGTATTGTGCGCATGCATGGTTTAGAAGATGTCATGCAAGGTGAGATGATTGAGTTTCCGGGTGGTGTTTTTGGATTAGCTCTAAACTTAGAGCGTGACTCTGTTGGTGCTGTTATTTTAGGCGATGCAGACACACTTTCTGAAGGTCAAAAAGGTCGGTGTACTGGCCGTATCCTTGAAGTGCCTGTTGGTCCAGGGTTGTTAGGTCGAGTCGTAGATGCTCTGGGAAATCCTATTGATGGCAAAGGTCCTATTGACGCTGTTAAATCATCGCCTATTGAAAAAGTAGCACCCGGTGTTATTGCACGTAAATCAGTCGATCAACCTGTTCAAACTGGACTTAAGGCAATTGATGCAATGATTCCTATTGGTCGTGGCCAACGTGAGCTTATCATTGGCGATCGTCAAACAGGTAAAACAGCGATTGCTATTGATGCGATCATCAATCAGAAAGGTACCGGGGTTAAATGTATTTATGTAGCAATAGGCCAAAAAGCCTCTTCTGTTGCCGCTCTTGTACGTAAATTAGAAGATCACGGTGCGTTAGCGCATACGATCGTCGTGGTTGCTGGTGCTTCTGACTCTGCTGCGATGCAGTTCATTGCGCCTTACACTGGATGCACCATGGGTGAGTATTTCATGGAGCGTGGTGAAGATGGATTAATTGTATATGATGATCTCACCAAGCAAGCATGGGCTTACCGGCAAATTTCTTTATTATTGCGGCGTCCACCTGGTCGTGAAGCGTATCCAGGGGATATCTTCTATTTACATTCTCGTTTACTCGAACGTGCTGCTCGAATTAATGCAGAAGAAGTTGAAAAATTAACCAATGGTGAAGTAAAGGGTAAAACAGGGTCGTTAACTGCGCTACCAATAATTGAAACACAAGCAGGGGACGTGTCCGCATTTGTACCGACAAACGTTATTTCAATCACTGATGGTCAAATTTTCTTGGATGTCGATCTGTTCAACTCTGGTATTCGGCCAGCCATTAACTCGGGTCTTTCTGTATCTCGAGTGGGCGGTGCGGCTCAAACCAAAATCATGAAAAAATTGGGTGGTGGAACGCGATTGGCGTTAGCACAATTCCGTGAGCTTGAGGCGTTCTCTCAGTTTGCGTCTGATCTTGATGATGTCACGCGTAAGCAATTAGAGCGTGGTCAGCGGATTACTGAATTGATGAAACAGAAGCAATACGCACCATTCTCCGTTGCAGAGATGGCTATATCGTTATATGTGGTGGATAAAGGGTATCTTGACGATGTTCCTGTTGTTGAAGTGAGTTCATTTGAGACCTCTTTGCAAGATTACTTGCGCGGATCACACGCACCTCTTCTCGATAAAATTAACGAAGCGGGTAACTATGATGCCGAAATTGAGTCTCAAATAAAAGCAGCCGTAGAAAGCTTTAAAAAAACAGGTAGCTGGTAATTAGTTGGATGAGGCGCGATTATTTCGCGCCATAATCAGAAGGGCGAAGCAAGATTATGTCTGGTGCTAAAGAGATCCGTTCAAAGATTGCGAGTATAAAAAACACGCAAAAAATTACACGCGCGATGGAAATGGTCGCAGCAAGTAAAATGCGCAAAACACAAGAAAGAATGCGCGCATCTAAACCTTACGCCAATAAAATTTACGATGTTGTAAAGCACATTGCTCGCGCAACAAGCGAATACCGACATCCATTTATGCTTCATCGTGAGATTAAGCGCATGGGCATTATTGTCGTGACATCCGATCGTGGTTTATGTGGCGGGTTAAATGCGAACTTGCTTCGTGAAACGCTGGTTAACATGCGCGCTTGGCATGAACAGGGACGCGAAATTGATGTATGTGTTATCGGTCGAAAGGGCCAAGCATTTTTCAAGCGTTCGGGTGGTCGGGTGGTCGCATCCGTCGACCAATTGGGAGATACCCCAGGAGTTCAGGACATCATTGGTGTTGTAAAAGTGATGCTGGATGCCTTTTATCAAGGTGAAATTGATTCGTTGCATGTTGTTTATAACGAATTTATAAATACAATGACACAAAAACCGATGGTCAAGGCGTTATTACCATTGCCTATTTCCGAAGACGATAGTAAAGCATTGGGGCATCATTGGGATTATATATACGAGCCTGATGCAAAAGAATTACTCGATGATTTGTTGTTTCGCTACATGGAGCTGCAGGTTTACCAAGCGGTTGTTGAAAATATCGCATGTGAACAAGCTGCAAAAATGATGGCTATGAAAAGTGCTACAGATAATGCAGGTGATTTAATTAAAGAATTTCAGTTGGCTTATAACAAAGCCCGGCAAGCTGCTATTACTCAAGAGTTGGCAGAAATTGTCGGCGGTGCAGCCGCTTTATAAGAGGATATATTATGAGTACCATGAGTTTAGGAACAGTTGTTCAAGTGATAGGCCCGGTTGTTGACGTTGAGTTTCCTCGTGATAGCGTGCCAAAAGTTAATGATGCATTGCAATTAACCAAGGGCGACCTTGTTTTTGAAGTGCAACAACAACTTGGTGATGGTGTTGTACGTACTATTGCTATGGGTACTACTGATGGTCTAAAGCGTGGTGTTCAAGCCCAAAATACATGTAAGCCAATTCAGGTTCCAGTCGGTGTTAAAACACTGGGTCGAATCATGGATGTATTGGGCAAGCCTATTGATGATGCCGGTCCAATTAATGCTGAAGAGCACTGGTCTATTCACCGTAAACCCCCAAGCTATGAAGAGCAAGCAGGAAGCCAAGAGTTACTCGAAACAGGAATTAAAGTAATCGACTTACTCTGCCCATTTGCTAAAGGTGGTAAAGTTGGTCTGTTTGGTGGTGCTGGTGTTGGTAAAACCGTTAATATGATGGAACTCATTCGTAACATCGCTATTGAACATAGTGGTTACTCCGTGTTTGCGGGTGTTGGTGAGCGAACTCGTGAAGGAAATGACTTCTATCACGAAATGAAAGATTCGAACGTATTGGATAAAGTCTCACTGGTTTATGGCCAAATGAATGAGCCACCGGGTAACCGTTTACGAGTTGCATTAACCGGCTTAACGATGGCTGAAAAGTTCCGTGATGAAGGTCGAGATGTTTTGTTTTTTGTGGATAATATCTACCGATATACATTAGCAGGGGTTGAAGTATCGGCATTGCTTGGACGTATGCCTTCTGCGGTAGGGTATCAACCCACGTTGGCAGAAGAAATGGGTATGTTACAAGAGCGAATTACATCGACCAAAACAGGCTCGATTACATCTATCCAAGCGGTTTATGTTCCTGCGGATGACTTAACCGATCCATCACCTGCGACAACGTTCGCGCATCTTGATGCTACGGTTGTATTGTCACGTCAAATCGCTGAACTTGGAATTTACCCTGCTGTTGATCCATTGGACTCAACGTCTCGTCAGCTTGATCCGTTAATTGTTGGTCAAGAGCATTACGATACAGCTCGTCGCGTCCAACAAACATTACAACGTTACAAAGAGCTGAAAGATATCATTGCAATTTTAGGTATGGATGAGTTGTCTGAAGAAGATAAGCGCGTTGTAAGTCGTGCGCGTAAAATTCAGCGCTTTTTGTCTCAACCCTTCTTCGTTGCTGAAGTATTTACTGGTTCGCCAGGAAAGTATGTTTCATTGAAAGACACTATCAAAGGCTTCCAAGGCATTTTAGCGGGTGAGTATGACTCTCTTCCTGAACAAGCGTTCTATATGGTTGGCAGTATTGAAGAAGCCATCCTTAAAGCTAAGACACTGTGAGGCAAGACACTATGGCTATAACCACACATTTAGATATCGTTAGTGCTGAGCGCGAAATATTTTCGGGCTTAGCGGAAATGGTGGTCGCAACGGGCGTGCTTGGTGAGGTCGGTATATCACCAGGCCATGCTCCTCTTCTTACGATATTAAAACCCGGCGAAATTCGTGTAACAAAGCAGGGTGGTACGGAAGAGATATACTACGTTTCTGGTGGTATGCTCGAAGTTCAACCTTCATGTGTAACCATTCTTGCCGATTCGGTTGAGCGAGCGGATAGCTTAGATGAAGCTGCGGCACTTGCAGCAAAAACTCGAGCTGAAGAAGCCATCGCAAATAAAGATGCAGAAATTGATTATTCAGTAGCTGCTGTAGAATTAGCCCGCGCAGTAGCGCAGATTAGAGCGATTCAAAAATCACGTAAACATTTAAAGTGACAAAGAAAAAAGCGGTCATTTTATTATCGGGCGGACTTGATTCTCTAACGTGTTTGGCCATGGCTCGTGCTGATGGATTTGACTGCCATTCATTAAGTTTTTCTTATAGTCAGCGGCATCATTCCGAATTAATCGCTGCAGAAGAAATTTCAAAACAAATGGGTGTGATTGAGCACCGGATAGTGCAACTTGATGTTGGCCAATTTGGGGCTTCTGCATTGACCGATCACTCCATTGATGTGCCCGCTTACCAAGAAAGCAATACGACCATACCTATTACATACGTTCCTGCTCGAAATACAATTTTTTTAGCCATCGCATTGGGTTTTGCTGAAGCTATTGGCGCGTACGATATTTATATTGGGGCCAACGCCGTAGATTATTCCGGTTATCCTGATTGCCGACCTGAGTTCATCGCCGCGTTTCAACATCTGGCTAATATTGCAACGAAGGTCGGAGTTGAAGGAAATCAGTTTACGATCCGTACGCCACTGATGCATTTAAGCAAGTCTGAAATTATCCAAGAAGGTTTGAGATTAGGTATTGATTACAGTCGTTCTGTTTCTTGCTACCAGGCGACAGATGAAGGCTTAGCCTGTGGTCGTTGTGACAGTTGTACTTTACGCCGACAAGGATTTGAACAAGCAAAAATTTCTGATCCAACACGATATCAAAAATAACATCATAAAAGGCTTGAAATTTTATAAATTTCAGGTATTATAGCTCGTCTCTGGAGGGCCGTTAGCTCAGTCGGTAGAGCAGAAGGCTTTTAACCTTTGTGTCGTAGGTTCGATTCCTACACGGCCCACCAACTCCATGTTTAGTCTTCAAAAAAAATAAAAATGCGCTCGTAGCTCAGCTGGATAGAGTACTTGGCTTCGAACCAAGGTGTCGGGAGTTCGAGTCTCTCCGAGCGCACCATATACAGCAAGGCTTCTAGTCCTAATTGTGTCCAAAAAACCAAGTTACTGTGACCAAAACGTGTCTAAACACGTTCACCGCCCATTCTTAGGTGTTCACTTGAGATGATGATTTGGCGAGGATGCCTTCCACTCTACACGATGATCTTGTATAGCGACCATGTAATGTCTTGGCAGTTCCCTTATTTTTTAAATAAGGATTGGTTTTGCATAATTCGATCCTCAGGCGCAATGAGCATCTATTAAATAATAAGTGATTAACAAATGAATAGTGCAATATTAATATACCAAAATGATGATGATAGTATTCATACTGAGGTGAAACTTGAAAATGAAACGGTTTGGTTGAACCAGGGCCAATTGGTAGAGCTATTTAAAAAATCAAAACAAAATATAAGTCTGCATATACGTAATATTTTTAATGAAGGCGAGCTTAATGAAAAAGCAGTTGTCAAGGATTCCTTGACAACTGCTGCCGATGGCAAAGAATATAAGACAAAATATTACAACCTTGACGTTATTATTTCTGTGGGTTATCGCGTTAAATCTAAACAAGGAACCCAATTTAGAATATGGGCTAATCAAGTGCTTAAAGAGTATCTTGTTCAGGGTTATGCACTGGATCAAGAACGTTTAAAAAAACAAAAAAAGCAGATTAAAGAGCTTGAAAAAACATTGATTTTGTTTCAACAAGCGCAATCAGACGTTTTAAGTCAATCAGAGGCGACGGGGCTTTTATCTGTTTTAACCGAATATACACATACATTTATTCTATTGAACCAATATGATACGGGCAACTTCCCCGAAGGCGGTTTGAATATCAATGTCACGTGTGAAATTAATTATCCTGCGGCAGTAAAAGCCATCGATGATTTAAAGCGCAGTTTAATCAACCAGAATGAAGCAACTGAATTATTCGGTCGTCCTAAAGATGAGAGTTTTCAGGGTATTTTGGGTAATATTGTACAAAGTTTCGGTGAGGAATACCTCTACCCAAGTATTGAAGAGCAGGCGGCGCATTTATTATATTTCATTATAAAAAATCATCCTTTTTCCGATGGTAATAAGCGGATTGGGGCATTTATGTTTATCTGGTTTTTACAATTGAATAAACATCATTTGAAACAAAGTGGGGAGGTTAAAATTAATGATAATGCCTTAGTGGCTATTGCCCTGCTTGTGGCACAAACCCACAACAAGCCGTGCTTTCAACCGCAACAAAAGAGGCAATTCCCCATGCGCGTGTTGTTGCTATTCGTGAAGTGAGTGAACAAGGGTTATTGTTTTTTACTCAGAGAAGCACGAAAAAAGTGACTGAGCTAAATACTAATCCTGTAGCCTCGATGACGTTTTGGTTTGAATTACTGCTTCGAGAAGTGATGATTGACGGGATTGTTGAGGCCTTGTCCGATGCTGAAAATGAGCAATACTGGCAGACTTATCCACGTGAAGCACAAGTCAGATTTTGTAGCTATGCTCCCACCTCAGCGCAACCTATTTCTAGTAAGCAACAGCTCGAAGAAAAAAAACAGCAAATTGAAGCGGCCTATGATGAAAAGCCGCTGCCGGTGAGTGAGTTTTATTGTGGCTTTCGCCTAAAGCCCCGCAAATTTGTGTTTTATGCCTATCAGTCCAAGACGCTATCGGATGTAGTCGAGTTCTCTGGCGTTGATGGCGCATGGAATGAACAGGTGCTTTCTCCATAGTCTGGTCATAAAGTTTTCAAGAAGTGTATTTTGTCAAAATCAATTTTCCACATCATTTGGTTACTCAGTTATATTTCTATCGCGTCAGTATCCGCAGCAATTATTACCCCGGCACTGCCTCAGATCCAAAGCCAATTTGGCTTGAGCCTTGGGGCAGTTGAGTGGATGGTATCGGCGTTTTTAATTGGATATGTCATCGGTCAACTCATTTATGGCCCACTAGCCAACCGATTTGGTCGTTTAACATCCTTGCGCATTGGTCTTGTTATTAATTTAGTCGGGATCCTGATTTGCTTCACTGCATTTTATAATCAGGCGTATTGGTTGCTGATTATTGGACGTTTGGTTAGTGCACTGGGTGCAGCAAGTGGTCTTGCTTGTACTTTTATGTTGATTAACGAATGGCTACCAGAAGTCCAACGTAAAACGGCTATGGCTTACTCGATTTTATCATTTGCCCTTGGCGCTGGACTTGCAGTGATGATCGGCGGGATTATTACAGAATACTGGCAATGGCAGGGATGTTTGTGGTTTTTGCTGGCTCATGGCCTGGTGATGTTATTAGGAACACGGGTATTTAGTGAAACATTATTGGCACCTAGGCCAATTCAGATATTGAGCATTCTATGTGATTACTCAAAAGCACTAAAATCACAAAAACTAGTGATTTATTCGCTGGTGGATCGTATGTCGCATCAAACGCATTGACGGATAAGGCCAGTGCCGCGGCCATGATGAGCTTCGTTAATATGGGGTTTGCCACCATGGCGGCGATTGACAAGGCTATGTACCCATTAATCATGTCAAAATTTGGTATGCTGAGTACGGGAAAGGCTCTCCAGTCATTCTGCTGCATGGAGGACTTGTCAATTCAAACTATTGGGGAAAATTAATCCCTGTTCTTGAATATAAAAAATCCACTTCGAATTTGAAGGACATATTGCAAACTATTTTAAAATAATTGATGACAGCATGATGCCAGAATTGAGAGTCAATGATATTTTATTTGTTGATCCCGACAATGCTGAAATAGCAGAACAACGACTGGATATACGCGATCCTTATATATTTGAATTTCTTGGATTAAAACCTCAAGAAGTATTGTTAGATTTAAAAAAACATATCCCAATATAAAATAATGATGCTCTGAAGGTTTGAACACAAATTGTCTTCAGAGTAGAATGCAGAGCTATGAATATAGTAGATTTGTTAAAATAATCCGAAGGAAAGACTCTGGAATTCAAAAGAGACTTATCTTCTCCAACAAATATCCTCCGAACCATTATCGCTTTTGCTAATACTGCGGGAGGCGTTTTGATAATAGGTGTTGAGGATGCAACACATTTCATTGTTGGTGTTAAAGAACCGCATGAGCTTGAAGAAAAAGTGGCTAACCTCATTAGTGATACCATTGCCCCGCATATTATTCCGGAAATAGCAATTACTCTTGCTTAAGACACTTACTCAATACTTAGACGTTGATCTAATTACTGTAGAAAAGCTAAAAAAACTTTATCATTATTTTCTTGATAAAAAATTTGACCTCATTGATGAAGTTGATAATAAAAACGAAATTGTTGTATGTCTTGATAAATTTAAAAAAAAGAAAAAAGATGTTCTGCAGGATGAATTTAAAAAGAAATTAATCCAATACTTAGAAAATATTTTACTGGAAAAACATCATGTTATATTTAATAGTATTCTCGAAAACCAGTACCTACCAGAAATCAGAAACTTTATAGCTGATGATGAAATAAAGTTTCTGATTCATCAAAGTGGAGAGCAAAGAGAATAGGATGAATGCTACGCGTTTTGCGTATACGGAGCCCATTTCTCGAAATTCGCTGTTACATGTGGACATTCTTTCAGATGATCTGAAAACGCTTATTTGGCCTCCAACTGCTTTTTCCAGGATTAAGGAGTTATTGTGTTAGAATATCAAGCAGTATTGAAGATACAAGGTCTTTTTGCATCGCATCGTCTAAAAATACAGTCTGGATTGCAGCAGACCATAGCCAACAGTGACTAGCAAATGACATGATTAGCAACGATAAATGGGATAAATTGGCCGAGTGGATGGCAAAACTTAATATCAATGAAGCTTCACTCGTTGAAAAGTTTATCCTGGGCAGTGGTAGCGGTGGGCAGAAATTGCATAAGACTGCGTCAACAGTCTATTTAAAACACTTGTCATCTGGTATCGAAGTGAAGTGTCAGGAGTCAAGAAGCCGTGAAGATAATCGCTATTTTGCAAGAGAACGGCTTTGTGAAAAATTGCATTCAATATTGCGCGATGAAAAAACAAAAGCGCAGCAAAAAATTGAAAAAATAAAACGTCAAAAGAAGCGGCGCTCAAGACGATCCACGCAAAAAATGTTGGATGAAAAATCCCGATTGGGTCAGCTCAAGGTCTTGAGAAAAAAACCCCCATTAAGTGATAATTCTTAAGCAGCGATTTCGTTCATTT
Organism: Legionellaceae bacterium UBA6148; assembly: GCA_002423125.1. GTDB lineage: Bacteria > Pseudomonadota > Gammaproteobacteria > Legionellales > Legionellaceae > UBA11403. The sequence continues at coordinate 9,049 of DIUW01000010.1, read as the reverse complement.
ATTAAGTAGAGGCAGGATGATATGTTGAACCAATACAATACCCCCGGAGAGCATGTTTTTGTTTTCTCTGGTGAAATAGGTCGCCTTGAAGCGATCTTGAGTGTTCCTGTCTCTTCAGACAATCGTTATATTGCCTTGCTCGGACACCCTCATTCGTTGCAAGGTGGCTCAATGAATAATAAAGTCGTGACGACTTTAGCGCGTGTATTCAAAGAGTTGGGTGTTCCGAGTATCCGGTTTAATTTTCGTGGAGTCGGTGAGTCTGAAGGTCAGTATGATGCGGGAGTGGGGGAGGCTGAAGATATGCGATTACTCGCCGCGCTTTGTCAGCAAACGTTTCCAGGTGTGAGGCTTGTCTTTGCAGGATTCTCGTTTGGATCTTATGTGACGTATCTTGCTGCAGTGCAGTGCCCCAATGCGTTATTAATTTCGATAGCGCCTCCCGTTCATCACTTCGATTATATGGAATTTCAACCCATATCTGATACTTGGGTTATTGTGCAAGGTGATGAGGATGATGTTGTACCGGTCGAGAATGTTCGAGCCTTTGTGAAGCAAGCATCGTTACCGATTACGTTGTTAGAATTTGCCAACACGGGTCATTTTTTTCATGGGAAATTAATTGAATTGAAAGCCTTATTAATTCAAACCATTCAAACTCAAGGTTTGTTATGCCGTTGATGGATCAGTACGATGAGGCGATTGCACGAGGTGACATTCATGACGACGAGCTTCAACGAGATGTGCTGGAGTCCTTACAAAATGTTGCCACCGCCCTGGAAAAACGACGCCATTTATGGTTTGGACGTCGAGCAAAAAGTAGCATCAAAGGGGTGTATTTGTACGGTCCGGTAGGGGCTGGAAAAACGTTTCTAATGGACCTATTGTACCAAAATGTTGATGATCGTCATAAATTACGGCTTCATTTTCATCAATTTATGCAGCAAATCGATGCGCAGTTACGTCAAATGCAAGGCCACCCCGATCCTGTGAAATTCATTGCTGAGCAGCTTGCTAAAACAACCCGCCTATTGTGCTTAGATGAATTTTTAGTTCAAGATGTCGCTACCGCCATGGTGCTAACGGAGCTTGCTAAAGTGATGTTTGCTCGTGGCATGGTGTTGGTGATGACCTCAAATACTCGTCCAGATGATTTGTACCCAGATGGTTTACAACGAGTGCGATTTTTACCGACCATTGAATTGATTAAACAACATTGTGAGGTGATTGATTTAACTGAGCGGCGTGATTATCGGCTTGGACGTACACCGCAGGCCAAAGCTTATCTTTGTCCGTTGAATCAGCAAACTCAATCCTTAATGGTTGCTCAATTTGATGCGTTGTCTGGAGAGGCGGTTGATCAAATGCCTTTATCGGTACAAGGTCGTATTATTCCGATAATAAAACGTCGAGAGCATGCGGTATGGTTTAAATTTGATGTGATTTGTAATTTACCTCGTAGTCAATTGGACTATCTTGAAATTGCGAATCGGTTTACGACGGTTTTTGTGAGTGATATCCCTGTTCTTGGGGTTAATGATACGGTAAAAGCACTTTTGTTAACGCATTTTATTGATGTGATGTACGATCGCCGTGTCCGTTTAATTCTGTCAGCCGCGGTACCGATTGACCGCCTTTATCTAGAAGGAGAAGTGTCCGTTGCTTTTCAACGTACACGAAGTCGATTACAGGAAATGCAATCGGTGGATTATTTTAATAATGGCAACGACACCGTCCAATAGTCGATTTTATCCAAAATGAGAATGATTCTCGATGTCATTTGTGGTACACTGTATTTTTATTGTTGCTTTGATGATAATGATGCTTACTACTGCTGATCTTAAGCCAGGTTTTCGGGTTCGGTTAGTCGATTTCGGTTTGACGGATGTTTTGTATCGTCGAAAATTATTATCTTTTGGCATGACCCGTGGCGTTGAAATGCAAATTGTGCGTGTAGCGCCGCTTGGATGTCCTCTCCAAGTCGAAGTGCGTGGCTCATCGATAGCATTGCGCCTTGACGAAGCGAGTCATCTGCGATGGGAGCAGTTATGACGCAAGTGATGTTAGTTGGGAATCCAAACTGTGGGAAAACAACATTATTTAATGCGTTGACGGGAGAGACTCAGCGAGTAGGGAATTGGCCAGGGGTGACTGTTGAAAAAAAAACGGGCTCTTTTTGCACTGACAAACAAACGATTCAGTTGACTGATCTTCCAGGTTTATACTCACTAACGGTATTGCATCACGATTCAAGCATGGATGAGAAAATTACTGCCCTCTCAGTGGTTGGTGATGACGTGGATGTGATAATTAACGTTATCGATGCATGCCAATTGGAGCGCCATCTTTATTTAACGACCCAGTTATTGGAGTTAGGTAAACCCGTCATTATTGCGCTCAACATGACCGATATTGCCACGCAACGCGGTATTATCATTGATACAAATGCATTATCTGAGGCATTGGGTTGTGCTGTTGTGCCCATGCAAGCGCATCGGAATCAAGGGATCCTTGAAATAAAACAAGCGGTTTTGAATACCACCACCACATCCACACCCAAACGTTTTCCTTTGCCATTATCAGCCCCTTTACGTGACGTGATAATGACGTTACAAAAGCAATGGGTGATGGAGGGGATTTACTCATCGCAACGTGCATTTTATTGGGCAAACCGCTTGCTCGAAGGCGATATATTAGCAATTGAAACCTCGGTTTCTACGCCATTTCTGCCGGATGATTCCGATGTATTGATGGCCGATGCGCGTTATCAATCCGTGCATCAACTCGCGCTGCTAGTGCAGAAAAAACGATCCGATGCGAGTGAGCATTTGACTGCTAAAATTGATCGAGTTGTGTTACATCGATTTTGGGCGTTGCCTATATTTTTTGGTGTTATGTATTTAATGTTTTTCTTCGCCATCAACCTAGGCGGATCATTACAAGATTTTTTTGATATCAGCAGTGATGCCCTGTTTGTTCAAGGCAGTGCCGCGTTGCTGCAAGCGGTACATGCACCGGATTGGCTGATTGCATTGATAGCGAATGGTGTCGGTAAAGGGATCAATACAACGCTCACGTTTATTCCGGTAATCGCCTCGATGTTTTTCTTTTTAGCCTTGCTTGAAACGTCAGGTTATATGGCGCGCGCTGCCTTCGTTGTTGATAAAGTGATGCGGCGTTTAGGTCTGCCAGGAAAATCATTTGTGCCAATGATTGTTGGATTTGGATGTAATGTGCCGGCGATTATGGCTGCACGCACGTTAGACTCTGAGCGCGATAGGTTATTAACGGTCCTGATGAGTCCTTTTATGTCATGCAGTGCACGGTTGGCCATCTACGCGGTATTCGTCGCGACTTTTTTTCCTGTCGGCGGCCATAACATTGTATTTTCGTTGTACTTAATTGGCATTTTAATGGCTGTTTTAACGGGACTTTTATTGCGAAAAACCGTGTTTCAAGGGAGCGCATCGCCATTACTTTTGGAATTACCGGCTTACCACAAACCCTCGCTTTCTCGCTTGATGAAAGAAATGTCAATGCGATTGCGCTACTTTATTGTGCGCGCGGGTAAATTAATTATTCCCATTTGTGTCTTGTTAGGAGGGTTTAATGTATTGACTCTTGAGCACGGGGGGGATTCCGTTTTATCTTTATTTGGGCAATGGATTACGCCATTGTTTTCCCCTATGGGATTGCATCAAGACAACTGGCCTGCAACCATGGGGCTGTTAACAGGGATGCTCGCCAAGGAGGTGGTGGTAGGGACTTTGCATACGTTATATTCGCAAGTTGGCCATTTTGGACAACAGGCTGCAGCTGAATTTAATTTTTTAGTTTCAATGCACACGGCGGTGATGTCGATTCCACAGAATCTAGCCAGCCTTGGTCAAGCCCTTATTCATCCACTGTCCGCTAATATTTCAGACGTCCGATTGCCCTCTCCGGTGGCTGATATTATGTCTCGGCATTTTGATGGCAAAATTGGTGCTTATGCGTATCTTCTTTTCATTTTATTATATATTCCTTGTGTTTCCACAATGGCGGTGATTCGGCAGGAGGCTGGTCGAAAGTTTATGTGGTTTTCAATTACCTGGTCGCTCGTGTTAGCGTATAGTGTCTCTGTTGGTTTTTATCAACTAGCGACCGTAATGGTGCATCCAATTCAAACGTTGCTTTGGGTTGTATCGATAGCATTGGCATTGTTGATGACTGTTTCATGGATGGGTAAATTGCTTCGTCAATCAAGGAGGGGCTATGTTATTGCAACTTCGTGATTACATTCAGCGTGAGCGGGTTGTTAGTATTCAGCAATTAACGCGTGAATTTCGTGTGGACGAATCTGCCCTTCAACCCATGCTCGACCTTTGGATGCGTAAAGGGATTATTTTACCCCATCAAGAGAAGAAAGCGTGTCAGAGTCCTTGCTCACGATGCAGTACATCAGCAGTTGTGTTTTACGTGAGCCAGATTTAGACTACATATATTCATCGGAAACTAATAAGGTAATTGCATTGGTTGATAATCTGAACAATCCGGAATCTTCAGTTGGGGATTTAATGGACGATCTTGATCCTCTAGAAGAAGCCAGTCGTCTTATCGAAACGGCTGAAATGACCTATTGCATTGAGTGGAGATGGGCGAGTTTCGAGCTTTACGTCATTTCGCCAGTCATTGACGCCATTGCGCCTGCGATCATTATTCCTCCCGATCCTTTAATCGACGGCACTGGTTTGGAGTTTGTTTATCCCATTCATGATTATGGATTTAAGATGGCGGCCTCTAAAGCCGAGAATATGGCTTCTGCTGGGATGTCGATGTGCAAGCTTTTCTATACCATTGAAAAAATCATTTATTTGTTTATCGAGCGTTTAAAATCCGGAGGCGTTAGCACGGATACCGAAGTACAAGTTGCATTCGCGGGGTTTGTACTTGGGCAACGAAAAGCATTTGAGTCGATCATTAATCTGAGTTACAACGTTGTTGTTACCAACTTTGAACCCGGCGAATGGGGCGAGCAATATTTGTTAACGATCAAGCGACTCGCCGACAAAGGGCTGGGATATCCTCCTGAAGCGCCGCGGGATATTTTCCGGCATGCGCATACATCAGGAGGATCGTCGAAGAAGCCTTGAATCAGTTAGGGCTACCTCATGAAAAAAAAACGCTGTCTTTGCGAACGCAGTGAAGCAATCTAGGGTTCCGTGCTTTAAACTCTGGGTTGCTTCACTGCGTTCGCAAAGACGACATTTAGATGTTGAATCAGTTCGGGTGCCTTGACACGTATGGTGTAGTTGTGAGATAGTTTAGCCTGCGAGGTTGGACTTGCTATGTGTCATTCCACTGGGTCAATTGGCGACACACCGATTGGCCCTTTCTGTATTCCATAACTTAATTTTCGAGTCTATATCATGGAGTGCCTTAGTTATTGTATTGCGAATAGCATTGATTTGTCTCGAGTTGACCAACATTATAAAACGGTAAATATAGGATATGTTTCCGTTTAATGGCTATTTAGAAAATCGTCACGCGCATAATCTTGAAGTGATTATTATTGCTCTTATTGCAATTGAAATTATATTTGGTGTTTTGAATTTCCATTTTTAACGCTATTTATAGCGGCACTTTGATTCGATAGGTAACTTTTGGATTTTTTTTGGGCCAAAATAAATCAAGTTGCAATAATCCTTGTCTTTTTCGCTAAGGTAGGGTAGAATGCAACGCAACTAATTCACTCTCTGTGAAACGCATAATGTCCGATGCTGATAACGAAGATGCAAGTACAGAGACGAATCCATCAACTGACGATGGCGGCGCCTTTGTAGGTGTTCATAAGTTTTGTAACAAGCTATTCTCCAAAGAAAATGCCGAATATCTTTGGAAGGATATTGTCTATGTCAGAGCCCTTTTTGGCGCCTTTGATGGTCTAATTATTTCTTACAGTACATTCAAATGTTATTTTGATCTTGCTTGTCCTCCAGGAACTTCGTCATCGGATACGATGCACGAATGGATGTCCTCACCTCTTACCTTTCTTGGAGTGATGTTTGAGGCCGCCTTTATCATGACGTTATCGTATATTGGTAATGTGTATGACGAGGATGATAAAAATAAAATGAAGGCCGTGATCGCTTGGCTTTGGCCTTATTTGCGCGATTTTTTCAAGGGCTTGAAATTTGCTTATAAAGGTGTTCGTAGCGTCATTCAAATCGCTTTATTGCTCGGTGTTGATTTTCAATTTGCGTTTTTGCCCGTTGGTCTGCTATTGGGTTTGATTGCCGCTACGAATCGCGTCTGGTATCGAAGTCAGGTCACGGATCCACGAAAAAAATATCAAAAAAAGAATAAAAATCTCCTCGTGATGGCGCAAAATTTAGGTATCGATAGCGATTATGAATTGTGTGAGATGCCGAGCGGCCTTATTCGCGCTATTGGACCAAAGCAAATAGCGATTGCGATAAATGAAAAAGAGAATGTGCTTGAATATAAAGTTTATGATCCTTTTAATACGTTGCAGCGTGGAACAATCGATCTTGCTAACGAATTGCTTTATCAAAAACGGTTTGATCATCAAAATAAACCCATACCTCTTACGTTTAAAGATCTTTCTAAGGAAGGCTATTTTGACGCTATTCATTTTCAAATCGCTCAAAAAGGCCATATTTCAAACCCAAATAAAGCGTTCTATCGACATACTATCAGTGCTGATATGGGGAGTGGGTGTTCGACGGTGATGACTACATGGCCGAATGACGATGGATCAAATATCGATTTAGGGCCCTATGATTTCGGATACGTTCGCGTTATAGGTGAAAATAATGAGCCTGATGGTCTATTGTTCGCTCAAAAAAATAAATGCTGTTCTCTCCTATTGTCGGAATTACCCTATGATGTGTCAAAAATTCCATTAGGTGATTTCGAGGCGGGTTATGTGCGCGTCATCAACGAGAAAAAAGGAATCAACCAGCTGTATTATCTTCATAAAAAGACCAACACATGGATACCATTATATGGAGAGGATGATACGTTACGGAAATACGACTCAAAAATATACACAACAAACGTTCCTCGTGATCTATCCGCACAAGAGTTAAAGGAAATTACGTCGCTCACTAAGTCCAAGCATACCCACACCCTAACAACCACGTGGAAGCAATTATCCATTGATGCTGACAAATTAGATGATTATGACAAAACGATAACAGAGAGTTGTCGTGTGAGGGTTACGTCTTCAGTACCTGATAAGAGTGAAGAAGAAAAGGTATTGGATTTAAAAGAAATTTTGATCATTCATGTCGGTGGAGTGTATAAGTTTGGTTTTTGTAACGAGACAGGAGTGTATGAAGAAGAAGGGATAACCGATGAATCAATCCTGCAGTTGATCCGTCAATATCAATCAGGATCGTATCTTCAAACCAAAGATCACGAAAAAATTAATGAGTATTTTGCAAGGAAAATGTTAACAAATCACTCACGAGCAACGAACGGCTCCATGCATGCGCTTTCAGTAAAACAGTTAAAAAAGATTACATCATTAACAAAGCACAAGCATCAAGAAAAGCAATTTTTGCCGTCAGCTTGCTTGAGGATGTCGTCTGCATTTTTTGGTGGATTGGTTGATGGTCTTTACACGTATATGGCGGCGGTTGGACTGGTTGTACTGTGCCCACCTCTTTTAGGAGCCATGCTCGCTTGTTGTTCACTGTTTACTCTCCTATGCGTTATTAATCGTTGTTATGAGGAATATGAATTTCAGCAGGAGTTCATTCGTTCACGCCTTAATGATGAATTAGTATTATTGCAAAAAGAGATAGAGGAAGTGTTCTCTGAGTGTAACAATCAGGATGCTCACGACCAGGTCGATAATTTACTTGCAAAACTGGCGAAACATCTTATTCCGAAACACAGAGAAAAAAAAGAGGAGCTAAAATCAGTTGCCGAATTTTCCTATTATCGTGCTTTGCTTTCGGGGTTGCGATCCGGTTTATATTTTTATAGTGCAATCTGCAGTGTGGAATTTGCTGTAGCCGGATTCTGTGCGATAGCAATGACGGCATTTCCTCCTGCATGGATTATTGCAGGATTTGTATTGGGATTTTTGGGAATCATGGCATGTGTTTTTGATTCAATCTATGCCAAATATCAACATTCGGAGAAAAATGAAGACAAAAAGAGTGCTGTAACGGTGATGCTCTCAGACCCCACTCCTTCTCAACAACAAGAGATCATTAAATCGGGTAAAGTCGTATTTATTAAGACGAGCCAAGCGATTCAAGTCGGCTACGGAACAAATGAGCACCACTATAATCAAAAACTTGTCCATAAGGATGAGGGGATCTTTAAATTATTCGAGCGCTATACAACAGAAGGAGAGATAACGCGATCGGTTGATTTAAAGCAAATTGAGGCGTTCACGAAATCAAAGGGAATCAAAAAAGATCCAGCATATACCGATTTGTGGGCATACATCAAAGATTATAAGGCAAATCGACAGGCGGAGAAAACTCTCCCTGCTAATAATGAATTCGATGCAATTTATAAAAGTATGGCATTTGATTCTTTAACGCAGAAGTGCACTCAAGAAGTGCTTGAGTGGGTACGATCATTTTTTTCAGGTCTTTCAAAAGGACAAAAAGCGGTTGATTATCCAATGAATCCGTTTTTGGAGGTCGATGCGAAGGGACATTATTCAGATCCGCCGTGGATAATTGTTTTGGGGATAGTGGCCTCAGTGTTGTACGCATTAGTGTATGCATTTAGGGCATTTGCCAAAAACTGGCGAGGGGCAAACGAGGTGCCTCCGGTAGTGCGCCCAAATGATCCTCGTCGTATGTCTTCCCGGAGTGGTTCTCGTTCGGATGTTGATTCCGCGGAGGCTCTTCAGGAATATCCATCTCTAGAGAACGCCACGCAATCACCACTTCGACGATCGCCAACATTCTTTAATAATTGGAATAATTGGAAAGAAACGATCGGGACTTTTACAGAGGGCGTGCGTAGTCCACCAGGGAGCTCACCCCTCATTCAGTAAGCGTTTAATAAACCCCATCTA
>DIUW01000042.1 GCA_002423125.1 Legionellaceae bacterium UBA6148 | reverse complement strand
TTATTCGAGATTTTAAACAGGTTCTGAGGAGGGGCGATCTATGAATGAGATGATGCAGCTTCTAGGCTGGAGTGATCGCACCAAATTTAGAAAAAGGTTTATCAATCCATTAATAGAAAAGGGAATTCTTGAAATGACTATTCCTGATAAGCCACAAAGTTCTAATCAACGATATGTTACAACCCAAATCGGACGTTGTCATTCTAGTTGGGTGCTAACGTACAAACGACGTAAAAGTACCACGGGATTTTAAAGAACCCTATATCTAGCATAGCCTGTTTGAGATTTGCTACCTCCCAAAATCAGCTGCCTTAAATGGGTTGTTTTTTGGGAACTTTCAAGCCAACAGAATCAACCATTTTTTCATCTGAGAAATCGTACTCACCACCCAGATTAAAATGACTCCATCGCATTACGGAATCGTTTTGGATGACTTCAATTAACTCACATTTGCGTGCATCGTCTGTTTCTTCGTTTATTTCCTTTGTTAGATAAAGGTAGTTCCAACACATAAGTGCATTTTTTATTAATCGACGACACCCCTCAGCAATTTCCTGTTCTTCTTTTTCACCTTGCAGAAAGGCGTGATCGTTGCCAAGTGAAATCGCTTTTGCCAGTTTATGTGACCCTTCTACTTTGTTCAGTTGTTTTTCAATGGATTGCCTGAATTGAAGATCATCCACATATCTCAAAATGAACAGCGTTTTAGGGATTTTACCAAATTCTTTTAGGGCCTTATAGAGCGGATGTTGCTTAGAGTATGAATTCAATCGCCTGAAAAGTTGTGATGCGGTCGTTACTTTCAATTTAATCGTTGCAACAAATCGCAATATTTCATCCCACTGTGGTTCTATTACGTACTCTTTGATGTATTGGTGCGGTTTGAATCCCGCCTGCGTTTCTTGTTCAGAAATTTTTTGATTTATAAAGGCATATAATTTTTGACGACCAAGTCCTTTTATTCGGGGCGCAAATGTAAATCCAAGCAAAAAAAGCACAGCAAATATAACTTCTGAAAACCCATGAGTATCTGTTGAGTGGATATCACTTTTGATGACATCGTTGTACATTAGTCCATCAATAACATAGGCGGCTTCGCGTTCTGCAGAGCTCACAACATTTGAATACCACATCATTTGTCGCATATCGATGAAGCTCATTACACTGACGCCCTTGTCTTTACCAAGGTATTTGAATGAATAGTTGGCATTGAGTGAGTCAACAGATACTCCAAATTTTTGACCATCACTTGACGTGTGTAGTAGGTCGGTTTGATTACGATAAATATTGGGTGCTTCCATTCTATCCATATACTGCAACACACGATCATTGGTAGCGCGAATATTGTCTAATGAAAAATACCAATTTATGGTGTTGTCCAATTCAGTCTCGTTGATTTGTTTTGAAATCTGAGCCAATTTACGGTGACCAATATCACAGCCATAAGCCATAATACCAGCGAAAAATACCTTCTTCGCTGGTTTAGGATGCTGATATTTCATTTGCCAATGCTCAAATTCTTCAACTAAATCAGTTGCATTATCAACGGTTGCTAATGCCTCAAGCAAAGGAATATACTTTCGATCTGGGAATATTCCGCTTAACGGCAAGCTATCAGTTTCCTCCAATTTTGGTGTTGAAACATGGAATGTACCGTTGTCTCGAAATGTGAGGTATGAATTTGACCCAGCTACAAAATTATTGTTGGTTTCTTTATAGCGACTAACAACCGCTTGCTCAAGTTGTTTTAAAGTTGTGTTGCAATTAGCGTATTCATTTAATTGCGCGCGTTGCAGGTATTCATCATGATGCTCATTCCAATCAGATTTTGGAATCATATAATCATCTAATGAACGATATTTTTCTGAGTGAACCAGGTTAAGAACTCCGGATTTGATAGCATCGGCAACAGCGAGGTACAACAACGCCTTGTACAAAGAGACACGAAACTTTCCGTCTTTATCGAAGATCAGCAGGATCTGGTCTGGCGTGAGAAATGTAATCGGCGCGCTCTTATCAATATCCCCTGATTTTTTTTGATAATGTAATATTGCGTTGAGAAGTAAAGGGTTCCCACAATTTGAATCAAAAATCGTTTGTCGTAAAATATCAGCAACGCGGTTTTGTAATTTTATTGATCGTTTTTCTAACAGGTCATAGTAACCTGTACCCTGTTGGATGGTTTTCATATCACTTTTAAAATTATTGATCTGCTGTTTAACCGCTGCTTTTTTTGATTCTGGTCGATTAACAGTCGCAGCTATTTCAGTTATTTTTTGATCGGCCGTTAATGCTGAGTCAGCAATGATGATTTTAATCGTCGCTATTGTGCCTAAAAAACCTTTTTGCAAGCCATCAACCAGATGATTAACAGATTGCTCTCTGGCCTCCCTTTCGTCATAATAAAGCCCTTGGTGCTCCTTCGTCGTGGCATTGATGGTAGCTTGTACTGCGAGTAACATCGTATTTATCAATAGGTCTTGCAGTTTTAACGTTTTGTACACAATAAAAGCTAATAAATGTAAATAACGGCTGTCTTCTTCTCTGCGAGAAACCTGATGGATCCGTGATTTTATAACCGAGTTAGCATAATAGTGTAGGCATTCATAGCTCAAACCTAATTGAATAATCACGGGTTTAAATTGCATGTACAGTGTCAATAAATCGTTTAGATCCGTAACATTTTCTTTTATTTTTTTTGGCCGCATTGATTGAGATGACTTTTTCAGTAAGGTAATTTGATAACGCCACTTGTCATCAGACCCTGATCCTGTTACCTTTTCTAACAAGGCATCAAGTTGTTCTTGTTGCTCTTTATTTAAATTGGACTTGATCGTTTGATTCAGTGTTTGTTGATATTGATTAACGGCATCTACAATCAAAGTAGCCAACCTATTGTAGCGGGGAAGAGCAATTTTCTTGCGTGTTAACACTTGAATGATTTCTAGTAAAATTAATTTTGGTCTAAACTGAACCTTAACCATTAATGAAATTTCAGTTTTAGTAAACGCCATGGCCAACGCATCAAATGATGAGAAACCAAAGTAATTCAAAATAAGGCTTTGGTGACGACGATACGTTACCTTATTATAGGTTTTTGGCTGAACGTCATCAGGATTCACGCCTATTTGTTTGGCAATGAACTCAATGTCGGCTTGATGAAACTGTTGTGCGAAAAAGCGATGCCGTGCTTTGAAGTACCCAGCGGAAGCTAAGAAGCACACCTTATTGGTTGGAGTTGTTAGGTTGTTCATTGATTCGTTGAGAGTTAATGGCAAAGAGAAATATCGCTTACGTTCAACGCTATTAAATAGCGGTGGTGACTCAAAGATGTGTTGTTCCGATGTGTTTAAAATTCTCATTCTGGCCATGTTGAGCTCCACATAATAAAAAGCAGTAAAAATAGACGTAGAAACGGCCGTTTTATTAGTCCATAATTGGTTGTATAAATGTCCGGATATATTACACCAATAATGATCAGAAAATTTATATTGAATGCTTTTTTTAAACAGTCGCGGTTTTTCTCATGAAAATCGTTGCTTATTTACGTGTATCAACCGGCGGGCAAGAACTCAGTAATCAAAGATTGGCAATACTGGATTACGCTCAACATCATCATCTACATATCGATCGGTTTTTAGAAATCCAAGTATCATCAAGAAAATCACTAAAGGAACGTGGGATAGACGGACTGTTTGCGGGGATGCAGGCAGGGGATCTTTTGTTGGTGAGCGAATTATCACGGCTGGGACGGAGCGTTGGCCAAGTCATTCAAATTGTTGATGACCTCATTAAACATCAAATCAAATTTATCGCGATCAAAGAAAATATTCACTTGGACGGAAAACAAGATATACAAAGCAAAGTAATGGTAACGATGTTTGGGTTGTTTGCTGAAATTGAACGGGATCTAATTTCGGAGCGAACATGTGAAGGGTTAGCGGCTGCGCGTGCAAAAGGTAGAGTACTTGGAAGACCCAAGGGATCCCATGGAATATCTCGATTAGACGGTAAAGAAGATGAAATTCAGATGTTATTGGCTAAAAAAGTATCTAAGGCCTCAATAGCGAAGATTCTAGACGTGTCGCGTTCAGCCCTATTATATTTCATTAGCTCACGTAAATTATGCTGATAGACGCCGTCTATGGAAGTCGATTTTTTCTTGTATCTCGTGGTACTTTTATGTCGTTTGTACGTTAGCACCCAATAAGGGACTATTACGCAATGTGCCGAACCTGTCACTGGATCTTCATGGACATCACATCCTGGATAAAAACACCTAGAGAAAATATCAGTACTACTTGCAAGCGCTGATAAAATCACGCCACGATACTGCAATTTTGCAATGGCGTTCAAATCGGGCTTGGCCTGTTGTATTTCATGTTCATGATTAAAGATCAGCAATAAATCAAAAGTGCTTTCATAAACCGCGTTAGGGCAAACATTTATAGCACTTAATAGTTCCGGTGGTGGGGTTATTTCATGATAAGGTAAAGCCGGAAAGTCCATTTGTAACAAGGCACCCTCTTTCTTGACGCGAAGTGGCCCACTCTGGCTATTAAAAATAATTTCCTCATGGGGATAACCCAATACTTCAAACAATACAAAAGCACTCGCCAGAGTCGCATGCCCGCATAGAGCAACTTCCTTTTTTGGAGTAAACCAGCGAATTTGGTATTGGCTGCCCTGTGGGACAATAAAAGCGGTTTCAGATAAATTATTTTCCTGTGCAATCGCCTGCATTATCGCATCATCTAACCATTCATCTAATGGACAAACGGCGGCTGGATTGCCGCTAAATAAGCTTGAAGTGAATGCATCCACCTGATAGATCGGTTGTTTTCTCATCATGACTCCCAAAATAACTAGAATATATTAGCATAGCCTGCTAATATATAGCAAGCTATGCTAATATAGGAAAATAATGAATACCTCTACCCTAATCAAAAAAGCCAGCGGTCTCTTAGTAAAAAAGGCAAATGAGTTACTAAAGTCTCATGGCATCACCCACGCGTACACTTATTTTCTTATGGAGCTTTATGAGCAAGATGGATTAACCCAATCAGAAATGCATAAACGAATTGGAATTGAGCAGCCAACAGCGGTGAGAACGCTCGATCGTATGGAACGAGACGGATTGATTATCAGAAATCCAAGTCCAACAGATAGGCGCGCTATTTCCATTAATCTGACTGATAAGGCCAAACAATATCAAAAAATTATAGAGCAATGCGCACTGGAGCTTAATCGTATTGCCTTGGATACATTCACGGATAGTGAAAAAACACTTATTAACAAGTTGATAAGTCGATTAAATGAGAATTTATTAAAAAATGGCTAAAGCAAGTAGATTCAATTGATACTCTATTTTGTTGCATAAATAATAATACCGCCAATTCTGTTTTCTCTGATCTCACGCAATAATTGCGCATACCCTTCTTGCATCCTACTAAACATAATTTCACCAAACTGTGAGACAATGCCATCTCGTTTAACTTCAAATTGTTGTAAAAGATCAGCGTACCAATGATCAAATTGGTGTGAAATATCTCTACTTTCTTTAAAATTCCATCCTGACGCTTGTAATTGCGCCTTTATTTCTGGCAAATAAATGGGATTGAATTTTGAAGCTGTTTTCGACCATGGAAACGGGCTATCAATTGATTGTTCTGTAGGCCGTGAATAATCAAACAGTACTAAATTGCACCCATTTTCAGCCACCTTAAACATTTGGCTTAATACGGTTTGTTGAGGATCAAAACAAAAGAATGCACTGAAACAGTAAATCACATGAAAGGTTTGGTTTAAGAACGTATCTCCTTGCAAAATATCACCATGCATAAATGAAATATCCGAATATCGCTCAGTTGCATGAGCAATGAGCTCGTCATCAATATCAATGCCGGTGACATTACCCCACCCTTGTTGCTGCAAGTAATGTGCACTGCCGCCTAAACCACATCCAACGTCCAAAATTCGGTGCATTTTATTTTTTGCAATCGGTCCCAACGCCAATTCAATAGCCTCAATTTCACCAGGATGAGCGAAGTCACCTTGGCGCACATAGGAAAGTAATTGTTTACTATGGTTCATATTCATTCTCTATCCATTGAATATTATTGTGCTTGAAGCTCATGTCGATGTTTCGTCTTGAAGTATGTGCTTTGGCCATTTTGTAGTAGGATCTTTTTCGTCTTTCCAATAATCATCGATCTCAATGCCGTTCTGTGTAATGACTCGATTCTTTCCATCTGTCTTCAACATCTTATTTGAGTCTGGATAAATGCAAACCTCTTTATTAGATTGGTTTGAAAGAGCAAAAAATAGCATGGGAGCATCCGTATGATTATAAAATTGGTGCGCGACGCCAGTTTTGAAAAAAACTAAATCACCTTCTTTTACTTTGTAAAATTCATCGTCCTGCCTGACTGTTGCGGAGCCATTTAGTATGATGAATAATTCCTCTTCCTCATGGTGTTTGTGATAGGGGCAAGAGAAGGACTTGGGATTGAGAATTTCAATATGAAAACCGAGTTTTTTTGTTTGCCAGAGTTTTGCAATTTCAGCCACAGAACACGAGTAATTTTTGCCGTGATCCCATTCCTTAAAATTGAGCTGGGCATCGGAAAGTAGGTTTACTAAACATTTCATAAGGTTCTCGATTCCATTGATAGTTTTTTGTATCTTAACATTTGTGTTTCAACACTTTGTTTCGTATTATTTAATAAATTTTATGTGTTTCTATTAGCCGCCTTACACAGTTTTTGGCAGATCACCGATAAATTTTACCACTAACTCACCCATATTTTTAGAAGCCACTTCAGTATTAGTATCTAATATTGGTTCACCAGCCACATTAGCAACCGCATGAAAGACAAGACTAGGTGTACCAAAAAGCCAAGCTAATTTAGCTACTGGCACCCCGTCCATTGCAACAGCTTGCACACCATTTTCACGCATAAGTTTAAGTTGCCAGTCAGGATTTGGTAGAAAATCACTATCTGCAATAACGCCAAAAACAACGTTTTCTTTATTTTTAAGATGCTCAGATGTCTTTTTTGCAGTTTTTAAAAGTGATGAATCTGCATCATAGATCATGGGTTCCTTTTTGTTATTGATAGGATTATCAATCAAGATAGGAAGTGAAGGTCCATTTTTGGTTAACTCACCAAAATCGGCATCAAATAATCGCGTTGCAATTACAACAGTGCCAATTTTTAATTGCTTATTCACAGAGCCCGATGTCTCAGCCAGAATAACCGCATCAGGATGAAAACTTGCAAATAAACGTGATGCGACCGTCGTGATATTCACTTTGCCATAACCGCTCACAACAGAAATAACATGCCTTCCATTGATTTCGCCAGTCAAATACTTAATAGATAATTTTTGAATTTCTTTTTTATTCGTCATTTTTGATCGGATATAGGTGGCTTCACTCGGCATAGGGCTGATGACAGCATAGAGTGCTGGTTTGGGTTCCATAGACTTAGCATTAGAGATAGATGGGCCTAATATACAAATGAGAATCATCAATTTCTTAATGAATAATATTAAGCTGGCTATTTTGGTATCTTTCATTTCAATTCCTGTGTGATGATAAAGCCCCAGAAGTTTAAATTAAATGTCACGTCAATGACAGTAGTCATATCCAAACCCCAAAGACACCTCAGACAATAAAAAATGACCTTGGTATGCCTATAACATTAGCGCAGTATCACTTTGCCCTACATGCTACTAAATGTTAGACTCGTTTTTCTATGCATAATCACATCATCATGAAAATCGAAAAAACATTGACACCGATTCAACAGGACATCGACTTCTTAACGCAAAAAATCAATGAAGAAACATCCGATAAAGGAGCGGCATACCCTTTTGCTTTCTTTATTCGGGACGATACCCATGTAATCATCGCTGGGTGTAATGGATCGGTGATATTCGGCGCTATTTATACTGATAAATTATGGGTTAGCCCAGAGTATCGAAAACAAGGGCTTGGTCGAAAAATAATGGAACGTGTCCATCAATATGGTCTTGAAACTGGTTGTCATATGGCAACTGTCTCCACAATGAATTTTCAAAAAGCTCGCGAATTCTATGAGGCGCTTGGATATCAATGTGACTTTGAGCGACCAGGATATGTTGAAAATTCAAGCTGTATATTTTTAATAAAAAAACTATAGAGAAACAAGGTACTTAAAATGAATGAGTTCAATTGTCCCTATAAATTGTCAATTAGGCCTAGAGCTCCGGAACTTGCGCTGTGACGCAAAAATTTAAATAATCCGAGGAGGGAAGGACAAAAACCCAGCGCTTTTAATTCCTATTTAGCTTTTGTAGTTGATATTTCAATTGGATTTCATCACTTTTACGGGGTTAACATTGTCAATATGACAAATTGAGTTCCTACTCTCACCGTTCTAGGAACTGCGATCGTAAAGAAAGTACAATAGTAATTAAATATTGCCAATAATTGCTCTCTAATTTTGCATCACAGCGCAAGTTCCGGAGCTCTAGGCCTTATAACGGCCAATCAGCCCTTTGGAGATTGGGATAATCTTTTTCCAGACAAGATCATGGCTGTGGCTGCAATCGATAGAGTGGTGCACCATGCTACGATTATTAAAGTTGACGGTGAAAGTTATCGCGCTGCTTTTGCTAAAAAGAAAAATATAGGCTTAAATTAAGGAGGTAAGAGCAAGTAATTTACTGCGGGGGAATCGGCAATCGTAATTGTCGCCGACCGGCAAAGATAATTGACGTTTAACAAGCTCACGAATGGAGTCATCTATTTTAAAGTATTTTTTGCGGTCGTCACTCGTTAGTACTGGAGGGCGACTAAAGCGCTTGGCTTCATAATCTGGTAATACCTCAATCAAACGCATTAATCATTTTCCCCAATTCGTTCTACTGCCTCACTTAAATCAGCAAATGAGGGTTGGCAATATAATTTTGTTGTATCTAAACGCTCATGTCCTGCAAGTGATGCCACTTTTTCTAGACTAACAGCCGCATCAACCAAATTTTTACAAAATGTGTGTCTGAGTTGATGCGGTGATATAACACCCAACTCTTCTGGAGTATGTAATCGCTTCAGCATCAATTGCACTCCACGGGCACTTAAGACACCACGTTGACCAGTGAAAACAAAAATTTCACTTCCAGCATGTATTGTATAATCCAGATCAAATAATGCAAAGCGAGCATCTTTATTCAAGGGTACTTCGCGATATTTGCATCCTTTACCAGCAGTAACCGTAAGTTTTCCTTTACGTTCACTCATGGTTATGTCGCACCACTTTAGATTACATAGTTCACTGACACGAAGACCTGTATTTAATAGTATCTTCACGATAGCAATATCTCGCTTACTACCACGCTGCTCAACATGACGCAATAACTGGTTCTGGTGAGTCCGGCTCAACCACTTTGGCATCGCTTGTGATTGTTTCACCGTTTTTGGCAATGGGAATCGAAATTTAATTTTTTTCGTTTGCCATCCCCATTCCAAAAAATACTTCAGCGACAACAATCGTCGGTTGATGGTAGGAGCTTTAAATCGGGCATCTATTAAATATTGTTTATACTGACGCGCATCAGTTGGCGTAATATTGGTCAGCTTCATGTCAGTTTTGTTGATAGCTTCAAACCAAATGGCGAATTGTAACAAATCGCTTCGATAACTTTCCAAAGTCAAAGGCGATTTATCCGTCGATTTTTGATACGAGATGTAATCATCAACTTGGGTATTTTTAGCCATTAATAATTATGCGATTAGTTTTTTATGAGATAATCTACCACAAAAAAACAAATTATGCGATGAGTTGAGGGCTAACTAATCGCATAATGATTATTATACGATTAGTATCACTTGACGTACTTTTGTTGATGCCAGTAATAATGTGCATAAATTGACCGAAATTGGTTGCTCAGTTATAGTTATGGGACGGGATCACTGCACTGTGGTCTTGTCATCTAACTTGGAGTTATACTGCAATTTTAAATAATGAGTAGGTCTGTTTTGTCGATGTTTATGTCGAGATAGATAATGAATAGCAAAAAGTATAAAGGATGCAATAAATCCAAATAGTGCTAAATAAAAAAACGCATGACGATAATGCAAAAATAGCATTGTAGGATCCTCATCTGTAGGTATTATCCACCCGCCTATCTTGGCTGCGGTATAATTAGCAAGGGATGCACCCAGTACCCACACACCCATAAAAAAGCCAAGCATTCGCCTTGGAATAATTCTCGAAATCATAGCTAAACCAATTGGGCCAATAAACAGTTCACCCATTGCTTGCATTACATAAACTATATATATCCATGACATTGCAATGAATCCCTGCACGTTTTGATAAGATAAACTAACCATCAACACCACAAAAGAAGAACTCATTACAAAAAGTCCAATAGTAAATTTATTTTCATCGCTGATAACCCATTTTCTCCTATCAGCGTATTGCCAAAGGCATGTGAAGAGAGGCGTTAATAATACCAGAGCTAACGGTTCAACAGCTTGAAACATCCCCGTTTCCAGAGTATATGAACCTAACTGTTTATTGATGTGTCGATCGGTAAATAGATTTAATGTCCCCCCACTTTGCTGTAAGAGTATCATAAAGACCATATAGAATATTGTCAGCATCGAGGCGGTACTGATTGCTTTCCGACTCTTTGCGTCTTCCTGCCATGCCAATAAAATAAGCCGTAAAATAATAATAAGCACGCTAATAAATAAAAGCACACTAGTCCAATTTGTGTGGCGCATGGTAAGGTAAATTATGCTTAAGCTCAGAGGAAACAATAAGAAAATGAAAATCTTTTTATTGTTATTTTGCAATGGTGTTCGTTTCACGAAACTACTCGCACTGTAATGGGGTTTTCCTCGCATAAAAGTCCACAACCCGACCAACATCCCCAAACCGGCAACAATAAATGCCCAATGCCAATCTGTTCGCCCTGCAATCCAGGCGCAAAGAATGGGAGCAATAATGGTGCCTACATTTCTACCCATATAAGCAAGAGTAAAGCCACTCTCTCGTCTGGGATCATTATCTTTATATAAATGTCCAACAGTTGCGTGAATATTGGGCGTAAACAAACCTGTGCCTAAAATAATTACAGCAAGACCTGCATAAAAAAAATAATAATTAGGATCGCGTAACGCCACAATAAAATGCCCAAGAGCAATAAGGCAAGTCCCAACGATGACTGTGCGATAACTGCCCCACAAATTATCAGCCAACCACCCTCCTAACAGAGGGACAAGATAGATTAATGCACCATAAGTACCATAAATTGCATATACTTCTTGAGTAGAAAGTTGGAACGTTTTATCCATATATAAAATTAAAATAGCGGTAATACCGTAGTAGCTAAAACGCTCCCACAGATCGGTTAAAAATAAGTAATAAAGGCCGCGAGGTTGACTTAAAAAATTGATTTTTTTGCTATGCATGGTTGTCTCTATTTACGTTAAGATAACCTAACAACAGTTGTCGTTAGGCAGCATAAGAATTAGAGACAACAACAAAAAATTAAAGTTGAAGATATAAAGCCAATCTTGGTTAAAAATAAACAATATTGACCATTTGAATGTGAGTTGGATGTGTTGATTATGTTACTGTGCATGATTATCTCTGTCTTATTAAAATGGCCTTAACGACACAATGGGGCGCTAGGCGTTAATAGAAATCAGAGACAACAACAAGATACTCGCGAAGGTAAGTGGAACATATCAGATTTGCTTAGAGTATTTAACAACGATTGAGTCATGGATGTGACCATCTGTTAGCGGTATTTTTTTATATCAATTATACTCTGTATTGTCAACTGCAACGTGTTAACACTCCACGGTAAATTTGTTCTGATGGCACCTACATTGCTAGACCATCGGCTTGATTTTTTTGAGTTAACTCATACATTTGGCAAGCTGTTCCCCAAAATGGCCGATAAAATTCGCGGTACCGTTAAATGGTTTAACCAGACCAAAGGGTTTGGTTTTATTGAGAGCAATGACAAAGACTACTTCATCCATTTCAATGAACTATTTATGCGATTAGATTTTTACTATATTTTTTTGTTATCAAGCCTTATGGGGGTTGTGATTCAGGTTTTTTCTAGGTGTAGGATAACGGGATTATTTGGTAGATAATTTTTTTTATTTAGTCTGGAATGTTTATATTAATGACATAAACAAGCGGTCTTGGTCGCATTTGCCCCGTTCCTGTAATAACACCCTACTTGTGGCAGCTTTGATCCAATTTACTCCAGCAGATCCAATGGTACGACTTGGGGTACTATTAGTTTTGCTCACACCCTGCATTGATTACGTCGTAACCTTCGCACATCTTGGACGAGCTGATGCCCGATTATTGTTGGCGGCAACACCCGTTCTTCTTATCGTACAGATGTTACTGTTACCTTTTTACCTCGGTCTGTTTCTTGGGGATAGTGCTTCTGGCTTGGTTCAGCTTAATCCATTTGTGCAGGCATTTATATGGCTTATTTTTATTCCGTTTACGCTTGCAAGACTCGTACAGATATGGGCGGAGAGGAAACTTACTGGCAAGCGATTTGCAACAGCGCTTGGGTTTCTACCAGTGCCAGCGACAGCGATGGTGTTATTTGTAGTCATTGCCACTGTGGTGCCACAACTTGGATCTGCATTCAACATGGTTTTAAAAGTAATTCCTATCTACATTGTTTTTGCAATTGCTGCACCTATAGTTGGATGGTTTATTGCTCGACTGCTCCAACTGGATGTGTTTGCCAGCCGGTCTGTAGCATTCAGTGCTAGCACTCGTAATTCACTTGTAGTCCTACCACTTGCTCTCGCAATACCGGGAGCTATTCCCGTACTGCCAGCAATCATTGTTACGCAGACACTCGTAGAATTAATTAGTGAATTGATCTATGTGCGCTTAATACCAAAATTAATGCAGGCATAGCGAACAATATTTTTATTTTTTCAGTGAATCAAAACATAGCCATTTTCTTATTTTGATTGAGTTAAATCTTGAAACGTTAATAACCGCAGTCCATTTGCAACTACGATAAGACTGGCTCCCATATCAGCAAAAACCGCCATCCACAGTGTTGCAATTCCTGCAAGAGCAAGCGCAAAAAAAATGATCTTAATCGCAATAGACACACTAATATTTTGACGTAGCACTTGCATGGTTTTGCGGCTTAAATCAATGAAGAAGGGCAATTTCAGTAAATTATTATTCATTAAAGCCACATCAGCTGTTTCTAAAGCGGTGTCCGTTCCTTTCCCCATTGCAAAACCTACAGTGGCTTTAGCTAGGGCTGGGGCATCATTGATACCATCGCCTACCATCCCGACGAAAAAATAACGCGCAATCAAGTCATCAATAGCGCGAAGCTTCTCTTCTGGCAATACGTTAGCTTGTACTTCATCAATCCCAACCAACTTTGCAATAGCATTGGCCGTTATCGGATTGTCTCCTGTTAGGATACACGTTTTAATACCACGCTGATGTAAAGCCATGACGGCTAATTGACTGGTTGCACGCACGGTATCAGCGACTGCAAAAATGGCCAATACTTGTTTTGTATTGCTTAAAATAACCGTGGTTTTGCCTTGTTGCTCTAACGTTTTTAATTGCTTTTCAATGTCTAAATTGCATACCTGATTGTCTTCAGCGAGCTGGTGATTTCCGACATAATACGGCTCGCCATGGACAGTTCCCATAACACCGCGTCCAGGAAGTGCTTCAAAGACACTAATGGGCAATAGTGATTTACCTGGTTGTTTTTCTTGCCAATAAGTAATTAATGCTTGAGCAACCGGATGTTCAGAGTGGCTATCTAAGCTGGCTGCCAGTTGCAGCAAGTAATCCTCTTGCTGCTCATCAAAGACAATGAAATCAGTAACAACCGGCTTGCCTTCAGTCAATGTCCCTGTTTTATCTAACGCAATCATTTTTAAATGTCGACCATTTTCTAAGTAAGTGCCTCCTTTAATAAGAAGGCCATGTTTTGCTGCCGAAGCAAGGCCACTTACAATGGTTACAGGCGTAGAAATAACCAAGGCACAGGGACATGCAATAACGAGCAAGGTTAATGCTTTATAAATCCATAAATAAAAAGGTGCACCCCAAACCAGTGGCGGCAGAATTGCAATGACCAAGGCAAATAAGACCATAAAAGGGGTATAGTATTTAGCAAACTGATCAACAAATCGTTGAGTCGGCGCACGCTGAGCTTGCGCTTGCTCAACGGTTTTACCAATTCTTGCAAGTAAGGTATCACCTGATGCTTTAGTGACCCTAAATTTAAAGGAGCCACGTTCATTGAGAGAGCCTGCATATACCAGATCACCGGGTTGTTTGGTAATCGGCATTGATTCACCTGTAATGGGGGCCTGGTTAACGGAGCTTTCTCCATTCACGAGTTCTCCATCAAGCGGAATACGCTCACCGGGTTTAACCCAAACAATTGCTCCAATCGCAACTTGACTTACCGATACTCTTTGCCAGTCATCCTCTCCTATTTGGACAGTTGCTTCATTCGGAGCAACTTCCAAGAGCTTTTGAATTGCAAGCCTTGCTTTGTCCATTGAATACCGCTCAATGCGTTCTGCTAATGCAAATAAAACGGTAACCATGGCTGCCTCCGGCCACTCACCAATTAAAATTGCGCCAATAATAGCAATCATCATCAAGCTATTGATGTTCATCGTTCTCGTGCGAAGCGCCAACCATCCTTTTTTAGGGGTTCTTTGCGGGAAGGTACGAAATTTCCCGCAACACCATTCCAACCCTTTGCCAGCATGGGTTGCAGCCAATAAATTGATTTTTTATTAATGGCAAAGAATTTTGTAAGTGATTGTAAAATAATTGAATTTCCATTATTGAAAATTCATATTCAATTATATAGTTTTCTTGAAGGTTTTTTGCCCCGCTACTAAATACATTTTTGCACCGGCTAACAAGTAATCTTGATTGTTCCCAAGTTCCTGAAGTTGTTTAATTCTATTTTCAGACTCAAATTTTGAGGAGAGATTCAAATCTACATACGTGGTATCCCATGCACTCGATTTTATCGTTAAATAATTTCTATATTTATTTACCAATACGGGTTGTTCTATTTTAACACGAATTGAAGCGAACTTGTTTTTACGCAAATAACCGTATAATTTTGGGCCAATACTGAAATCGCTTCCTTTTATATTGCCTACTTCGCAAAGTAACTTGGTATCATGTTGTAATGCCGAATGTAGGGGGTAGGAAAACCAAGTGGAGTTATCAAGTTCCGCTAAAATTAAATAACCACCCGGGTTTAATAGCGTATAGAGTTTTTCAATTATTTTTAAGGGCTCCACTAAATGAACGAATAAAAAACGACAAAAGATTAAATCAAATCGTTCTTTTATCTGCTCTATTTGATAGATATCATGGCTTAAAGTCGTAATGTTAGAAATAGCATTGTCCATAATTTTTTTTTCGAGAATGGTTAACTGTGCATCACTATTATCAATAGCGAGCACTTTCCCTGTTTCTCCTACTTGTTTACTTAACCATAGTGAAGTATTGCCAGGTCCACAACCGATGTCAGCGACATTTAAGCCCGGCTTAAGTCCATTTCCAATTAAAAATTCTGCACAATAGGGCATATAAATTTCACCCAGCATGGTCATCCGCTCTAAATCACTCGGCCCTACTGAAAGCGCATAATCTTTATCCGAATTCATCATTTTTTCTCTTACATTGTTGCTTGATTATTGTTCAATAATAAATTTAATCAACCTACTAATGGTAGGTGTAGCTTCATCCCCTCATGAGAAGCAACAAACCCTAAATTTTTATAAAACTCGATAGTTTCAAGCCGCTTCTTGTCCATGGTTAGCTGTACTAAATGACAGCCCATTTCACGTGACTTATTGATTCCCCATTCGATCATCAGCTTGCCAATTCCTTGGCCTCGATATTGTTCATCGATACGAACCCCCTCAATTTGACCACGCCTCCCTCCTTGATAAGTCAAATAAGTAATAATGGTTAATTGAAAAGTGCCAATAATTTTATTATTGTCTTCAACAACGATTAGATAATTATTTTTATCGTTATCTATATCAGAGAAAGCAGTATAATATTGCTCTGGTAAGGGCTCTTGGTAAGATTCACGTTGTTTACCCAATAGATCATTGGCCAGTAATTTAATAATAGGAAGGACGTCTTCACGCCGAGCTTTTCTTATATTAAAATTATTCATCTGATCCCTCTCACAAATTGCTAGTAACCATTGAGCGGAGTGCTCGTTTTTTGACATACGTATTAAGACCAATGTGGTTAGTATACCCTAGAAAATTTGCAATTTTTCTAACTGATAATCCTAATGTCAATAATTCTTTAATTTTAACAATGTCCTGATCAAATTTACTTTTTTGCACGGTACCTTTGGGCTTACCTAACTTAATCCCCTGTGCCCTTTTATTGGCCAGAGCCTCTTTAGTTCTTGAGCTAATCAAGTCACGCTCAAGTTCTGAAAACAAAGAAAACAGCGTAATCATAACCTTTGATGTCATGTCATGTTGTTTGATATCTAAATTTTGTTTTATAGCGATCACGCGCACTTGCTTTTTAATGAGTTCATTGACTAGGCCTATGACTTCTGCAGTGCTTCTCCCCAGGCGACTCAGTTCAGTAACAATAAGCGTATCAGCATCCTCTAATGTTAGGAGCATTTCATCAATACGGCGCTCTTTGCTAGTTTTTCTACTTGAGATAGTCATCTGAATAAAATCATCGACTTCAAGTTTATTTTTTTTGGAAAATTCAAAAATTTCAAGTTTTTGATTGTTCAAATCTTGCTTGTCGGTCGAGGTACGAATATAAGCGATTGTTTTAGCCATAAATTACTCAAAAAATAGTCCGTTAATGTTTAACCTTAAATAACAGATTTAATTATACAGTTAATCATAAGAATATAAAGTGTAAGACAACAACAAAATTGATGTATAATAACGTACGTTTTGTGCCCTACAAAAGGTAGCCTGTGGCTCGACTAAAAATACTCTCAAGTGATGACTTTAATAAATTATATAAATTACCGTCGCTTGATGATAATGACAGACCTTTTGTGTTTGAATTGGATGAGGAGGATAAAGCATACCTTGGCTCTTTCAACGACGTCCCCAAAAAAATTGACTACATTCTGCAAGTTAGCTTTTTTAGAATCACGCAAGATTTTTTTAAATTTACGTTCCAAGGAATTAGGCAGGACACCTGGTATGTTATCAAAACATTTTTTCCAACAGAGAAATTTCCAAAAAAGCAGGTCAGCAAGCGATACCAATATGATAATCGCGATGCCATTTTAAAAAAATATAACATGTCGATTTATTCGAGTCAGAACAAAGCTAAAGCGGCTCGTTATGCTAAGGAATTGACTAAGCAACACGCTACGCCCAAATACGTATTTGGTTCGCTATTGGAATATTTCCATCAACACAAAATTGTTAGACCATCGTACACAACATTGCAAGAGATGGTCTCGGGTGCGCTAAATGACGAAAAAACCAGATTAAGCAATAAAATATACACATTAATGGACAAGCCACTCAGGGAGTCATTAGCTAATTTCCTAGAGAAAGACGAGCTGTTTTATCAATTGACGACTGTAAAAAAAGACCAAAAAGATTTCTCTACTAGCGAAATTAATGCCTCAATCAAAAATCATCTGTTTCTATCATCGCTATACCAGCGATCCATTGAAATAATCAAAGATCTGGATATTTCAGAACAAAATATAATGCACTATGCTGATCTGGCTGTGTACCACACTGTTTACGGTCTGCGCGCTATGAAACAAAAGAATTTATCCAGACTATATCTGATGTGCTATGCACATTATCGTTATTTGAAAATCAGTGATCACGTAGTTAATAGTTTTTCTCACAAAGTGAACTACTACAAAGGCGAAGCTGAAACTTACCAGGCAAAAGCCATTTGTGATGTTAAGGACGAAGACAAGGATCATCGAAATGCTGCCGCCGCTATTTTATCGTTGGTAAACAATAAAAAGGTGGCTGACAACGAAATACGGAATAAATCCTATGAAATTGTTCCACAGGAAAAATTTCAACAGTTCATCCAAAAAATTAAAAAGCCGAACTTTACGCCTGAGTTTTATCGGTGGCAATACTATGGCGAGAATGCGTCGACAATCAAACTGAATACTCGCGCAGCATTTAAGATATTGGATTTCCAAAGCAAAAATAAGGCGTTACAGACCGCAATCACCTTCATGAAAGAGCACTATACCAGCAATAAAGCATTTGGAACTTATCAATTCAAGGACGTTCCAATCGAGTTTATACCCAAAGCGCTACGACGCCATGTGATTAAAAAAACCAAGAACGAGAGAAACAACAAAAAAATTAAAATCGTTAATGCTGACAGGTATGAGTTCATGCTCTACCTTCACATCGAAGATGGTATAAAAAACGGTTCAGTCACCATTTATAATAGTCTGTCTTATCGATCGCTAAACGATGAACTGCATCCCAAGCAAGACTGGGATAAAAACAAAAATTCAATCATTAGGCGCTTGGAAAACAAGCTGCTTGCAACAAATATAAATGACTTCCTTAAAGATCTTGCTAGACTATTATCCCCACGCTACAAAGAAGTAAATGATAAAATAACATCCGGAGAAAATAACAAAATAAAAATTAAGCAGAACAAAAAAGGCGAAGTCGTTCGCTGGCATTTGCCTTACAAAAAATCAGACGACGGTGTTAATAATCCTTTTTATGAAAATATACCATTAACAAGTGTTGGTGAAATTCTGCAATTTGCTAATACGCACACTGGATTGATGAAAAAATTTACTCATATACTGCCGATGAACAGTAAGAAACAAGCAGGCGAGGCTGTCATTTCAGCCTGCCTTGTAGCGAAGGCAACCGGCATTGATATTGATAAAATGAAAGATATCAGCGATGTTAAAGAGTATGACCTAAAATCAACTTATGCCGATTTTATTCGACACATGACTTTAACACAAGCAAGTGACGTGGTGATGAATCACTTGAAGAAACTGCCCATATTTGAAAAATATACTCTTGCTGACTACGGGATTCATGCGAGCATTGATGGCCAGAAATTAGAAACAAAATTCAATTCAATTATGGCAAGATTTTCAACAAAATATTTTGGGTTTGGTCAGGGCGTATCGGCTTACACATTATGTGCGAACTGGTTACCTCTGTGCACAAAAATCATTGGCGCAAACGAACATGAAAGCCATTACTTGTTTGATATGCTAAACAGCAACACGAGTGATATTGAAATAGCGGCTGTGTCTGGGGACATGCATAGCATAAATCGAGTGAATTTCATCATATTGCATCTTTTTGGTTACCGCTTCATGCCACGATTTACTCAGTTGGATAAAAAGGCACAAGCGAACCTTGTCAGTTTTGATGATCCGAAACTTTATGACAAATTTTTGATAAAGCCGAGTAAGCAGGTAAATGTAAAGTTGATTGTTAAAGAATGGGATAATATTTTAAGAATCATGGCAACGCTGGGACTTAAAAAGAGCAGCCAAAGCGTCATTGTAAAAAAATTATCGTCCTACCAATCGAATGATACACTGAGGGCTTTGATTGAGCTTGATAAAATAATCATGAGCTTGTACATGCTTGACTATATTGATGACGAGGGAATGCGCAAGACTGTTCATCGCTCCTTGAACCGCGGTGAATCGTACCACCAGCTAAGATCGGCCATTGCCAAGATAAGTAGCAGAAAATTAGCTGGAAAAACTGAGATTGAACTCACCATCAACAATGAGTGCGCACGCTTACTGGCCAACTGCATGATTTTCTATAATGCGTCGCTGTTATCAGGACTCTATGAACACTATAAACTTAATAAAATGGAGGATGAGTGGTTGAAAGTTATTCGACTATCTCCAGTTGCATGGCAGCACATTAATTTGATTGGAATATATGAATTTTATAACAAGAAGGAATGCCTTAATTTACATGATGTTATAGAAAAATTAGTGACTAACAAAAAAATCGATTTATTGGCTACAGCCTAGACTAGGAAAGGGTTGTAGGGGTGTGCTGGGAAATTCCGTACCGTCCTGCAAAGAACCCCTATTTCTCTTTTAGCTGCACCATAACTTGCAAGTTTATCTGTGATAATTACCCGAGGCACGTATAGCAGCCCTTTCAACAATTTAACAAAAAATCGTTTGGCAGCCTCTTTGTTCTTGCGGGATTGCAGCAGAATATCAAGTTCATAACCTTCTTGATCAACAGCTCGCCATAACCAGTATAATAATCACCAGCAACAGCCTTGTTTTTGTTGCGATTCGTCATGATAGATTCCGCAAATAATGGGATGGATCATCAGTTCAGTTTAGCAGACATTACACAAGTTGACGGTGCCCTAAAAACATCAAATTATGCCAAATATATTACGAGGACAGAGCTTGACAAAGTATCACAACAGAGCTAAAAATTATAAAAGTTTGTAGAAAAGAAGTTGACCATTTTATTCCAGCAGACGGGAAGCCGGCCGGCAACTTGTACCTGGTGGATTTACTCAAGGAGAATAAAAATGCGTACAGAGACAGCACACAAAATTAAAAAATCATGGGCATCGGCCGCGGCACCGCTATTCATAGCCTTAATGGCTTTCTCGGCCTCCTCCGGAGCTCAGGCGGCGGCTTGCGATGCGGCGTGTCTGGCCTGCAGGACGGTCTGTTCGCAAGCGGTCCCCGTCTGCAAAGCCAAATGTAGTGGCGAAACTGATCCCAGCCAATGCGAAACCAATTGCATCATAACTGAGTCAGAATGCGTCGGCGTTTGTAATAAAAATCCAGCAAACTAACGCCAGCTGCCTACGTCACCCTCAATAGCATTTTCTTAAAGCGAAACCCTGGGGCAAACGCATCTGTTTGCCCCGTTTATATTTCACGTGTCGTCCATTGCTCCGGGGCTACCCTATCCTCGCAAAGACGGCATTTTTTTCAAAATGAAGCGTTTAAAAAAATGGCTCTACCGGAATTCCCGGGGTATGATCAAACTTAACTCATACAAAATCTTTCATATCCATTAAGATCCAGTGATATTCTTTGAAAAAGTCTGTCAATATCGAATATTCCGTAGCAACGGCGCTGGCACCGTCAACTTGTGTAATGTTTGCTAAACTGAACTGATGATCCATCCCATTATTTGCGGAATCTATCATGACGAATCGCAACAAAAACAAGGCTGCTGGTGATTATTATCCTGGTTACCGCCATCCCAAACTATTAATTGGTATGTGGTATGGTCATATCATCGCTTCACGTTGAGTCTACGCGATGTATCGGAGCAACTGATAATGCGCGGCATTGCCGTTAGCTATGAAACGATACGAGAATGGAGTTTAACCTTTGGACAGAGCTATGCCAATGAGATAAAGAGACGATCACCACGTCGAGGTGATAAATGGCATATGGACGAAATGTGTTTGGTTATGAAAGGTAAGAAACATTGGTTGTGGCGGGCAGTTGATCAACATGGTTACGAGCTTGATATTCTGCTGCAATCCCGCAAGAATAAGGAGGCTGCCAAGCGGTTTTTCAGAAAACTACTGAAAGGACTGCTATACGTGCCGCGGGTGATTATCACGGATAAACTCCCAAGCTATGGCGCTGCCAAAAAAGAAATTTTACCTGGTGTTGAACATCGTCAACACAAAGGATTAAATAACCGCGGCTTAAGAATTCCCATCAACCTACTCGGCAGCAAGAGAAGCAGATGCGGAAGTTTAAATCGCCGAAACAGGCACAACGATTTTTACCGGTTCATGGGCAAATAAGAAATTTGTTTGGCGCTCATCGTTATAAAATGGCCGCAAATGACCAACGTAAACACCTGATCTTTGCATGGGATCAGTGGCAAGAAATTGTTACACAGGCGAAGTGTGCCTAAAATTTGAAGTGTAGCTCTTTTGGACCTAAATTTGCCTTCCGATCAAACAACTTGACGGTGCCGTTATATTACATTGAATGTGGCACGGAGTTTACACTTACCTATGGTGATATTGATGAATCTTTTTATAATATACTGCGCGCGGTCACAATCTTAAGTTTTGAGCACTTGACTTATTTGTTTATGGGATCATCATGTTGCGATCATAACTTGCAATGGATTGTAGATGCTCCGGATCAATTTACCGACAAATACACGCTTATCGCTGATGAAACTCAATCAGCATCATATCCACCATATCATCAGGCAACGCGCCCATGTTTTGCTGCTTAGAGCAGAATGCATTTCAAATACTCAGATCTCAAGGATCACGGGTCTAAGTGAGCCAACTATTATTGATTATGTCCATCAATATCTTTGCAAAGGCGAATCGTGGGTTACAGCACTCAATTTCAGAAAACCAACAAGCCAATTACAAGCTTTTGATGAATCAATCAAAGCTCATTTTGACAAAAATCCTGTTTCAATCATCACTCAGGCTTGCAAAGAGGTTCTAGAGCTTACCGGGGTCACTATAAAAAATACACAAATGCGGGCATATTTAAAAACATTGGACATCAAATGGCGCAAAGTAGGCAGCATTCCTGCAAAAGTTGATGTGGAGGCTCAACAAAAATTTCATGATGAACAACTTCGGCCTCGACTAGAGGAGGCTAAAGCTGGAAAACGATCTGTGTATTTTGTCGATGCCGCTCATTTTGTTATGGGTGCTTTTTTAGGTTTCCTCTGGTGCGTAACACGTGTTTTTGTCAGGACACCTTCCGGACGTCAGCGTTTTAATGTCTTGGGTGCCCTTAATGCCATAACTAAAACATTAGAAATGGTTACTAACGACTCCTATATCACATCTATCCAGGTATGTGAGCTGTTAAGAAAACTAGCAGAAAATGCAACGGTACCTATCACCATTGTTTTAGATAATGCACGATACCAGCGATGCCGATTAGTGATGGAGCTGGCTCAGAAACTTGAAATAGAGCTCTTGTTTCTGCCCCCGTATTCTCCTAACCTAAATTTGATCGAACGATTATGGAAGCTGACTAAAAAAGAGTGCCTCAATTCAAAATATTATAATAATTTTGCTCTGTTTAGCGGAGCTATCTCAATATTTTTGGAAACGATGGGGAGTACACATCAAAAGCAACTTGACTCATTACTAACGCTTAAATTTCAACTGTTTACTGAAGAACAAGTAGCAAAAAATATTGGACGTCGTTTCGACCAGCCTACGCTGCGCTGTTTGCCTGCGGAATTTGACGGCGTTGTTAGGAGTGGATCTTGCGAACAAAGCGTGGCACACAAAAATCAGAATGACGAGCAAAAGCTACAAAAAGTAGCTTAGCTAAAAAATAAATGGATCGCAAACTGCAAGCGCTTCTTCAATCGTTCCTTCCCATTGTCCATTTGGAAAAATACAGTCTGAGTAACGTTCATTGCTCCATGTAAATAGTGCGAGACTCCAACCATCACTTAAATGTCGTAAGCGACATAAAGGAAAAAATCGGTCTTCACCATCTCTTTTCTCCAGTGTATCAATGTAACAAAATTGGCCTTTAAATCGCGCTTTTAATTGAATATCTGGATACCAAGGTCGTGTGCACGCGAAAGCCTCTACTTGCTTGCATATTTCTTCGTGTATTTGCGGCGAAACTTTAGAGCCACCGCTGTGAGGGTCATGTGTCCATTTTTTCATGCACGAAAAGGTACCACACTTTCTGCATCATGAAAACTTAAGATTGTGACCGCGCGCAGTATAGCTTATCGTCAATGTTTAGTCATGTAGTTGTCGAAGTGGCCGATCTGCCAAAAAATAAAGAAAATAAAGATTTTATACATCGGTTACGAGAAATTGTTAATGATGCTAAAAATATTGGATGGGGATATGGTGATGAAGTGACTGAATTATTTAACAGTTCATTTTCGGAATATAGTTTGTAAACGCTAGTGAATTGTTCATCCTTATATTAAAATTGTTGAAACCGTTATTTGAATAAAGGGATCAAAAAACCTAGTACAGACAAGGGATAGAGGCGTGTTTTGATTTTCAAATGCATCAACCGCACACGTATCCTGACTGGCCCCGGGGAAGCATTGCGTGGCAACCCAGGGGTGTATGCTCTGAACCCCTGGGTTGCCGCGCTTCGCTCGCAATGACGACAGATAGATCGAATAAACTACTAATAAGATGCGTTTGCCCTGATGGTTACCCACCGCTCTTAAATTCGCATCGGTGCTGCAACTCCCGGTTGCCTCGCCTCAGGACTGTGCTTATATTGCCGGATCTAACGAGCATGGCAACCAGGCTACAATACTGGTTAAGGTATTACGGGTTCCTTTGTCATTGCTTACTAATGCTTCTGGGCGATAAACAACGGCAGTCATAGCTTCGAAGCTACGTTTCCCTTCTTCGATAGTGTTAATATGGCCACCATTAACATTAATTATAAGCTCTTCAGCTGCACCAGTGGCGGCTACAGTGCTTTCAACCTGATGTAATTTTCTAACAAGGCCCCGGCTTTGGGTCAACATAAGTCCAACCTGCACCACCACACGTTTCGCTGCAATAGTTTTTGCACTGTGTAAACACGTCCTGATGATCAGTGCTTGCCGGGCCTGACATGCATTTAGCCTGACATGTTTTTGGTGGCTCTCGTGTGCATGAACACAGCATATGTTCATTCGTCAACGAGTGACTGGCTCCAGCACTAATCACACCGACGAGCACTGCCCCAATAAATAATTTATTCATCACTATCCTCCTAAATTAAAAATACTATGTAGATCGCCATTTAGCACTCATAAAAAAATGATAGACCAGTACACTTGAGCTGTCAATTTCCTCATTCTTAACGGAAGTGTAATATAAAGGGTGCTTTTATTGGGCAAGAATGGCATTCATAACAGCTGTTTTCCAAATTTTATCCCAATCATTTGATCCAATAGCAGCTCTTAATTGTAGTAATGGATCTAACCCTTCCCTGGACCACCGCATATGCTGTTGTCCCTTGCATCGCTGGTTGATTACACTTCCCTTCAGGTCTATCCAGTTTAATATCGTTCATTGTAATCATGGTCCTTACAGTTTAGACCACTTCAGCTGGTATTGCCCTTTTTATGCTATTTTCAGGCTCATCTTGAATTGGAAGAGGCTGAGAGTAGACTTAAATTTTGTAATGACACATAATCAAAAAAATTTGTGACATTCAAAATATTAAGGACTATTAAAACATGGATTTTTTGTTAATATTTTCACGAATAATTTGTCTTTTTTTTATAACGACCATAATGGGTTGTTCTAGTATTGGCGCGCCTCTCTTACCTAAAGATCGGGCACAATTTAATGGCGCAATGATTACGAGTGAAGAGCAGCAACTTTTGCTTAATATTGTGCGTATGCGATTTGAAGATAGACCTTATTTTGTAAGCGTTGACAGTATCACCACCTCTAAGACATTATCGCTTTCAAGTGGAGCTTCTTTTTCAGCATCACCGACTAACAGCCACAGCCCTACAATAACATCCGGAGGAGGGGTGCCTTCAAGCGAATCAATAGCGCGTTCTTTCAGCTTGGCTACTTCCTATGGGCTGACCCCATCTGCCTCCTTCTCTGAATCTCCGACCATCTCCTTTACGCCATTACAAGGCGAAAAATTCACAAGTCAGATGCTTTCGCCTTTTAGCATTAGGTATCTTTACCTGTTATTAGAGTCAGGATGGAGTGCTGAGCGACTATTCCGAATTGCGATACATCATATCTATATTCATGAAAATGTAGCGAGTGTTAGTATGATTAACCCACCTTCTTTTATTAATTTTATGCAGATAGTGGAGCTATTAAAAGAGTTGAAAGCTGATGGAATAATTTATTACAAGCTGGGTGAAATTACAGAAATTAAACTTTCCTCTGATGAACAATCGAGGCATGTACAAAAATAATCAAAAATATCAAAATTAGTCCTGTTGAAACAAAGCGATTCATTTATGTTGGACAATGTTGCGGACTAATTGACGAAGTTCAATACTAATTTCTTTAGGAGTGCATGTTGCATGGAAAAACTCATTACCCTATTTTTTATATCCTTTTTTTATTGTTTAACACCAGCAGCAGAGACCCTCGCCCCTCTATCGGAGTCCTCTACTATCCCATGGGATAGTGATGCAGGAGCGTTATCTCCCAATGCTACCCCTCCAGCTCCTACAACAACAGCAACTCCGGCAAATCAGCCATCGGCCTCACCCGCTGCAATTAATTCCAAAACCCCAGCTACAGTACCAACTTCGCAATCCTCAGCTAAAGAGTCAGCCATACACGCACATTCTAAAAATACGATTACGATTCCACCTACAACGAGCATAGACATTGTTATCAATAAAAACTATTTACACTCAGCAAAAGTTCAAAAATTATTTAAACTGCTTGGTGTCGTAGGTTCACCTCAGATGCTTCATTTAGTCGATGACCGCGCTCTAGATCTTGGTTTGGCGAGTAAGCGAAATAATATTTTTATATTTCAGCAGCGCACTTTTCTGAGCACACTTTATTATCTTAGAAACGCGGTAGAATACACTGATGAAGCCGTTCAGCAGGGTTTAATTGATACAGTCAAATACCCAAATGGTCAATATTACAATTTGACGGAAATAACAAAGGGACTACTGCGTATTCACATATCGAATACAATGCCACAATGTAATACAAATTTAAAAGTATATTATAGGAATCATTGGTTTTATATCGCCGATAATGACATCGTGAGTAAAAAAACAATAGCACTCTTAGAGCAGCTGTATAATTTACAGGCAGGGGATCACTCGTCTCAGGCACCGATATTAACGATTCCTGTGAGGTAATACCGACATTGAGCAATTGACGATCCGAAAATAAATATTTACTGTAGGCTCCATTGAAAAATCACAAGGATTGAATGATATGGAGAATTTACAGATATCTCGGTTAGATCATTTAAGCATTGTCAGCGGGGTTATCGATGATCTTGGCTTAGTTGAGGCGATTGATAGACGCTTACAAAGGGATACGAATGGGTTAGAAGAGATGACACCGTCAAGTTGTGTAATTTCTGATAAACTGAACAGATGATCTGTATCCATTTTTATGGGGGGGTCATCATGGCGAATCGCAACATGAGTAAAGAAGGCGGTGATTATTATCCTGGCTACCGGCATCCAACGCTGCAGGCCATGGAAGGTCGAAGACCGAGGCCTGTAGTCCCTGGTAGCCTTAGGGCCGAATGTTTTTCCGCAGGAAAAATATAAGGCCATACGATAAGGCGTAAAGTCATTGGGGAGCGCAGATTTTTAGTCCCGAAGGGGACTCAAAATCAAGGGGGACCAGGACGGCCAGGGCCCTTAGCTTCGCGCGTTGGCGAGTCGATTTCGGGGACTGGGACGTCCCGGAATCTTTCACGAGGTAGCGCGACCCTTAGTAATATTCCTGTATCCTGAAGACTTCATCTCTTTATTCATTAATATCTCCTTGGTTAGTTGAGTCATGGAGTTTAATCGGAGTTTTTAGGGGGTCTAGACGCTAACCCCCGGAATTTCCGGACAGTTTTTAGTCATATACAAAACCTACCGATCTGATAAGTCTAATTTCTTAACGAGTTCCGTTAAATTTATCATTTTTCCATCATTAGAAAAGGTTAAATGCCCTTGGAAGTGGATGTGTCGCCATGCTGCTGGCGAAATTTTTTTGAGAAGCGCTAAACCCTTCTTGTTACCCTCAGCTTCATACCGTAACCGCAGCTCAGAAAGCATCGCTGAATTGAAATGAATAATAGCGTTGGCAATAAACCTGCCACATTGATTGCTAATTTCGATTTCACGCTCACCTCTGCCGGTGAGCTGTTTTTTCCCATATGCAGAGGCAATGGCCGCGCGCAGTTGGTGATATGATTCTATACGATTTTGTGAGCGGTGCACATCGCGCTGTAGCTTTCTGTCTTGTAAATACTTGAGCGTATAAATGCTGCGAATTAATTTATCATACTCAAATATTGCCTTACGTGTGCGGTTGTCTGTAGTGTAATTGCACAATTTCTTGATTAGAGTGCTTTGGCTTATTTCTTTTAAGCCTAAGGCTGTGATAATAGGTATGATGTTGAGCCACTCTTCTTCAATCAGCTGACGATCAATTTGACCAACAGGAGGAATGAGCCACGTGCTGTATGATGCTGGATCATCACCACAATATAAATGCTTTGTTTGTGTTTGAAGATTGGTAAATCGTGGATATAGCTTTCCGCCAAACCAGTCCATGATTGCAAAATTGCCTTTATTAATGATGTGCATGTCGCCACTAATCGCATTTGGGACGATAGAGCTGGTATTGTTGTACCAAATATCAAACGCGTAGTAGCTTTCGTGCTCATGAGCGCCAATCAATTCGACTTGCAGTGGAATATGATTGGCAAGCATAGTATAAGCCACAACACCCTTACCCTTTCTAAAATATTTCTTGGAACGGCGGGCTTTGATCGTTGGTGTTTCAACTTCGAATTTTTGTCCGTCTAGGCCCGCAATCAAGATTGCCATATCCAATGAATAAAAAGGAAATATCGGCATTTTGGAGATATCATCACTGATGAGATCATTCGCTTTCTTCAAGGTTTGTAATCGAAGGCGGGATTGATAAGTGTCGAGCAGACGATCATAGGGGATATCCGAAATTTCTGCCATATTAACATTGCCGTTATTGAACGCTTGCGCCATAATAGCCGCATCTAGGCTATTTTTATCAATAGGCATTTTGGCATATCGTGGCTGCAGATGCGTAAACACTGATGAATAAAGGCTTCGTTCATTAACAAATCGGAGCACATCAGCAATATCACACAGTGGTAATTGATCGTAGCACTGATGCTGTAGTTTATCTTCTCGTTCGTCTTTTGATTTTTTAAAATGTAGTGTTTTAGTCTTTTCATCAAAATATAGGTGTTTAAGTTTCCCCTGACTGAGCAATCGGTTAAAGCTTATCCATTGAGCACTTAATTCCGCAAAATTCTCATCTAACAACTGCTTAATTGGTTTTTTCAATGAGGGAATGTCCAATGGCTCTGATAGTGCGCTTTTTTCATGGGCTTCATCTAATTCTTGTCTTAGCGATCGATTATAAACACTGTCCTCCAAATGGAGCGATCCAGACTTGAGCCGTTTTTTCAATTGGCGATAAATCCAAAATTCATAACGGTCGGCATCAAGCTTTTGTTGTCCTTTAGCATTTGGGTTAACAAGGTAGGGCTGTAAACGCTTTGGTAGCGTGCCTTCAGGGCAATCAGTCATTGTACGTTTGTTTAATTGTTGCTTGAGGTGAAATATATCCTTAAGCCAGTTGATTGCATTAAGCCAAGGACTATCTGCTGTGACACTCGAAAAATCAAGTGCCATCATCAATGGACGCAACTGGATTTTAAAGCGGTGGAAATGTTTGTCGACGGTTTTCCATTTGAAGTCAATTTCTTTCAGAGATTTTCCAGTCAGCGTCGATACTTGTTCTTTCAGTTTCTCTTTTGTAATAATCGTTTTAAAAGCTTTATGGCGAACATCGCCAAAGCGAAGGTCATCAGATAGGTCATCAGCAACGAAAAGCCTAGCTACCTTTTTTATAGCCAATAATTCAGTCTGTTGGCTCATAACATGCTGGGTGTATGCTTCTCTAGCCTTTTTTTTAAGCTCATCCTCAAATTGTTTGAGATGAAAACAAAACGCATCAATTAAATTGTCGTTCAGTTGCCTGTATCGCTGCCAAATATAACAAAGGAGATAAAGATAGGCTTGATCAGGTGTTATCTTCACGCGTAACTCATAGACATCATAATAATCTACAAGGCTTGCATAATGTTGGATGTTTGCCTGAGAAAGTTTAAGCATTGGCAAAATCAATTTTGCTTTTTGGTATAACGGTTTTATCTTTAGCAATTTCTCACGTTCAGCATCCATCATTCGTGCTTTAAAATCCTTGGCATCGCGCTTTAGCTCAGCAAGTTCCGATAGGGTCTCTTCTTCTTGAAGTAATTTTTTCAAAATCAATGTATCCGCTTCACTCAGCAACTCGTGAATGAGTTTGCTGAGGCGATATCTCTCAGTACTCAACGCCTGGCTCACGATGTCTTGCAGCCTTGAGTAACCTGGGCGCATAATCTTTTTTTCGCGCAGGTACGTCAGTAATTCAAGGGCAATGAACTGGGGGCTAATATCTTTACGTAGAAGCGCCATCGATTGAGTAAGCAATAATGGTTCAAATTCGTTGGACCACAATTTGTAATTAAAATATTTGGCTATGATTTGGCATTGAGCATAATATTGATGATTGGTAATTTTCTCAGGTTGAAAAACTTGATTAGGAAAATATTGTTCTATAACAAAGGCAATGTCTTCCTCAGCCTCTTGCCAATCAACACGAAAAAATAAATGTTTTGCTTTGAAATAGCTTAGCTGTAAGGCGCAATGGACTTGCGTTGCCAAATGAGATCGACCACGTATAAGCTTTTCTTCATCAGGAGTTAGAGTTAGATATTCTAAGCGTTGTTGATCATCAAAATCAGGAGACTGATAAAAAGCGGCTTGCTCTGCCTCTCCTAAAATTGTTAGTCTTTTGTTTTTTGATTTCATATGGCAATAAAAATTTATTGTAAATAATGGTCGTTTTTAGGAGCGGAAGACTATAGCATATAGGTGCATTGTAAGCGATGCAAAATCTATGGCGTTAATGCGTTAAAACACCTTTACACAAAAACCAGTGGAATTGAGCGATAATTGTATGATTTATGGATATGTTCGGGTAAGCACACAAGAACAGAGTGTTGATAGCCAAAAAAATAGCATTAGCCGCTACTGTATCGAGCAAAAACTAATGGTTGATGAATGGATAGAGCTAGAAATGTCATCGCGTAAATCAACTACTTTGCGTCGTATTGATGAGTTGCTGGATAAGTTGTCACCTAATGATATGGTTATTGCTTCTGAGTTATCACGGCTGGGGCGATCAATTAAAGAAACATTAAACACCATAGAAGTAATTGTTAACGAGAAACACTCTCGTCTCGTGCTTATCAAGCAAAATTTAGATTTAAACCCCAATGCTCAAAACAATGTAGCCAACAAAGTTCTTATCACCATATTTTCGATGCTGGCTGAGTTAGAAAGAGATTTTATCTCAGAGCGGACTAAAGAAGGTTTGCGTGCAAGGGTGGCCAAAGGAATAACGCTGGGTAAGCCCAAAGGAGTAATACAAGCTTCCATGTATGACAAAGATAAAGATAAAATTTTGCATCTTCACCAATTAGGTGTGCCTCTTCAAAAAATTATTACAACACATTTAGGCTATGGCAAATACTTGTCCCTCAAAGCATTCCTTAATAAATTAAAAGGTTTAATGTGACCAGGGAGATTTTAAAAAAGAAGTTAAGTGAACAATCGATTGCTATAGTTTCTGGTTAGGTAGTGGGCTACTTTTAAGGCTATTGCAAGCCCCATTATTTGGTTTATTACGAAGCAGGATCAATTATGATTTATTATATTATTGTGGCACTACCTTTTCTATTTTTTTTCTCCGGGATTTTATTGACGAATTTTATTATTCCACATTTCAAAAAAAAATCTCTCTATAATCAAATGAGAGAAAGATCGGATTGGCCGACGATAGAAAAAACGCAAAATACCCTTAAAAAATTATTCAAAGGAGAGCATGCAAAAATTTCCTCTATAATTTATCGAAATTTGCGTCTCATTACAGACAAAGAATTTGTTTATGGAGAAATTGATTTTCTGTCCTTTCATAATATCCTTGAAAAAGCCGGGCCGAAGCCCCAAGAAATATTTTATGATTTAGGCTCTGGAGCAGGGAAGGCAGTATTTACCGCTGCATTTTTTTTTGATTTATCTAAATCTTGTGGTATTGAGTTGCTCCCACCGCTTTATACAAAGGCAATTAATAAGCTTAAAAAAGCAACCTCGTTGTTTCAAAATATCAAATCTGATTTTGAAACAACGTATTTAAAACAAGTTGATACTATTCAATTTATCAATGATAGTTTTCTTAATTATGATTTTAATGACGCTAATATTATATATGTTGCGGCTACTTGTTTGAGTGATTCAACTTGGAAAATTCTTATTAATAAAATGGCCACTTTAAAGCCTGGTAGCCGTATTATTGTCGCTACCAAAAGCATTTATCATGACAGTTTTGAGATCATTTATCAGGGGGTAGAGTTGATGAGTTGGGGGTTGTGTCCAGTTAATATTTATAAAATAAAAAAGCGGCTTTAACTCCCCGCTTTCACGAACATCTCGCCCACAATCAGAGCCAAAATCTGGACCAAATTAATTCGAATGAAAGTTATCTTTTAGGCCCACATTAATCGCAAATAAAGTAGGCTAATTAGCGAATAATTTGAGCTAGTTACATGCTTTAATTGCGGGGCGATATGGGCACCTGCACTTCTTTATGCTCTCTCCTACATTGTTTTACCGGGGGATATAGTCGATAAGGTTGGAATATCCATGGTTTTAACAATAAGCTCCCTCGCAAAATCGCTTGCTGAGGCATCTTGAGATAAATCTATTACAGCATGGGCGTCTAAGTCTTCTCTAGGTGAAACAATAACATTATTTGCTTCTGATAATTTAAATCCCTTCATTAGTTCTCTATACTCATGCGCACCAGCTTTAAAATTAGAAATTGCTTTTTCTTTTTTAGTTTCGCCTTCCCAAACCTGGGGTCGTAAGTGCTTTAGTGTGATCAGTAGAAGTTGCATTTTAGAAAGAGTTCTAGCTTCATCAAGCGCGCCATCGGTTTCTGCGGCAGATATTAACTGACTAAGTTGAAGGAAAGGCTCCACCCCTTCTCTTTTGTTTCTTAGATCTTTAGAGCTAACTGCGGATTCATTTCGATGGTGAATACGAGCGCTTAAGGCTTTGGGTGGGCAGAAAGCCAAAACAGTAGCGTATTCTATTGTACGGCCATCCACTTTTGCACGCTCAACAAGTTTTTCTCTAAAATCGTGTAGCATGATTTTAACATCACCATCTGGTGGGACTAG
Organism: Legionellaceae bacterium UBA6148; assembly: GCA_002423125.1. Lineage (GTDB taxonomy): Bacteria > Pseudomonadota > Gammaproteobacteria > Legionellales > Legionellaceae > UBA11403. Next base: position 40,894 of record DIUW01000042.1, on the reverse strand, counting down.
ATCAAGAATAACCGAGGTCTCTGGAGGCAAGTTGAAGACATCATCCAACATCCGATCAAGGACATTCGGCTTAGGCAACGTTTTAAATACATCCCCAACTTCACGAAGTGAATGAGTAAGATCCTCTAACTCTTTATCCGCAAACCCAGCCTGATTTAAAATAGTTCCAAGCCCCTGAAAATCTGGACTCATAAATTCATGCTTAATAGAAATGTCACCATGAACAAGATCAAACTGTCCTGTTCTGGCAAGCGTTGTGATTGCTGATTCACTCATATAAAAGGAGAGTCGATCAATCAGCCCTCGTTCCCGAAGTTTCTCTAATAAGAGAGGACTTTGAGCTTGCTCTTTTTGAAGTATCTCCATGGCTTGGTCAATACCATGCGTATACCAACCATGTTCTCTAACCAACGCATCACAGAGAGTTGATTTTCCTGCACTGGATGATCCCATTAATAGTACTACTTTCATCAATTAGTTCCCGTTTTAAAATACCCCTTTAAAGTATAGAGGAGTTTTTGAAAGAACAAAAAAATCTTAATATTGAGTATATTTCTTATATTTTGTTTATGACAGCGGGGCGTTACACTAGCATTCAGTTTATGGGACAATTCGTAAATTACATTTTATTGATTAAAAACTGTCCGGAAATTCCGGGGGTTAGCGTCTAGAGCCCCGAATAGCGGCCTTGACCGCCGTTGCAACCACCGTCACATCATGAAGCCCTCCGTAAGGCCACTGCTTGTAACGCAGGTCTCGGTGCTGATGGAAGTGTATTCATAAGGGGGGGGGTAGCCGCTAATCTCAGAAATTTCCGGACAAATTTTGATCACTCAGAAAAATCGGCTCCGTCAACTTGTGTAATCAACAGTCGAAATTGAGTCGAAAAGAGTGATATCCTAAATTTCAGGCACACTTTTTCTGCATTACAATTTCTTGCCACTGATTCCATGAAGCAATCAAATGAGCTCGTTGGTCATAGGCCGCCATTTTATACCGATGAGCGCCAAACAAATTTCTTATTTGCCCGTGAACCGGTAAAAATCGCTGCGCTTGTTTCGGCGATTTAAACTTCCTCATCTGCTTCTCTTGCTGCCGAGTAGGTTGATGGGAATTCTCAGCTCGGTTATTTAATCCTTTGTGTTGACGATGTTCAACACCAGGTAAAATTTCTCTTTTAGCTGCGCCATAACTTGCAAGTTTATCCGTGATAATTACCCGAGGCACGTACAGCAGCCCCTTTAACAATTTAACAAAAAATCTTTTGGCAGCCTCTTTGTTCTTGCGGGATTGCAGCAGAATATCAAGTTCATAACCTTCTTGATCAACAGCTCGCCACAACCAATGTTTCTTACCTTTCATAACCAAACACATCTCATCCATGTGCCATTTATCACCTCGACGTGGCGCTCGTCTTTTTATCTCATTGCCATATATCTGTCCGAAGGTTAAACTCCATTCGCGTATCGTTTCATGGCTAACAATAATCCCGCGCATCATCAGTTGTTCCGATACATCACGTAGGCTCAGCATGAATCGATGATATGACCAGACTACATAACCAATCAATAATTTTGGATGCCGGTAGCCAGGATAATAATCACCGCCTTCTTTACTCATGTTGCGATTCGCCATGATGAACCTCCATAAAAATGGATACAGATCATCTGTTCAGTTTATCAGAAATTACACAACTTGACGGTGCCTGAATTGTCCCATTTTATGATACTTCTAAATTAGGAAGCCATTTTCAATGCTTGGGAAACACTCTGTTTCAGACATCACCGCCCTACCCTATCACCTTTACTGATTTTGATAGTGATTTACCACTTTACCGCACAAGGTTATCCACAGAATTTGTGGGTAACTTTTTTGTCAAGCCCCCTTCTCTTTAACCTTCGTTTTTGAGGGATATCTAATTCGAGAATTTCTACTCGGCGGAAAAAGGCTAAAAATTATCAATAACCATTCTTGAAAGCACCGTGTCTCTATACCCCATTGAGACGAGTATTAAGAATACTATATCGTCGATGTCCTCCTGCTTTCAAAAACACCATTATTTGTGTTAAGATCGGGACTTGTTAGCTGTTTATTTATGTATATAACCAATCCTTTCATGCCACTTTTGAGGTGGCTCGTGACTCTAATTGTATTTTTTTCGCTTGTAGTTGACCAATTTTAGTTTTTATTGAATCAATCACCATTTGTGTCATTGCCGAAGGTGTTGTGTCATTCAAGTGTATCATCTCGTTGTAATAACGCGTTTCGGCATTGATTGTGTGATTAATATCCCGCAGTTCATGCTGCAATTGTTTTAATTTATTATTCAGGGTGGTACTAGGTGTATAATTTATTGCAGTGTTATAAAGTACTCCCCGCTCCCCTACATTATCTACAATGAATTTTTTTTCAGGCTCCACTTTTTGGAAGTGTTTACCAATATCTGAGTGATTATAAAACCCTTTAGGTGTACGCCAACGGTTTTCTCGTAATAATTTAGCGATAAGATTCACTCGATGGATATTATCTGAAATCCCAATGAATTGATGTTGTTTATTTAATACAGCAAAGACTATTTCCGCATACAGTTGCTCAGGTGATGATGTTTTTAGGTTGTGTTGAGTTTTTAGGTTGTGAATTGTGCCTTTGATGTAGTTTGTGAATTGTGGTGTCAGTTGTTCTCCAATGATTTTTTCAATGGGATATTGTGGGTAATTATTTTTGGTTGTGTTGGGAGTTATGGGTTGAATAAGTTTTTTTTCGAAGTTATTAACATTACCATTGCCTCTAACTGTACTGTTAGTTAGATTATTATCTTGTTCTTTATATATGGAAACTGCCATATTGGCAATATCGATACTGCCAAGTTGTTTTATTTCTTTACAAGAAGATTCTTTTGTAAATGGTTCTTTAGTCAATTCAGGGTGCGCCTTAATTGGGGTAATGTTTTTAATAGTGTCTGTAACAGCTTGGTTTGATAACCCAATGGTTAATAATAATTTGTCGGTGATCCGGATATAGAGATTTTTTTTGATAAAGAGTTTATTTGTTTTTTCAATCAGACCCTCTTTAGTGAATTCATTGAGATATCTATCGATGGTGCGCAAGGATAGTTTGGACTCTTCAGCAATACGTTCTCGTGATCGTGTAAACCAGATATGGGGGCTGTTCGGTAGAGTGAAGGTTGAGATTTGCCACCAGTAAATGAGTTTATCCAGTAATGTTGCTTTGTTATAATTATTTGTTAACTCATGCAGCCTGGAAAAATTATTGTGATTGATGGATGATAAATAATTCATTTTCGTACCTCGCTAATTTGTGAGGTACGAAAAAATACAACTAAATTGTTAAATTTCATGTGTAAGCAATCCTTAGCTTTTAGCCAATACAATTGACAAAAACATTAAGGAACACTAATATAGAAAGTGAATGTTGATTTCTTATTAGTGTTCTATGTATTAACCCTTTATGACTTGGTTGCCGCCAGGTCATAAAGAGAGCCTATCGTTTTTATTTATTTTTCATGTTATTCGTCCTTTGCACAACAGTACATTTTCATTTGAAAAATTAACTATGCCCTCATATTGAAAAGGTAATTCTATAGGTCGTTATATTCAATTAATTCTAAGCCTTCTATAGTTATAATCGATCCTCGTCTAAAGAGTCAATACTCAATACGAAATATATATAACCTTTGTTTTTATCCATTCTTCAACTATTCATGGGTTGGAGACATAAACAATCATCATGTAAAATGCTATCAAAAACATACGGTTATCGATTGAGTTCGATTTAATATTATTTGATTTAATAAATGTTCGCGTTCGTCATGTATCCAAGATGAATACTCAATACGGTATTGAAATTAGTTGCTAATTGGAAATGGATCCGGTAACGTTATTATGTTGTTAATGAATACCTTTAATCCATACAAAGAGGAAGCTATGTTGAAGAGTCCAAAGGTTATAGTAGTTGCAAATAATAAAGGTGGGGTTGGTAAAAGTTTAATTAGCCAATTAGTTTCAACTTATTTTGCATTTAAAAAAAATAAGAAAGTACTAGTACTTGATTTTGATCCACAAGGAAATATGTCGTATCGATTTCTAAAGGATACTCGAATAAGGGATATGTCTAGTTATAAGCCACCAATCCATCCAGATTATAACCCTGAAGAAGAGGAAGATGGTTGGAATGGCAAATCTTCTGCTCTTGATATGTGGACGGAAAATCCCGTGGTTCCTTACCCAACCGATCTTGAAACTTTGGATATTTTACCTAGTGACGCCTCATTGATTCGGGATATTGAGAATTTCGAATACTCGAAATCTCTAGAGGACATTGTTCAACGGCCATATGATTTTTTAAACATGCCCGATTTTATAGAGTGTGGATATGATGTTGTATTGATTGATACCCCCCCAGCCAAAGGTCCTTTAACTCAAGGTGCTATCAGGGCGGCAACACACGTTTTAATCCCGCTTGAATTAAGTAATAAATCGCTACAAGGCCTAGCGGGAATGGTTGATTTGGTCAATCGGCAGAACGTTTATAGACCCGCAAATAAACAAGCCAAGATTGTTGGTCTTTTAAAAAATAAAGTGGATTACAATAAGCGTGGGCCACAAACTCGCATTATTGAAACGATCAAATCAAATTCGGTACTTCGCTCATTGTTGATTGAAGATATAGAGTTGCATGATTCACCTCGAGCGGTTGATATTGATGAAGATCAAGCCCCTATTACTGCACCATATACGGAACTACGCGAGGACGATCGCTTTGCTATTGAGGCTGCTGCATTGGGTGAATATATGTTTAAAGCAATTGGATTAGGGGGATAAAAATGAAAGATGCAAAAGTTAGGATATCATCAAAACTTATTAACTCATCTATTGGTAGTAATAAACCGAGTACAGTTACACGTGCAGCAATAACTGCTGAAATTAAGCCATCACGCGGAAAGCAATTGGTTGAACATAATCCATTTTTTTTAATACCCGATCCAGCAAATCCGAGGCCTGGAGAGGTTATTGATGATGCGTGGTTAATACGTGTTTTAGGTTTGGGAACGGAACGATCGCTTTGTTATTACAACGACTCATCTAGTGAATATCATATACCAGAGTATTCTGAATTAGATCTTGAAGCGGATGAACATTTAGAGGCTAGTTATGATTTTTTACGTGGGTTAGCGCTTTCAATTAGAATGGATGGCTTGATTGAACCTATTGAAATTTTTTTAGCAGACAAAAACAATGATCCCGAATATTTTGTAAATTCTACTTTGGAATATGGATATGTTGTTTTAGAAGGGCATCAACGGCGACTTGCAGGTATGATGGCTGGTGTTAAGGCGCTTACGTGCATTGAAATAACCGATGAAACGATGCTGGCCAAATTAAAAGTCAAACATCGAAAACTCAGACGTCAGTTGTCAGAAAATAATTTAAGAAAAGGACTCTCTGTCGCTCAAAATTTTTTGATTGTTCGTGAACTTCTAAAAGGTGAAGGGGCATCGGATATACCAGTGAAAGAGCTCAGTTCAATTATTGGATTGAACCAAGATATTGCTGGTGCTTTAAAACGATTATCTTTGAATGAAAAAAATTATCCTAAAAAAATGATTGAGTTAGTTGAGTCTAATCGAGTTTCATTTAAGTGGATTCGTTTATGGGTTAGTAAAAAAACAGAACAAATTGAAATGGAAATAAATCGTTTATATTCCGAATCGAGCAATATTTCAAACAGTACTCAATTAAAAGTTTCTAAGCCATTAGCTCGTGGTCGTAGTGGTGGAGCTGTCAAGCGAACAGCTATTTTTAAAATCAAAGACGAGAAAGACACACTGAGATTTCATGAGTTTCTATTAAAAAAAATACCCGAGTTAAACTTTAAGTCTGAGGGAAGCTCTCCTTTTTTAAATTTGGAAAGTCTTCTTGAGCGGATAATGGTTCTTGCTAGATTGGAGCAATCCGACCCGGGTCGTTTCGAGATTAACTAGCTGAATTTAAAAGAGAAAAGAAATTATTTTGATTATTTTGATTGCTCTATTTGGTGGATTATATGGAACAAATTAGACAGAGAAAGGTAAAAAAATTGATTTTTTCGTTACCTGATAAACAAGATAAGTGGATGATCTGTATAAGGTTTCCTACAGATATTCGAATAAAGTTAAAAAATCAAGCAGCAAAAGATTATGAAGGGAGAGGCAAACAAAGCTTATTAATAGAAGATGCGATAAAATATTATTTATTTACATGTTCCGGGATAAAATGGGCTGATTATCAACGAGATCAAGATTATGTGGAATTGATTGATGATATATATGAAGGGCTCAATCAACGGCCATTGGAAGGTGCAACACAAGTTTTTCTTTCCCCAGATATCAAAGAAAAGTTGCTCGAGTTAGAAATGAAAATAAAGTTAATAAATCCACTGATGAAAGACGTGCGCACAGGGCTTATACGAAAAGCGGTTTCAATTAGACTCAGTATAGGAGAAAAATCATTTTTTGATTCTATAATGAGCAATAATTAATTATTCTTAGTATTGTAATTATGAGTAACTATTTGTAGCTGCTCCATAATCATGGCAAAAAGAAAATGATTATGGCTTACGAAGCCTCGTAGAGTTGTGTATGTTGAGATATAAAAAAATCATCGGGACAAGCATGAAAGCCCGAGAGATCCCTCAACAAAAAACGGGGTAAATCAAATACTTAGACCCAATCTTACGGTCTATAGCCCCTGGTGGCACGGACCGTAAGATTGGCAACTCTTTTTATAATTTAGGGTATAATGGTTAATAATATGTCATTGCTACAGGGATACTATGGAAATTGCTAATCGCTCGGTATTATTAAAAAATAATAAAACGACTCGTATTTATGTACTTGCTTTAGGTGGAACGATTGCTTCTGTTGCTAAGAGCCAGGCCGAAGAATTTTATGATAAACCATCAGCTGATATTCATACGTTGTTATCTGCGCTTAATCTTGATAAAACGAAATTAGAAGTTATTGGCGAGCAGCTATTACAGAAAATTAGTCATGAAATCTCTAATGATGATTTGTTAATTGTTGCACGAAGAATTCATGACTTGGTAAATGATGAAGATATACATGGGGTTGTAATCACTCATGGAACAAATTGCATAGAAGAAACAGCTTATTTTATAAGTTTGGTAATTAATACTAAAAAACCGATAGTTTTTACCGGATCATTTAGGCCTTATAAAGCGCTTGGCTATGATGGAGATAAAAATTTATATAACTCAATACTACTTGCTAGTAATGAGAAAGTTTTCGGAATGGGGGTTGTGCTCACATTTAATGATTCGATAGTAAATGCCCGCAATGCATGCAAATTAAATCCATCTATTATTGGGGATTTTTCAATAAATGGAGTTGGTGTGATTGGAGATATACAAGGACAACAGATAAACATTCATAGCGTTGATCAACATAGACATACTCACTCAAGTGAGTTTAGCATAAACGACATGAGTAATTTTGCGAAAATATATATAATATACGGTCATATGGGCATGGACGATACTTTTGTTAAGGCCGCTATATCAAACAATGCAAAAGGGATTATTAGTGCTGGCCTGGGTAAAGGATATCAACCAGAAGAAGTTAAAAATGCTTTAATTGAAGCCAGTAATAAAGGAACTCTTGTTGTTCGATGCTCTAGAACTGGGCAAGGGACTGTTAATAGAGATCCAAAATTGGACGATAATCATGGAACTATTGCGTCCGGTTCATTGAGTCCTCAAAAAGCGCGGATTTTATTAGCGGTTGCTTTGACAAAAACACAAAATGTAGTGGAAATTCAAAGGATATTTGATCAATATTGAGGTGATGGGGTTATGATTTGGAAAACGTCAAAAATGTTACCTGCTTGGTTTAATTCTTTGGTTGTTAGTTATCATGAGTTTAGCAAAGAGTCTAAAAAATATCGTTGTAAAATTGTCGATGTTAATACCAATAAAGACAGTAATGAAACATCATTATTAGTTATGATTAGCGGTATAAAACCACAAGTCGTTCCATATTTTCCAAAAGAACTTGTTGTAAATGACTCAATGCTTAATGAATTCTCATCGTTTGATGTTAGGGCAATAACTTTTTATGCATTATTAAAAGAAAATAAATTTCATCAACTCCATCAGTCAAGATCCATTGCTGGACAGGAACTATCAGAAGGGGAAACAGTTTTTATTGTAAATAAATTACAAGAACATAATGAAAAGAGATACTCGGCCCATGAACTTTACTGTGATCCAAACTTGTTCAATGATTTTGCTCACGATGATATCAAAAACATTATCAGTACTGCGATTCAGGAACAAACCATAAAAGATTTTCAAAGGATTTATGCGTAATGACAACCTCCATTATAGAAAGTATTGAGAGTAAAATTAACACAAAAATCTATTATTACAGTGGAGAAAAAACACCGAATTTCAAGTACATAAGAATTATGGCCATGGTCTATCTTACATTTTTACTCTCCGCAACAGTGGTAGCTTATAAAGTGGTGCTTATTGGGCCTTTTCCAGAGCCAGGCTCGACACTAATATATACTTTTTCATTTTTTTTATCGAACGTATATACAGAAGTATATGGGAAAGATCTTGCAAAGCGATTAATTTTAGAAACAGTCATTTGTGGTTATCTATTTGCATTTTTATTATCGATGGTAAATTTGTTTCCATCACCTGAGTACTGGGATCACTCAAATGCTTATAATCAAGTATTGGGGCACGTTGCCCGTTTTACGAACGCGGGCGTTGTTGGTTATTTAATTAGTGCCTTTCTAAATATCCATCTTATTGAAAAATGGAAACTTAAGATGAATGGTCGACTATTTTGGAGGCGTAGCTTGTTAGCCTCAAGTATAAGTGAAGGAGCAGCTACATTCATTGCTGGTATAATTACATTTTTTGGAATGATGTCGTTTAATGGCATAATTATTCTCATGAGTAGCGCATTAGCATTTAAACTTGTGTATGGGTTAATTGCTGTTGTTCCAGCGAGTTTTCTGGCATTTCTATTAAAGAAGAAAGAAGTATCTTTGATTGTCGATTAAGAAAGTCTATCAGCCAAAAACATAGTTGGTTCTGGATTGAATTAACAAACCAAGGCACTCAAAATCATTGATCACTAACGTAGCATTGTAGTCTTCATGCGTTGGATTCATGCATTTCTTATGTACATTATTGTTTTTAATAAAAATTTGTCTAAATTCAACCTTATTGTTCGACGATTTAAGTAAGGCAAAATCTCCAGTTGATGGTTTCTTGTTAATGTCAAATATTAAAATGGTACCATCTGGAAATTTAGGATCCATAGAGTCACCAACCATCTTGGTTGCAAATATTTGTGTTCTAAATGGTTTAATATCGACTAATAATTTCTCATTATCTTGTAATAATAAGTCATTAAGTGGCTGCTCTTCTAATGACTTTAGATTAATTATTGGGATCTGTTGCCAACTCATAAGTTGAACATCAAGTTTTGTTTTATCTTCTTGACCTTCATCACCAATTAACTGGCTGATTGACACTCCAAAATAATTAGCCAATGGGTTCAACGTCGATATTTTTGGGTTTTTATTTTCTCCAGACAGTATTCTATTAATTATTTGTTGTGCAACGCCTGTCCTGCGCGCAAGCTCATTTTCGCTAATATTTTCATTATGCAACAAGTTGTTAAGATTCGTACTGAGTGTGTTCATCGATTGAAAGTCATCTTTTTAAGCCAAAGCATATATGAATTAATTAATAGTAACAATCAAAGTAATTAGTATTGACGCCTACACTTTAGAGTGTTAAATTAGCCCTACACTTTAGAGTGTAGGGCTAAAGGAAACTTATCTAGCTGCATTTATCTGAAGTTAACATGATTTTTTAGGATTTAGTAAAGAGCTAAAGAAATTAACAATTAATAGTATGAATAGCTGGAAGCTACTGTTTGGCGACCGAAGACTTCCAGCTACTTGTTCAAGGCAATAACTGCCAAACTCAATTATAACATATCAAGTTATAAGTGAATATAGCAGTTTTGCCTCTATAAACAATAATAGAGGTAATGATGTCTGAGTTTATATTTTCACATCCTTCGTTGATTGAAATCACAAAATATAATAACGCAAGAAAAGAAATCGAATCAAGATTCGCTGGTTTAACGCACGCTCACAGATATCTTGTTAGTGCAATGATCAACCGAGCCGATCCAAACACAGGAATCGTCGAAGGTTTGAGCTACCGTGATCTAGCAATTTTGCTAACGATTGATCACGCACCTGGTCGAAAGGGCGCTGGCATCCCACAAAAACAAACCATTCGCAGTTACTTGAGAACCATCACAGAAAGTTGTAGCGAAAATTTCAGGCTGCTTACCCAGGGTCAAAAACTAAAATGCCAATTCATTCATTTGCCAAAAATCTACGCTCATTTTTTAGGTCAAAAACAAGAATACACAGATGATGTCGTTGACGTTTATCTATCTGAACCCATTGAGAATACAGAAGATCTGGTAGTTTACGATGCCAGGTTAGAAACCGTAAAACACAGCGAATCACCCATCAATGACTTTCAAAAAATCACTGCAAAGAAGGTTTTATATATAACTAAAACAAACAAACTAACAGCGGGAGAGATGATTGAAAATTTCTCAAACACCAAACAACCCATCTCCCCAAATTTCTACCCAGATTGCGAAACCATAGCAATAGCCAAGGCAAAGGGGTTTGAAACAGTAACCGAACCTTCTGAGCTTTTAGCCTTCATTCGTCACAACCAAGCACGAAACACTCAGTGGCTCGATTTCAACCCAGTTTACCTTCAATGGCTAGAACGTGGATTTGAGTATCAACAACAAAAAGTAGCTTTAAATCAATTGAGGAGTGCGCAGCATGGCAATCGTTCCAATCAAAAATTTAATCGAAAATCGTTCGTGGAATACGCCTTTGAGCAAAACCGAGACGCCGTATCTCCAAGCGGTAAACCCTATGCCATCGACATCGGGTTTAATAACGAGCCAACACCTGTCGTGGTTGTGGACGGAATTAATGAGCGTATACGGGCCATTATTTGTGAACAAGAACGGTGCAAGGCCGAACTCAACATGGTTCGATACGCTTAAGGATTTAACGCCTAAAGCCATGGAGTCAGGTATGGAGCGATTGAAACAGTTATCCATGGGAGACAAGTTTACGGACTTTCCACCGAATTGTTTGCAGTTTCGAGCGTTGTGTTTGGCGTTTTATGAAGATCTTCACTTGCCAAGCACGATTGACGCTTATCGCGAAGTGAGAGGGCGGATGTACATGAATACGATTCACTACAGCCACCCGGTGATTAAATTAACGGCGCAAAGACTGAGTATTGAATTTTTAGACATTGAAGATGAAGGTAAAGCTTATGCCATTTTTAAAGAAGCTTATGAGAGCGTGTGTTTCCTAGTGAAGCAAGGTCATCCCTTACCTCAAATGCCTGAACGTACCTTAATGATAAGGCCACAGACTAGAAAAATTGGTGAAGAACAATTAGCGAAGATGAAGGGCTTATTAGGAGTCGGATGATGCATGAAATAACACGGATGAAAACATATAGTCAACAGGATTTGGCAACTTTATTAAAGCTTTGTGCAGACTATCTTGGGCTTGCTTATCAGTCCTTATTGGATAGTGATTTGAATCAGTTATCACAAGAGGCGCACTCTGCAGCTGATTTCCTAAAGTATTTGGTATTAAAGCAACAATCGAATTATTTAGTTCATTAATAAAAAAAGGGAGTGTGATATGCAAGGGTTTTTAAGATTAAAAGAGAACAAAAGGGCATGGGGCTGCACGACGCTCATGGGGGCAGCCACGATACTGGGGGGATGCGCGGCAACCGCAACGGCCATCGAACACGGTCATTTAGAAACAAGTACCAAACTCAGTGAAACGGTTTTCTTAAATCCCGTTACCGATTCGCAAAAAACGGTATTTGTATCGGTTAAAAATACATCCGACCAAGAGATTAATGTTGATCCAGCCTTGAAATCATCCTTCAAAGCCCATGGCTACCGAGTCGTCAATACCCCAAACAGCGCGCATTACTTGCTGCAGGCCAATATATTGAAAGTGGGAAAAATGAGTGTTGCTGCTAGCCAATCAGCTTTGGGAGGCGGTTTTGGAAGTGCATTAGCCGGTGGTGTTGCAGGTGCTGCATTGGGCTCTTTAACGCATAACAGTAATGCAATGATTGGTGGGGGAATTGCGGGAGGATTGGTTGGTCTGGCCGCGGACTCACTCGTTAAGGATGTGAACTATACGATGATTACTGACGTTCAAATCAGTGAAAAAGTTGCTGGGAACGTGCATGTTCATGAAGAGCATCGTGCCTCATTAAAACAAGGCAGTGCGTCGAGTTTGAATCAAGTATCGACAATGGATAGTCAGTATCAACGTTATCGAGTACGTCTTGTCTCGAATGCGGATAAAGTCAATTTAAGCTTCAAAGATGCAGTGCCTGCCCTTCAGTCAGGACTTGTTAAAGCCTTGGTTGGAATTTTTTAGCTCAATTAAAAGGAGATTAGACAATGAAAAAAATAGTACTTGCGGTCATGATGCTTAGTTCAATGGGAAGTGCGTTAGCAAATCCATTGTATGTGCCTGAAACAAATAGAAACATCACTCAAAATGTCGCCCGACAAAGCATCAATGATGTCGCTACATTTCAAAACATCATGAAAAATGAATCGTTCTACGCTTTTTTATTGAGCTTAGGATCTGAATTACCCGATATAACGCACGCTGGTGAATACGTCATGCTTATCAATGAAATGCATCTCATGAATGAAAAACTCGCAATCATTGCCGATGAACTGCATGCAGCAAACCAAGCTTCAAAAAATCGCATGCATGAGGAGGCGACATGAATGATTAATCTTAACAACGACACCGTTCGTTAATCGTTACAAACAACCCAATTAACCTATTTAAATAAAGCCAAAAACAGGGCTTGCAGGATTTTTTTAACCAAAAAACGAGGGAATGATGAAAATAACAGCAACTTTAAATGATTTAAGCCTCAAGTTTTACGTCTACAGCCGTGAGGTTTTGCCGTTCTTAATCTTAGGCTTGGTGTTCTATTGCTTGATGCCTTCAACAAGCTTTGCTGATGGAACGAATTACTTGTCAGGTTTAAAAGCAGACGTCGGTAAAACCTTCGGGGCGGGCTCAGACGTTGAGTATTACCTCTATCTTGGCGAGGGGATATTGGCAGGGATTGGGTACATTAAAACCAAAAACATCATGTTGCTGGGTGGCCTTCCTGTTCTGATGGCGTTTACGCATTGGGCGCTTAAATAATGGCCCGCAACTACCACACCTTCATGTTATCGGATGAGCCGAAAATTTTCGGTGTGCCGGTAACAACAGGCCTCCCTGTGTTTTGTTTAACAGGGATTGGCCTTCTGATTGGCATGGCGACCCCGCTTTTTTTAATCGGTGCGGCACTCAGTGCATTGATGCATTTTAAGTTTGGTGGACTTCCTATTCGCGGGCTTTTTGCAATCGTGTATTGGGCGTTGCCAAAAAAGCTTACCCATGTGCTGTTTAGGTTCATGCCTGATTCAGCCCACCGAATTTATGTAAGGTGAATGTATGCAAACATCTTTTCGTGATAATGCCATTCAACGTAATCGACTTTTGTTAAAGCTCACGCTCCTCTGGGCGATGGGCTCAACGATTGCAGTTTTGGTGCTTGCAGTACTTTGTTTTTATGTCATCGCGCACCATGAAACTCATTGGCTTCCAGTCTGCACCGGAGAAGAATTCAGTATCGGCGGGAGCAGTTATTCGCCTAGTTATTTAAAAGAGATGACAGCGAAGGCGGCTGATTTGAGGCTAACCTATAACCCTGAGACGATTGAGTCTCGTTATAAAACGTTATCTCACCTTATCCCTGCAAACCACGCCGAGGCCTTTCACCACTTGCTGGACGTTGAAAAGGGCGCTGTTTTTAGTAAAAACATGAGCAGTGTATTTTATGCAGAACGAATTGACGTTGATGTAGATCATGCACAAGGGAAAATTTCAGGGCAACTCGTGCGCACAAGCCATGGCCTGCCATTAAACCCGCAGCAAAAAACCTACCTTCTGCAGTTTACATTTAAAAATGGGCTCTTGGGGATCGAATCAATTAAGGAGATAACGGATGACAAGCGTCATTAAAACCCGCGTCATAGGCGCGCTATTCAGTGCCTTCTTTTTAGGTACGGCTTTTGCTGGAACAGCGCCTCTGCAAATTGCTTTTCAAGAAGGAGAGCAATTTAACGTATCGCTTTCGCGCTTAAATTATAACCGCATCTTTGTGGAGGGCGAGAAAATCATCAGCGCAAGCTACCCAGAGGCGACCGTGATTATGGATAAAAGCGACATGGAAAATCCAAACAGCCTTGAGGAGTCCGCCTACCTTAAGCCGCGATTTGATGAACCACTGACGATTTTCTTCACAACCGACAAAAAGCATCATTTTTCATTAACGATTAAATCGGATGAGTCGGCTGGCAAAACGGTGCGACTGATTGCGCGACAACCGGCATCAAACTATCTCGCGAAGACGTCTCATAACCCATCCGAAATTGAAGAGGTGATGAGTCAAATGCAGGAGGGTGAAGTTCCAAAAGACTTTCTCGAGGCGCGCGTCCTATCAAGACCTTTTTATGTCAAAAAAGACATAAAAGTAAGTCTTGAAAAACGCTATGAAGGTGAGCGTTTAACGGGTTATGTGTATCGCCTTGAAAATAAAGCCTCACGTCCCATCGAGCTTTCAACGCAACTCTTTGATAGACGAAATGCAGAGTCACTCACCCTGAGTGAGGACGCTCTTGCTCCGAAACAGGTTGCTTACTTATACGGGTTATATCGCCATGAAGGTTAATTCAAATCGATTGAAAGCGCGATTGCGCTTAATGGTCAAAAAACTTAAAAACGGGTGTCTTAAAAAGCGACACGTTAATTTAAATCAACTTGCCAAAAATGAGCAATTACGCCACGCAGCCATACTACTGTTGATTCTTGTGATATCCGTTGGTTTTTATCGCCTTGAAGCCCATCCTCAAACGCTTACAGCAAAACAAGAAGAGGCGAGTTTTGATGGGGCGTTTGATGCTGGGTTTAATAAAGATAGCGATGAAGCCTTGATTGAAAAACAACAGCGTGAATTAAACGCCTTAAAAAACACAGTCGAAGAAAATGCAAAAAATACAGAAACGGCATTAAAGGAAAATGCACCTGACGCGGACACGAAAGCAGCGCTTGACGCGATGCAAGTCAAACTCACGCGCCTTGAAGGAGAGAGCCAAAAAACCAATGAACAACTGCAAGTGGCATTAGCGATGAATGCACAAAACGCAGGACAGGGTGTGCAAACAACTCGCCCACTCACACGTGAAGAGATGGAAGCACGCCGTATTGAACGACAAAAAACCGAGCGCGAGATTTATCGAAACGCAGGCCTTGAAACAGTCCGGTTTAATTCGCGTAAAAAAGCGAAGACTGAAGCACGCACGGCGCGCAATTACGTTTGGGCAGGCTCATTTTTTGAAGGCGTCATGTTGACGGGCATTCAAGGTGATGCGGGCATTAATGGCTCTAAAAACATGGGAACAGCGCTCGTGCGCTTAACGTCCGATGGCATTATGCCGAATGAGCAACGCTCACATTTGAGAGACTGCTTTGTGCTGGTTTCAAGCTATGGTGATTTATCAGCAAACTCCGTCGTGCTTCATGTCGAAACGGTCTCTTGCGCGGGTAAAATCATTAATTTTGAACAAAAAGCCTATGGCGCCATCTTTGACATGGACGCGATGCAAGATTTACGCGGTACTTCGATTTTAAAAACAAAACCGTTGCTGGGTTATTCAGCGGCGGCAGGGATGCTTGCAGGATTTGGTGACGGGCTTAGAAATTTCAATACGGCGCAAACCATTAATCCAAGCGTTGGGACTATTACGGCTTATGGAACGGCAACAGCACTCGGCCAATCGGCGGCCGGTGGTGCGCTCAGTAATCCTGCGAATCGCATCTCAGACTACATCATGAAAATCGCAGACATCTATCATCCGCTCGTTGTGGCACGCGCCGGACGGCATGTGTCGGTCTTATTCACCAAAGGGTTTTGGATTGATAAAGAGCATCAAGTGTATGAGTCCGGGAAGGCCATTGATGAAGCGAATCGCGATGATAAAGCGTTCAATGTGACAACATCCGTCAGTCGTGCGTCAAACGTTGAACAATCTACTGACATGAGCGACGCGCCTCAAAATACAGATAGCGTAATGGCCACCGCCCCAAATGGCGCCGCTGACTTCATGCGGCAAAGTAACGCGAGCACTCCTTTATTTTCAACCCTCAACAATGGAGCAACTCCTCATGGTTAAGTGCATCTTTCGTTTAAGTATTTTATTCATGGCGTTCATCCTTGCTGGATGCGGCCAATCGATTCTCGATTCACACGATGCGCGATGTCCGTTTTATGAAAGGGGAGGGTGCCAAAGTATGGAAATGGTTAATCGCATGGTCACTGAAAAACGTTACACGCCAGACGGACAGTTTGTACAACAGGCTTCAACAGCATCTGTTATTCGAGTCCGACCTTCCAATTATCAGAAATAAAGGAGACAGCAATGCTTGCTAAAATGAAAGATTGGATTAAGGATACAAGGGACATGATTCATGACGTACTCGATGAGCCTATTGATAAAACGCCCTGCTCGTTAAAATTAACCGATCACCGCTATCCTTCGTTTTCTGAAACGCTATTGCCTTATCAATATTTTGATGAGGAGTCGAAGTTATTTTTTAATGCTCATAGTGCGGGATTGATTTATCGGGTTATTCCATTAACCGGCGCGAATGAGCAAATCGCTGAGCAACTGGATTTAATCATTCGCACCAAGGTTTCCCATGAGTTTACGCTTCAAGTTATCCTTGTAAAACACAACCAGGTGGGCCGTGAGATAGACGCTTTTGCTCGCCAATTTGCATCAAGCGATTTTGCAAACCTGAATACGTTAGGCACCAATCTTCACGCCTTCTACAGCGATGCAGCTCGTCTCGGATTTAAAACCAACACCAACATTCGCCCACGTCTCACGAATACAGAATGCTTTATTGTGGTTGATAAAATCAAAAAAGGCTCGGAGCGTGACATCAAAGCGGCATTTGGGCAGTTTCAGGTTTCCTTTGAAGCATCTCTAACGGCTGCAAAAATTGGATTTAAAGCCTCTGGTGCGGAAGATTTTTTAAGTCTCATCCATTATTTTTTAAATAATTGCCCCGACACCATACAAAAAGCCGACGTTGCGTATGACAAAAGTTCGCTGTTAAAACACCAACTCCTGTCGCGTGATTTTGATTGTGAAGTGCATCAACATGGCCTGTTTTTTTCAGGCACTAACGCGGAGAATAAAGCCTTTGATTCACTCGTCTCTGTCTTAACAATTGATAGTTTGCCTGCAGAATTTCATCTATGGGATAACATCAATAACACGAGTAATATTTTTCATCCCGAACAAAGCGTGCCTTGTAATCACATCATCTCAGTCGTTTATAAAGTCGATGAGGCTCTGAAAGCAGAAGGGCGCGCCAATCGAAAAACCAGAAGCCTTGATAAAAAAGCAAAAAGTGATTACGCGCTCCTTGTTGCCGGCACCGAAGAGCAAGCACGCGCATGGCGAGCGTTTCGAGATGATTTATCGGCGCAAAAAACGCGAGCGTGCAAAATGCTCTATAACGTCATTCTTTTTTCGCGTGTGAATGAGGCGGCACGCGATGTTGAGGCGACTAAAAGCGTATTTGCCTACAACGGCATTAAGTTGAGCAGTGCAACACGCCTGCAATTACCTTATTTTCTCGCAAGCATGCCTTTCTTGTTTACAGGACAACTTGAACACGACTTTTCGCTTCCCACCATGATGTGGCCCATTTCATCGTGGAATGCGACGCAATACATGCCCTTGCTTGCGGATTGGTCGGGTGTTGGACGCGGCGTTCTACTCCCCACCATGCGTGAGCAATTTGCTTGCATCGACCCGTTTTCAGGCGTGTTTGGTACAAACTACAACATTGCCGTCACAGGGACCGCGGGCGGTGGTAAGAGCTTTTTTATTCAAATGCTGATGCTCAATGTGCTTTTTAATGGAGGGGATATTTTCATCATTGATGTGGGCGGTAGTTATCGAAAGCTCTGTGAGTCGCTTGGCGGTATTTATTTAGAGTATTCAAACCTTGCTATGAATCCGTTTACGCACGTCACCGATATTATGCGTGAGTTGGATGACATCATAGCACTTTTTGAATTACTCACCTGTCCGCGCGAAGGGGCAACGGACGATGATCGCGGCACGCTTCGCGAAGCTATTTTGAGAGCTTTTAACACCAAAGGACAAGAATCACTCATTGATGACGTTCAAGACGCATTGCTGGCACTTTATGAAGAAGACGCCCGCACCTTCCCAACCGCACGCATTTTATCCAAAAACCTTACGCGTTATTGCGTTGCCTCTGAACATGGGCGTGCCTTTAATGCGCGTTCAGAGCTTTCGCCTCATGCTCGCATGATTGTGGTTGATTTGAAAGAAATCGAAGACAACGTGAGTATTCGTACACCGGTGTTGCTGTCGGTTATTTCAGAGTTTCAGCGCCGTATGTTCAATTCCGTGAGAGACAAACAAAAGATGTGCATCATCGATGAAGCCTGGTCGTTTTTTACAGGCGATGCGATTGCAGCCAACTTCATTACCAAAGGGTTTCGAACGGGGCGTAAGCACAAGGCTTCGTTTGTGACGATTACGCAAGGCATTGATGATTATTTTGAGTTTTCAGAAGCGCGTGCGGCTTGGGAGAACTCCGCGATGAAGTTGATTTTTTTACAAGAACAATCCTCGCTTCTGGATCATCAAAAAAAGCATGAGACGTTTTCTGAGTATGAAGTCAATTTACTCAATTCGTTCCCTAAAGCGAAGCAAGCTGGATTCTCTCAGGTGCTCCTGCGAGCGAATGGCATTTCATCCGTGCATCGTTTGTTTGTCGATCCGTACACACTCGTGATGCTTTCATCAGATGGCGATGATTACCAAGCGGTGATTAATTATGTGAAGCAGGGCATGGCTTTTTCAGAAGCCGTTTCACGTGTGGCGCGGGAACATTATGGAGCGTGCGATGAAGCTTAATGGAGTCTGGGCGCTTATTTTTTCCATTGGCTTTTTATTTGGCAGTGGAATTACATGGCTTTGTTCGCCGACAAAACTCGTAGTAATTGATATGGCGCGTGCAATAGAAGAGCCAGCGTCACGTCTTGCGCACTCAATGATTTCTGAATCAGCACAACAAAAAC
The DNA here is from genome assembly GCA_002423125.1 of Legionellaceae bacterium UBA6148. Classification (GTDB taxonomy): domain Bacteria; phylum Pseudomonadota; class Gammaproteobacteria; order Legionellales; family Legionellaceae; genus UBA11403. The sequence continues at coordinate 21,499 of DIUW01000042.1, read as the reverse complement.
TAATGGCGCGGTTTACGAAACGATTGCCTGATGTCATTGACGCTTATGGCAAATCACACAGTGTAACCATTGTGAGTGCACGCGTCTTATCAACGCACAATAACGTGGATATTACCGCGTTAATGATTGAGCAAACTATTCAAAGGCTTAAACATGAACGCTAAGTTGACGTGCCTTTTAATCATAAGCTTGATGTCAGTCAGTGCGTTCTCTGAAAATCTTGGCCATTACGGCGAGGTTTTCCCTGTGCTGGAAGTTGACATTCGACAAGTGATTAGTGCTCGATTGCAACAGATGGAGCATTCTGGCGAGCTCGCGCATTATGTTGAAGAAGCGCAGACACGCGTATCAAACCACATCATTCGACCTAAGCCCTTAGTTCTTCAAACGACGACAGCACCGATTTCGTTTCATGTCGACCCTACCATCACCGTGACGCAAGACATTTGGGCGCCGAATGGACTTCAAGTGGCGCGTGCCGGGACCAAACTCAATCCTTTTGACACCGTGACTTTTTCAAAAACACTTATTTTCTTTAATGGTGATGACAAGTATCAAGTAGCTTGGGTAAAGCAGCATTATCAAGACTACCAACACGTGAAATTCATTCTAACGGGCGGTGATATTCGTGATGCAGCAAATCATTTCGGCCGAATTTATTTTGATATGGGAGGGCGATTAACAACGCTTCTTCAGATTAAGCATGTGCCATCGGTTGTGAATCAAGACGGACGACGGTGGAAAATTCAAGAAATTGGAGTGAACGATGAATAGCTTATTGAAGGACGTTAAAACACTCGGTTTGATTATCGGTTTATTCTTCTCCGTGAACGTAAATGCCTCGCAATGTAAGGCGCATTTTGTAAACCCAATTACTGATATTTGTTGGAATTGCATATTCCCACTCACGATTGGGAAATCAGCGGTTGTTAAAAGTGGCTATCCTGATACGGATAATCCTGGCAAACCGATTTGCTCATGCCCTTCGGTTGTGGCGAGCCGCCTTGGCATCACGATTGGCTATTGGGAGCCAGCAGCACTTGTTGATGTAACGAGGAAGCCTTATTGCATGGTCAATCTTGGTATACAACTCAACATTAAAAACCAAGGATTAGGTGGCTCACAAGAGCCTGACGTTGACGGTCGTGGGGCTTTTTACTACGTGCATTGGTACAAATACCCGCTCATGTATTGGTTGCAAATTTTAACCTCTATGGGATGCATGGAAACCGAAAATTTTGACGTGCTGTATCCCTCAGAGCTCGATCCGACTTGGAATGATTCGGAGCTTTCTTTTATTACGAATCCTGAAGCAACCTTATTTACAACGCCGCCGGTTCGTGAATCCTGTGCGTTTGACGCAACAACTTCGCTTGTGGGGCATGCGGTTGACAGTCTCTTTTGGTGTCAAGGCTCGCAAGGTTCGACCTATCCGCTCACAGGCTTTGTCGCCAATCAAGCAAGTCCCTTGTCGGCTGCCGCGCTCTTAAGCGAACGTGCAGACTTTAAATTGCATCGCATGGGCGCGATTCGTGACTCCGTTGGAAAAGATGCACCGGCTATTTGTCAAACCTATGCTTCATCCATTTTACCCAAAAGCCGTTATCGCTATCAGCTCGTGAATACGCTTCCTGACGCTAAGCACTGCCATCCGTTTGGACAATCGGTTGTGACGTGGGAAGCGGGGCATACCTATCCAGGGGACGGGGATAATTTTGGGTTTTTGATTTGGAAAAAGAAAAATTGTTGCTTTTTATAACGTAATGGAGAGTGTGATGAGTACATACCCTAAAACCCGCCAAGGGATAAGCAAGGCCATAACCATGGTCATGTTTGCGAACTTTTATTATGTCATCGGCGTACTGTGTTGGGCAGTTGTTGTGCCTGAGCAAGGTTTATTTATAAGAGCCTTTCAACACGGCGGCTTATTTGTTAATGCGCTGTATTGGGGAGGATTATTTGGATGTTATCTAGGTTTTAGTGGTCTTTCATCAGCCACATTTAATGCAAGAAAGGAGTCTAAAAAGCGGCGGTTCACCATCACGTTAAAGGAGGGGCTTGATTATTGTATTTGTGCCAGTTTTATTATCGCGCCGCTACTCGTTATAAAAAATCATTTATTTATACGAGCAATCATTAACCCACAATTCTTCATGCTATTGACGGTACTTTTTCTTGTGACGTTGACACACCGTTACCTTCGAATTCAACGGGCGTATGGCATGCATAAGGTGGTGGCCCGTGCTTAAATCAAAAGAATTGGCTGCGGTGTTCATGCTCAGCAGTTTTGCGTCTTTCGCGAATACCAATGACGATCTCAATGCTTATCAAGCACAGGGGTTGCGACAAGCGGCAACGGTTTCAAGTGCCAAGATTCAAACGCTGAAAGAAAAGTCAGCGTATACGCTTGCCGAGCATGAGACGCTTATTGACGGATTTTTAAAGCAGGCGCGAGCCTCACAGTCTTTCAAACAGCAAACTCAAGCGGCTCCTAATGCAATTTTGTTGGTTTCGTTTTCAATGCCGGAAGCGCTTTTATTAGCACTCAGCGATGAAGCAGCGGCGTTTAATATCCCGGTCGTTATCAATGGGCTTGTGGATGGTGATTTCAAAAAAACCATTGAAACCTTTGCGCGCCTACATGCTGAGGCTAAAAAACAACGTCTCAATTTTAAAGGGGTGTCGATTGATCCACTGTGGTTTGAGCAATTTCAAATCAAAGCAGTTCCTGCACTTGTCTTGAGCGAGCGACCTGCCTCATGCGCGGCACAAACGCTTTGCGCAAACCAAACTTTTGATGTGGTGTATGGCAATGCATCGATTAAAAAAGCATTGGCGTTGATTCGAGATAAAGGCGATGCCGCATCCAGTCTTGCTAAGACTATCTTGGAGCAAGGTCATGTTTAAAAAGCTTTGCTTGATTGTTTTAAGTATTCTGCTTTGTCATGTTGCGATTGCAAATACGACAGCGCAGGACTTCCCAACATTAAAGGTCTTTGCGAAATCATTAAGCGCGAAACCGATCGATGCAATGAAACAATTTAATCCAGAGAAGACATTTAAAAATTATAACAACAATCCAGAACAGAAAGGCCTTTACAATAATGTTGAGACTGAAAAAACCGATTTGACAGCTCAATCGTCAAGCGCTTTAAAAAGCGATCTCGGTGGAAAAACCGTAGTTGAGCAGTTTGGTAAGAACCAATTTGAAATTAATCAGAATAATGACGCCATTCAGCGCGCGAAATTGATTGAAGATGAAAGCTACGCCATTACTCACGGACTCTCCAACGGGAGCATTCAATGCGACTCAACCTCACAAGCGTGCGAAATTAAAACGCATACCGAGACGTGCTTTACTTCACGCCAGTTGCCCCTTCAACAGTGTGTAAAAAAACGAAAACTTACCGTGAGCACAGAAAACATCAGTCAACGAGTGGCGGTTGTCGTTATTATTGCGAAAAAATGGAAGGGCATCGTCACCGTAAATCTCGTGACAGGAAGCATTCAATATGCTGCGAGAGGAAGTGTTACGAACCCCGTACGACTCACGCACCCATGTGATGCGATGAGCGCGTCAGTTGACTCGATTCAAAATAACGGTCAATTCGCTGATTGGGTAAAGGTTATTGGAACCCCCAGTTGCAGTAACAATGGCCTTTTAACGTTAAACATTAAAAAAGAATGGAATCGCAGCTACCCCATTCAAATTGCGTTAACCGTTCATGCGCAATCGAAGGCTTACGTCTCTAGTGAACAGTGGGACAATGAGTGCGCGAGCCTTGAGGCCAATAGTGGCCTTTGCCACGTGACGGATGCGCGTTGTACGGACGCAAATTCGACGCATATTATTGATGGATTACCGATAGAACGAGATTGCTGGGAAAAAACCAACACTTTTTCTTGCGCGTCCGCACAAGCCGATGAATGCGCTATTCAGCGTGAAAAAAAATGCCTGCAACTAAGTTCGCATTGCGCGCGTATGGACAATAATGCGTGTGCCGTCTATGAGCAAACCTACAACTGCTTTGATAAAGTCTGTCCCGCACCTATTCCTTGTGTTAAAGATCTCTTTTGCGCCGACGGTGATTGCACCGACCATCAAGGCACTCAAAATGATGAGTTTGCTAAAGACATCATTCCATTGACCGTTGTCGGTGAAGCAGGGCATGAGTATGCTCAAACACAAGCGTCGCTTTTTTCGGGGCACGTCGTTGAGTGTAAAATCGAAGTCTTAGATTTTATCAATTGCTGCTCGGACATTGGCTGGGGTAAAGCACTCGATATCGCGCATTGCCCAGAGGAAGATAAAGCGCTCGGGCAGGCTAAATTAAACTATTTGGTGCATTACCTTGGGAAGTATTGTTCACACAAAGACTTAGGTATTTGCGATGAACATAAACGAACCTATTGTGTATTCGATACCAAAATGGCGCGCATTATTCAAGAAGAAGGGCGTTTAAAGCAGTTGAACGGTGGAGCATTAGGAACCGCCAAACATCCTAATTGCGGAGGCTTAAGTGTTGCTGAATTACAAAGCCTTGATATGGCTCGCATTGAGTTTTTAAAACCTGAGTATCCCTTTAACGGAGGTGAGCATTTAGAGGAAGCCGGGATCGTCGTTCCTCCTCCTAATACCAGTAATATCAATGATGAAGTCATTCGCCGCGTTCAAAAAAAGGTGGGTGGATGATGCGAACAATAGCCGCCTTATTGTGTTGTGTTGTAACGTTGATCGCTCATGCTGAGCTCACTCAATCTCGCGCCCATGGGTTTCATTGGTATAGTGTGGCGCCGAAAGAAAAGGAAATAAAGCCAACTGCTCCCGTAAACGTCGCACCTACCCAAGCACGAACGCCGTATGAACAGCTCATGGAAATGAAGCGTCAAACGCTCAATACCTTGTCTCAAGCACTCATCACTCCATCGTATGAGACGACTTATGATTACATGAAAATTCAACAAACGTATGCAAAACGAAATCAAGCGTTTGTGCGTTATTGGCAACAAGTGCTGATGACGCATCCGGAGCTTGATCACACCTTGATATTCCCAACTGATAATTCGGCCATAGCCATTCGAAATGATGAAACGAGTGCGCTTATGGAGCGCGTGATTCATGAGGGCTCAAAAAAATATGGCCTTATTCTTTTTTATCAAGGCAAAAGCTCTATTTCACAAAAAATGGCGGCACATTTAGCGCCGTTTGCTAATGCGTCGCATTTTTCAATGATTTCAGTGACAACGGATGGTCAGCCGATTGAGGGGCTGCCTAATCCTAAAAATATCCCGCTTTCGGTGGTGCAACGAAAAATGGATATGCAAGCACGCTACATGCCCGCTCTTTTTTTAGTGAACCTCGAAACAGAGCAAATGTCGCCTCTGTCTTATGGTTTTGTATCAACAACGGAACTGAAAGAGCGATTACTGGATGTGGCGACGAATTATAAACGATTTAGTTATGAAGGATTGGGGGCGTAAATATGCGTTGGATATTGATGTTATTGATGATTTCACAGGCGGTTTCAGCCAATGTTGCGGTTGATGAACTTAACACCTTACTTGCAAAAAAAGAGGGGGCGACAACAACTGTTGCGCTGCCAAATGCCGCTCATGACGCCGTTAAGAATCTGTCTGAAAACTACTACTTTGTCTTTATTTATAAAGGGAGCTGCCCACATTGCCACAAGTTCGCGCCCGTTTTAAAAGATTTTAGCGACACGTTTCATATGAATGTCACGGCGTATAGCTTGGATAACCAAGCGTTACCCGAGTATCAAGGGACGCCGTTAACGCCTGAACTTTTTCAAACGTTTTATGTGGCGGGTGGTTATAAGACCATGGTTCCGGCACTTTTTCTGGTTAATCGTCATACATTAGATGCGTATGCCGTGCTCTTTGGAGAAGCAAAAAATTATGAATTGGCGGCTCGCATGAGTGAATTAATGAAACACATTGAGGACAAATATCATGGTTAAACAACTGATTTTACCAATAGCCATGGTATGGACGAGCTTAACTCATGCAACGGGCAGCTCCGATCTCACGCATTATTTTAATAATCTAGGCTTTGAGGCCAACGTGACCGGAAGTCACTCTTATGAATCGCAGGCGGCAGGATTTGCGTCGCTTGGTTCGGCCTATGCTCGCAATCAGGTGCGCAATATTCAAGTGGCTCATGTTGATGTGCCTGGGCTTCGAGCCGGATGCGGAGGCATCGACATTACGGCAGGCGGATTCTCGTTCATTAAGAGTGACCAGATTGTTAATTTTATGCAATCCATTTTATCAAATGGGGCAGGGTATGCGTTGAACCTTGCCTTAGAAACGGAATTACCCGAAATGGCGCACTCGATGCAATTCATGCAAAAACTCGCTAACGATATTAATAATGTGAACTTTAATTCGTGTGAAATGGGAGAGAATCTTACAGCCTCACTTTGGCCTAAAAATCGCGCCGCACATCAGCAGCTTTGTGAAGACATCGGAAGTCATACCGGTATTTTTTCTGACTGGGCCGAAGCGCGTCAAAAATGCTCAACGGGTGGTGAAATCGATAAGCAAATGGAGGCCGCTAAAAAAAATCCAGAATATCAAGAACGCGTTTTATTAAACACGAATGTGGTTTGGGATGCGCTATCTAAAAATAAATTCATTCAATCCGACAGCAGTTTGGCAGAAGTGTATCTTTCCATATCCGGCACACTGGTTTTTGATGCAAAAGGGGCGATAGAAACGTATCCCTCGCTTGCAACGAATCAGGATTTTATTAAAGCGCTGCTTTATGGAGGGAAATTGCCGAGCTATAAGTGCATGGGCTCTGAAACACCACAAACCTGCGTCAACATCAACACACAAGGTTCACAAACGATTGAGGCCAAAGACGCCTTGGTGTTTCAAGTACAAGAAATTCTTAAAGGTATTTATGACAATATTAAAGCTGGCACGGCGTTAACACCCTCACAAAAAGGCTTAATTGAATTAACACAACCCTCCGTGTTTGGATTGATTTCCGCGAGCGCTCAACAAAACATCGGCATTCAAAGCAGTTTTGAGCTCGCGCAAAGTGTCGCAACGGATTTACTTGCACAATATCTTGCAAACTCTCTTGAGATTATTCGAGCCTCGATGGCAGGTAAAGATTTAGGTGCGGCAAATGAAGAGCGTCTCTTTAAAAGTATTCAGGTGGCACAACAATTTGTTGACCACTTTAACGCAGAAAGCCGCGCTCGATTTAATGGCGCCCTTAAAACCAATCAACTCGTGCAAGCGAATGTAAAGCAAGCTTTGAGTGCTTTAAACCCTATGCTGAAGTCAGCTTACAATGGAGAAATGCCATGAGTCCGTTAATGATTTATATCCCTCAAGATGCAGCTTATTTCAAAGCAGGCATCGATGCGGTTGTGACCCTTCTCGCGTCGTCAACCTTTCGCACGGCCATTGACATCATGCTGATTTTATCGGTTTCAATGGTGGGTTATCAGTATGTCTTGGGAAAGAAGCTTGAAGCGTTGTGGCGCTATGTCGTTACCAGTTTTTTTGTAACCTTTGCCTTATTAGGCATAAAAGTGCCTGTCGCAATCATTGACATGCAAACCGCAACCGGTGCTGGAAGCGCCCTAACCGTTGACCATGTGCCCTTAGGTCTCGCCCTTCCCTCGTCGATTATTAGCGGCATGGGGTATGGCATCACGATGGTCTTCAGTGACATTTTTCATAGTGTCGATGAATTGGATTACACCAAAACAGGCATGATTTTTGGCTCAAGAACGTGGCTCGCGGCGACTCAAGCGCGCGTTACTTCATCGCCCGCACTTTCAGCAGACTTGTCTTCCTACATCAGACAATGCGTTTTTTCAGCAAAATTATTAGGCAGTCAATCCATTACGCCGCAAGAATTGGTGAATAGTCCCGAGCTCATTAAAACCTATTTTGAAAATCCATCGCCTATTTATCGGGTGATTTTACGTAGCGGTAAAAACGTCAGTTGTATTGAGGCAGCCAGCAACATCAAACTTCGATTGGCAACAGCGGCACAGCTTGAGCTCGCGCGCCTTGGGCGAGTCATGACCAAGGGTGATGCGACAAAATTTGGAAATATCCTTGCGGCAGAGCATGATTATTATATGGGTGTCTCAAAGGATGCTGCAGAAACGTTAACGCAAAATATTCTCATTAATGCAACCCGCGATGCAGCAGCAGACGCCTTTGCTTTTACAGGCTCTGACGCAGAGCTCATGAATTACACCAATACGACCAGCATGCAAAAAATGCACATTGCGGAGGCGAATAGTTTTTGGCTATCGAGTTTTCGACTGCCTTTTTTCATGACGATTGTCTTGATGATAACAACGTGTATTTTTCCCCTCATTGCATTGCTTTCTTTTCTTCCTTTAACGCAAAACGTGTATGTCTATTATTTGCAATCGCAAGCCTATCTCTGGTCGTGGCCGCCGATGTTCATCATCATTCATTTTTTAGTTTCATTAGCTTCAAGTGAAAAAATCGGGTTATTTGGGCATAAAACGGGGGGCGTTACCTTTTCAAATGTGGACGCGCTTGCAAGTCAACACAGTACATTTGCTTACACGGCGGGTGCACTTGCTATGAGCGTTCCATTTTTAGCCTATTATATAACAAAGGGATTATCTAGCGTGCTCAGCAATGCATCGACTCACTTTGGCGGTATGGTGCAGTCGGTCTCTATGAGTGAGGCGACTTCCGCGGCTCAAGGTAATATTTCGATGGCAACCTACAGCGGGTGGAACATGAATTATGACAACACCAATGCGCATAAGTTTGATACGAACCATCATCATGCAGAAGGGCGCTCAACGATGCAAATGGCCAATGGCGCGCTATTATCGCGTAATGCGGATGGTTCGCATGTGGGCAACATTCAACCGGCAATTTCAAGTGCGGCCGTGAGCGTTCATGGTTCAGATAGGGTTGTTGATTCGCTTCATCAAAGTGCCAGTGAATCGTTTGCAAATTCAACCCAGCATCGAACGGCGGCTGATTCGCATATTCAAGCGGGATTAAGCCAATTGAAGAATTTCACTGAAAATGATAGCAATGATATTCGTAGTGGGGAAGGGGTGAGTAATACAACAAACGCAAGCATTGGACAGGATTTACGCATCATGAAAGATGCTGTAGAACACCACAATACTCACTGGGATAAATCAGGACATATAAGCTTAGAAGGCGCTGTCAGTGGAAAAATAAGTAGTAATCGCTCATTGATTGGTAAAGGCGTGGAGTGGATCTCGGGTGGATCGGCGGAAGCTTCGGCAACACTTAGAACCAGTGCTTCTGGAAATGTGAGCAGGCAAAACTTCTATAACACCAGTGATGGGAAAGCGTTTAATGATGCCTATCATCATATGATAGCAACAGCCAAAAACAGTCATTTGGATACGGCAGACACCCATAATTTAAGTGGCGCCGAACAAATTGCCGCCAACTTTTCATCGGCTGAATCGTTATTGAAACAATCTTCAGCTGAATACTCTCATGGAAAGCAACTACAAACAGCCGCCACTCACGCAACAGAAAATGCCAAGTCAATTGATGATAATTTAAATCAACCTTATCACGACTGGGTAGTCGATAAGTATAAAGCACACGGTGAGCAAGTGATGTTGCAAACCGATAGCGCAAGTATTGCAATCCAACATCAGTGGGCGAATGAGTTTCTAAATTCAGGGGTTGGGCAAAGTGCAATCGGATCACAAGTGCATGAGGCACTCGCACGAACAGGTGGTGATGTAAAAAGAGACTATACTGCAAACGCAGATCTCATCTCTCAATCCAAAAACATGAATGCGCGTTTTCAGCGTGATAGCCATGTTGTTGAAAATAAAGCTTCAAAAATAGGCCTTACGCCAATAAGTTCTGAACAAATGGCTGCCGCAGAAAATCTTCAGGCACATCATCAAAAAGAACCGGTTGTCGATGAAGGCGTCAAAATTGATAACTATGTAACGAATCAAATTAAACACACTAAAATCAAACTAAAGGAGAAATAAGATGGACTACCAAGCATTACAAAAAGACGTTAAATGCGATTTAAAAACGATTCCAACACTTAAGATGGGTATCTTGAGTGCTGGTGAGCTTTATGGATCATTAGCAGCCTTTGTTTTGAAACTCTCACTCCTATTGTTGTGTATTAACGTAGTGATACAGGAGGGATTACATGGGATCGGCTTTTATTACTCGCCATTATCGATAGGCTCTGTTTTTGCATGTTGGGGCTTAACGTTAGCGGGCAGTGGCTTCATCATGCTTTTTTTAAGTAACTTCATCTTATTTGGGAAGCTTGTAAAGGGTCGTCTTAAAACCGAAGGCTTTATCAAGCAAAAGTGCATGCAGTTTAGCCTGCTGTATCTTTTGATGTATAGCATAGGTTATCTCGTACTGATTACAGGACTGGATGCTTTTGGCGGCGCGAACGCGCGCGATAGGGAATTTTTCGGTCTGTTCAGCACTGCGCTCACGCTTGGTGGTGCACAATTAGGCGCGCTTATCGGCTCACTGATTGCGATGAGTGTCCTGGTGAATATTGAAATCAGCCGATTAGGAATGGGTATTGCGTTTGATGTCATTAATACTTTTATGGCTCGCATTAAAAATAACCCTATTACCGAAGTAAAAACCCAAGATGGGAATAGTTTGTAATGCAAGGCAAACAATTCATCCGCGGCGGTCAAATTTTCGGTTATAACACTCGCATGATGGTTCAGGTCACAAACCGCATTCTGACTTGGGGTGTGATGGGCTATGCGGCATTGGTGGGAGTAATTCTTGCCTTTACTTCGCGCCATGCGCTGACCACCCTTGGGCTTCAAATCTACGCGACAGTTTTAGAACACCTTGGGTTTGGCGCCAGAGAACTCTGGCGTGGGCCTCATGGTGCCTTCTCGGCTCATTATTTTTTGAACTCCCCCTGGCTTCAATCAGCAGTCGCGGGGGCTCAAAAAACCATGATTCACGACGGTCTTGCCGCACTTTGTGTGGGCGGCGTGATTTACCTGTTCGTTATCTTTTTTGCGGTACGCTTTTTTTCGAATAAAGGCGAGAAATACAGCAATGATAAACATATTTCAGGCACCCGATTGGCGACTTCTCCTAACGAGTTGATTAAATCCGTAAAACATGCAAAACGTGGCGTGTCTGACGTGAGATTATTAACGACGATTCCTATTCCCGCGCGCTCTGAATTTCAAGGGTTTTTCTTTCATGGCTCAACGGGATCGGGCAAAACGCAAGGCATGATGCGTTTGCTCGATGAGATTCGTCGTCTTGGAGAGCCCGCTATTATTTATGACAAAGAATGCACAATAAAACCCTATTTTTTTAATGAAAAGACGGACAAAGAACTTAATCCAGTATCAACGCTATGTGCCAACTGGGATTTATGGAGCGAGTGCGATAATCCGATGGAATTTGGCAATCTCGCAACTTACTTAATCCCTAAGGCGGTTCAAGGCAGCGACCCATTTTGGGTCGATTCAGCGCGTACGATTTTAACGAGTATGGCGTGGAAAATACGTGGTCAAAAAGATAAAAGTGCAATACGTCTACTGCAGCTCTTGCTCACAACGACCCTTGATGAAATGCGCAATATCCTAAAAGGCACCGAATCTGAAAATTTAGTGAGTAAAGAAATTGAGAAAACAGCGATTTCCATTAAATCGGTGCTTGCAACCTACACTAAAGCATTGCGATTTTTAGAAGGTCTCGATGCGCATGACGCGCCAAAATTTTCCATTAAAAAATGGATTCAATCCGCAGCAGAGTCGACCGACTCTAAAAGTGGCTGGCTCTTTATCACCTCACGCTCAAAATATCATAAAGAAATTAAACCGCTGATTTCCCTGTGGCTTGGTCTCGCCATGCAAGGCATTCAATCACTAAAGCCTAATTCGAATAAGCGCATATGGCTTGTGATGGATGAGCTCGCAAGCCTTCATCGCCTAGAAATGCTCTCTGACACGCTTGCCGATATTCGAAAATTTGGTGGATGTGTGGCGGTTGGGATTCAATCCATCTCGCAACTTGAATTCCTGTACGGTACTCATGAAGCGCATGCCATCACGGATTTACTCAACACAAGCCTTTATTTCAGAAGCCCAAAAAGCCGGGTCGCCAAATGGGTATCCGAAGACCTAGGCGAACAAGTGATCGATGAAGTTCGCGAAAGCCAATCGTATGGCCCCAATTCTATTCGCGATGGTAACACCATTGCAACGCAACGGGTTGTGCGGAAAACAGTCGATTCAGGCGACATCATGACGATGGAAGACTTGGAATGTTTTGTTCGCCTCATTGGCAATCACCCGGTTGCCCGCATTAAGACCGAGTACTTAGAGCGAAAGGCTCTCATGGAGCCTTTAGATGAACGTGTGATTGATTTTGATGCCTTGGAGAAAGTTAACCAGGATGCGCTTGCAGCGCAATATGATCCTGATGTCTTCCCGGAGGTTAAAAAAATTCAAGCGCTCGATGAGGCCGCGCATGAAGTGTTGAGGCGTGAGGATGCGCTTGAGGTGGCGTTAAGTGAAGCAACGCTTGCATCAAACAGAATTGCAGCACTTGAAGAAGCGCTTTAATGAACGGTTGCCTTGTGCCTGTGGCCACGCATTAGAAATCACCCATCCATTATCTTGAATCAAGGACAACCATGTTATCCATTCAGCCTATTACGAGCGCAGCCGATGCTGCTAAATACTATACCAGCACTGTTAATTACTATTTATCGGATGGTGGTTCAGAAGAATCGCCGGGGCAATGGTATGGAAAAGGGGCGGAGTTATTAGGCTTATCCGGCAATGTTTCTCCTGAGGTATTTTTACAATTACTCCAAGGCAAGCTCCCCTCTGGGCAACAACTTGGTATTGTTGATAAGAATGGTGAAATACAGCATCGGCCAGCCACTGATTTAACGCTCTCGGCACCTAAATCATTTTCAAATTTGGCGCTTGTTGGCGGGGATGAACGTCTTATTGATGTACATAATGCAGGTGTGCGTGAGGTCATGAAGGCGGTTGAGAAATTGGCTGCTGAAGCGCGCATTACCATTAATCGCGAAACTGGATTTGAGAAAACCGGCAATTTAGTAATGTCTCTTTTTCAACATACGACCTCACGCGAATTTGATGCCGCTCTTCATGATCATTGTCTTATCATGAATATGACACAACGTTCTGATGGTGAATGGCGTTCTCTGTCTTCAAAAGCACGTGAAGATAAATCACATCCTGAAAATGGCTTTCGTGAAATCATTTATCAAAATCAGCATTATTTGGGTTTGATTTATAATTCATCGATTGCAAAAGGTACTTGTGATGTAGGGTATGACATTGAGGTCAAAGACCAATACGGCAACTTTGAAATCAAAGGGATCCCCGATGCTTATATTAAACGGACCTCTAAACGACGCAATCAAATTAAAAATAGTCTTTTTGAAAAAGGGTTTTCAAGTGCTAAGGCGGCCGAAAAAGCCAACCTTGATACCCGTCGTTCAAAAGAAGCCATAGACAATGAGTCGCTTCTTTTGTATTGGAAAGACGAGGCCACTCAATTTGGTGTTGATTTTAAAGCCCTTATTGAGGACTCGAAACAACGTGAAAAAGGGTGCATTAGTACGCGCGAAGAAGTAAAGGTGAGTGAGACGGCCAAGGATGCGATTAGCGATGCACTCGAGCAACTCTCAAATTTTAGCACGCAAATCAAACATGGCGATTTGGTGCGTATGGCATTTACGTTTGCCCGAGGAACGATTCATCATGAAGAACTAGAAAAAGAAATAACGACACGCTTTACCGACAAGCGATTGGAAGGGGTTCAATCAACGTATTACACGACCAAGGCGCTAATCAATCAGGAAAAGAGTTTCATTAAGCAGTTCAAAGGTGCATTGGGTACAGGCATGAGCCGAGAAACAGGGCAGTCTGGGATTGGCTCAGAAATGTTGCGGGCGAATGATCGCGTACAACTCATCGATGTTCGAGGATTCACCCATGAAAAAGCCTTAATTGAGGAGCTTGTGCATACTACAGAGGCCAATGGCTTTGGCGCGTATGTGTTGCATGTTGGACGACTGCAACGCAATCGCTTAAACGATTCGATTTCACGAGATTCCTCTAATGTTTGGAAATGGGTCACGAACCTCTTTAAGGGAGAGCTGGTACAAACTGTCGCGGGTTTTACTGCAAGTTATGAAGAAGGCCTGCATTCATCCAGTAAAAAACAAGATGTGGTGATTGTTCATGATGCCCAAAAACTCTCTTATAAGGACTTAATGTCCTTGGAAAGCTTGACGGCACAAAGCCAAAGCAAGCTCATTCTTTTAAATAATACGCGCTCGACGGAGGGGTTTTCGGCAGGCAGTCCTATCAAAGCATTAAAAGACGCTGGTTTTAAATCGTTGCAAGCAACAACAGAGGAAAAGAAAGTCGATTTTCTGCTGACGGAAAGCAAAAATATCAATCAAGCGTTAGCGATTGCGTTTGTGAACTTGGACGCTGATTCGCACCTTTCAACTCAGGTGGTTGCACTCACCAACAAAAACGTTGAAGCATTAACCACCCTTATTCGTGCAGGATTGAAAGCAAAGGGCGAAATCTCCTTGCAGAGCAAGGAAGTGAACGTACTGTCAACGCAGCTGTTGAGCGATGTACAAAAACAAAATCCTAAGTTTTTCGAAAAAGGAGATCAAGTAACCTTTAATGCGTTTACACGTGAACAACACCATTATCGTATCACCGGTAAAGAGGGTGAGCTGATTAGTCTAGCGGATAAGGATGGTCGAGAAAAATGGTTATCCTTGTCTGACAATGAGACATTTATGGTAACAAAGAACAAAGCCATCGAATTATCCATTGGGGATGCACTCGTTACCGAAAAGAGCATCTATTTGGGTCAGGGCTATAAAATTGAGCGGGGAGAAAATTTTTCGGTTCAAGAAATTCGTAATGAAGGTGTCATGCTCACTCACAATAAAAAACAATTATATTTTTCAAATGAAGAGCTGCACGACCTATCCATTTCGCATAACTATGTGCGAAAACCAAATCAACTTACAAAGAATGCATTAACGGTGATGACAGCACTTGAAGGCTATCAAATCAATAAAAACGTCTTGGGCGAACTTTCTGAATTTGCGCAACAAATCCATTTATTTACGAATGATAAAGAACGCGCAACAACTCAACTGAATCAAGAGAAGTTAAGCTTTACGATTCGCGATGTGGCGACAGGCGCACCTTCGCTTGTGTATCGCGATAGCCAATATGCCGACTCAGTTATCTGCAAAGATTTAGAGTACTTAAGTAAGGCGCTATCAAAAGACCAAAAAGAAACATGCCCCAAAACCATCGCAACAACCGCAGTAGCCTATGCGACCGCGAAGCTTGCAAGTCGCGAAGCCGCATTTCCACATAAGATTTTATTGCGAGAGGCGATGATATTTGCCATGGGGGAAGTGAATTTGGCTGATATTGAGCATGCCATTGAGAGTAAGGCGGCACTTGGGGATTTAATTCATGCCAAAACGTTTTGGATTTCAAAAGAGTCGCTTGCCATTGAAAATGGCATTATTAAAAATAATTTAGAAGGGCAGGGGAAAGTTGAGCCGATTAGCACATCTGCGAGATTGTTGAGCCTGCCAAAATCACTGACGCAAGGGCAAAAAGATGCGGCAACGCTTGCCTTGACGACATGTGATCGATTTACCTCCGTACAAGGTTTGGCAGGGACTGGAAAAACAACCATGATGAGAGAGATCCAGGCCATTGCAAAAGCGGAAGGTCATATGGTCGTAGGGCTTGCTCCGATGCATAGTTCTAAAGATGAATTAATTTCAAGCGGTATTGAATCCATCACTATTGCACGCTTTTTAACTCAAGATAAAGTATACCCTGATAATACGCTTTTCATTATTGATGAATCCTCGATGATTGGAAACCAAAACTATTTAGGCATTCAAACTAAAATCAAAGAACTCAATGCGCGAGGATTTTTTGGTGGTGATATCACCCAGCTTCAATCTGCATCAAGCGGTACGCCACATGAATTAACCGTTAAAACAGAGACTCAAAAAACGGCTTACATGAATGAAATCATGAGGCAAAACAAAAATCCTACGTTAAAAAAGGCGGTGATTCATGCATCAAATCAAGAAATAAAGGAGTCCTTTGCAACAATCAAAACCATAAACCCTGAGCGTCATGTAGAACGAGTCGTTGATACGCCCCCATATCCAGCGTCATCTGTTATCACAATTAATTGTCGGAATGATAGAACAAAAGAGATGGATTACGCCCCTATTTACCATGCCATTGCGAGCGATTACTTAACACGCATTCCTGAACATCAAAAAAATACATTGGTCATTGCTCACGCTCATGAAGACAGAAACGCAATTAATTCGATCATTCGTCAAGGCTTGCAAACAAAAGGTCGTTTGGGGCTTGATGAGGTGAAAGCTGAGAGACTCGCCGCACGTTCATTTTCATCCGCAGAGCTCCATTCTATTTCAAATTATGAGAGAGGGGATGTACTGCGATTTGACGCTAATTACTCCGTGGCAAAGAAGGGCGAGTACTTTACGGTCGAACGTGTTGATAAAGAAAATCAACGACTGCATTGCCAATCAGAGGATGGTATAACATTTTCAATTAATCCTGCAGCCATTGCCGGAAAATCTCGGATGTCGGTCTATCGCAGAGAAGAGGCATTGCTTGCCAAAGGGGATACCATTCGATTGCGCTTAACCGACACTGCTCGTGGCCGTGAGGCGAATAAAGCATATACCGTTGCATCGGTGACTGAAGAGGTAGCCTTGCTTCATAATGATGAAGGCAGCCTTGAGCTCAAGCTTAATCAAAAAATTGATGCCCATTGGGACTATTCATATACGACAACCGCTTTTGGGGCAGAAGGATTAACATCAGAATTTGTATTGGCATTAGAGCTTGCTAAACGCACGAAAGCCACAACGCATCGATCACATGAAATTAGCGTCACGCGCCCCAGAGAGCAGGTGACGATATATACAGAAGATGAAGGGGCGTTAGTGGAGCGTTTGGTGAAACTCGAAGGCGATAAAACATCGGCCTATCAAATGGCGATGAAGGACGCTCCAAAAGCGTCTTCATCGAAAACATCCCAAGAGCGACTGATTAATAAAGAAAAAGCATCTCATACAGCCCGTAACTATAAAGAGCCAACCTTAACGGCCGCAGAAATCAATCAGGCGTTATTGCCGCAAATGGAGTCGTTATGTGAACGTTTGCTAGGCAAGGCTTCCTCGTCACATGGTGGCAGCATTCGCTATGGATCAAAGGGAAGCTTGAGTATCAATTTGAAAAGCGGGTTGTGGTTTAACTTTGAAACGGGCGAGAAAGGCAACGCGCTTCAATTGATTGCTGCCGAGATGGGTTTTAGTGAATTTAAAGAGTCGATAGCGTATGCAAAAGACTTTTTAAATATTCGTGAAGGGATGGGAGCTCTACCAAAAGTATCCCAAAAATTGCAAAATAAATCGGTTGCCTCAGCGTGCCCTAACAAAAAAGAATACGCAAAAAAACTTTATGAACAAAGCATTCCAGTTGAAGGAACGCTGGCGGAGAAATATTTGAAAGAGCATCGAAAATTAACAAATTTCAAATCAGCAGATATTCGTTTTGTCCCAAAAATATCAACTTGGCATGGTAATAAAAAGACCGAAGTTTCAGCGCTTCTTTGCATCACACGTGATGGCTCCGGTAGTCTAAATAATGTGCAAGTGATTCGGTTAAATCCGCTTACGGGAGAAAAAGATAATGCATCTAAAATAAAAAAACAAACCTATGGTGCTATCAATGGATGCCCCGTAAATCTCAATACAGAATCGGTTCAGAAAACAACCTATTTGACTGAAGGTACTGAAACGGGATTCAGCTTATTGAGCGCATCAAAAGACGCACGCGTTATGACTGTTTTAGGGAAAGAGAACTTCAATAATATTGATCTATCTCGTCTTACAGATAATGTTGTTATGTGCGTGGATAATGATGGTGAAAACACGTTCGGTGACATGAAAGTTATAACGGCTGCATTTCGAATCATGTCCGCGGGTAAATCGGTTTCTATCATTTGTCCAGAAAACAAAGGAGAGGACTTCAATGATGTATTAGTCAAGGAAGGCGTATCAAGATTAAAGGATTATATGAAAAATGAAATTAATGTTAAATCAGCTATAAGTTCACTGAATTTATCATGTGATGGATCTACGAAAACAAGTGGGCATGAAGATCATATTCATGCGCAAAACAGATTATTAAAATCCGCTGTAATGGATAAAAAAACCAATGCCCATGTTGCAAAAATAATTGATTATCAATCTATAAATACGGATAAAAAACTGGATTATATAAATAAAACAATCCCTGATATAAGACAAAAACAACAGACTGATAACAACAAAATATTGGAAATGGAGCGGTGATAAAATCGCCATTTCCTATATTTTTTTTGATTTCCATCTTGATGAATCTCTATCAATCGGCAGTTTATTGAGACCATTATCGTCTTCTACTGGTGAGATTGTTTGATACTTTACTTCCTGAAATTCACCGAAACTTGAATTAAGAAAATTGATAGCACTTTGTTTGCTGGTTGCTAATAATTCATCTGATCCTACATCGCTATTTAACAAAAGCTGCATTCTTAAATGGTACATCATTTGAGGTAGTGTCGCGTGAATTTGCTCTAGCATTCGTTGAGACTCATCTCGTTTTGAAGCTTTGTTCTCACCAATTTTAAGACCGCTCATTCGACACCATTTAACTAATTCCTTCATCGCTTTTCCAATGGATGGCTCGTCTGAGTTACCTTTATAAAGGTGATTATCATGGGCAATTTCTGTTAAATAGTCGATTTCTGTTTTTGTTAGCTTAGCTGATATTGTTGTCATGATGGCCTTTAATGTAGTGGATGGTAGGTATACCATAGTATGTTTTCGGTATACTATAGTATATATGGTATACCATGGTACACATAAATATACTATAATATAACTATATAATATATCATTATATTAATCATGTAGTTACGAACATATCTACAAGTATACTATGGTATACCAATAAAAAAGATAGATTTAATTTGGATTTTCCTGAAAAAAGCATCTTCGAGAAAAACTTATGTTAATTCAATGGGTTGTGGTCTATGGAAAAGGCAATTTACATTGCGTGGTGTGTGGGGTTTTATATTTTAGGATTATTGCTTTTTTGGATTGTCTTACTGGATTAAGGGGGGAACATTTGAATTTGGTCACGTATGGTGAGCGCGGGGTTGTCGCGCATTTGTGGCAGTCATTTTATGCTAAATGAGTTGGTATATGTGATGTTTTTTATAGGTTAATGGTATAATCAAACAAGTATTACTACACCCAGTTTTATGTGGTCTATAGGCTAGTAAATTAATCATTGAGAGTCAAAATGCAATACGCCAATCTTAAAAATATTCTCGATGGCCTACTTGGCCAACCCTCTGAAACTGAATGGCTTGAGTTTAAAAAAACAAATATTAGTCCTGAAGAAATAGGTGAATATATATCTGCATTATCAAATGCTGCACTATTACATAATCAAGCGGCGGCTTATCTGGTGTTTGGTATTGAAGATCAAACACATGCAATTATTGGAACATCGTTTCAGGCTAAGGTATCGAAAGTAGGGAATGAAGATTTAGAAAATTGGCTAGCGAGGCTACTCAACCCTAGAGTTGATTTCAAAATTGAAGAATTGGAAGTTGAAGGTAAGCATGTAGTAATATTTATAATTGATCCCGCGCATAGTCGGCCTATCTCGTTTAAAAATACAGCGTTTATTAGAGTGGGGTCTTATAAGAAAAAACTAATGGATTATCCTGAGAAAGAAAGGAAAATATGGCATAAGTATCAGCAGATGCATTTCGAAGATGAAATTGCCTTGAGCAATTGCACTGATGATGATGTTTTGAAGCTGTTGAATTATCCAAGTTATTTTCGATTATTGAATATTAATTTACCGGTGAATAAACCAGCTATTTTAGAAAAATTGGTGGCAGAAAATTTTATTAAAAAGAGAAATGATACTAAATATGATATTCATAATTTAGGTGCAATTCTACTTGCCAATCAATTAAATGATTTTAGAGAGTTGTCGAGAAAATCTTTGCGAGTTATCCAGTATAAGGAAAATGATCGTTTAAATACCATTAAAGAATGGGTATCTGAGCCAGGTTATGCAGTTGGTTTTAAGCAGATAATTGATTATATAATTGATCAACTGCCTCAAAATGAGTTGATTGAAAGAGCAACAAGACGTCAAGAAAAAATGTATCCGGATCTTGCAATTCGTGAATTATTGGCCAATGCCTTGATTCACCAAGATCTGCATTTGCGGGGTACTGGCCCCATGGTTGAGATTTTTCAAAACCGCATTGAAATAACAAATCCAGGCAAGCCCTTGATTAATCCACTGCGATTTATTGATCATAATCCTAAATCTCGCAATGAGCAGCTAGCCGCATTTTTTAGACGGGCAGATTTTTGTGAAGAAAGGGGTAGTGGGATCGATAAAGTGATTAGCTCTGTTGAGTCTTTTCAATTACCGGCTCCTGATTTTATTGCAGGAGATGATTATCTTAGGGTGATTATTTATGGATATAAACTACTTCGGTCGATGGGGAAGCAAGATAAAATTCGCGCCGCTTATCAACATTGCTGTTTAAAGCATGTGAGTGGTGACCTGGCAACAAATAAATCTCTTCGAGATCGATTTGAAGTATCAGAAAAAAATTACTCGATTGTTTCGAGGATAATCGCTGATGCGATGAAAGAGGGACTGATTAAACTTTATGACCCTGAAAGTAAATCAAAAAAGCACGCGAGCTATATACCTTTTTGGGCTTGAAATCTTATGTGATGGTTATGTGACTGAGAGGGTGTGTGAAAAATACTATTCCAATAAAAACAAAGGGTTAAAATTGATTTTTATGTGATGGTTATGTGATTTTTACTTATTTCCGCTCATAACACAAAGAAATTTTTGGGTATTTAATATATCAAATCAATTGCGCGAGAACCCAAACCTGTCATTTAACCCCGCCTGGCATGAGCATCGACCAGTTCAAAGCGGGTGTTAGTCGGATCCGCAACCCTGTGATTGCGCGTGTATTTGGTGAATTGGATCTAATAGAGGAATGGGGTAGCGGATATAAACGTATTAAAGAGGCTTGCCAAAAGGATGGCTATCCTGAGCCAATATGGGAAGAGTACGGTACTGTGATGCGAGTAACTTTTTATCCTCATTCAGATATTACAACACAAATTAATCCTCCGGCACCAAGTCGGCACTAAGTCGGCACCAAGTCAGCACCAAGTCGTTGAGAAAGAATTAGATTTTGAAACGGCTGAAAAAAGAATAAGTTCCTTCTGTGAGAACCTGTTTAAAATCTTTTTACC
>DIUW01000043.1 GCA_002423125.1 Legionellaceae bacterium UBA6148 | reverse complement strand
GATGCCATCCAAAAACTGCGGATCCGAGTATAAATTTATAAATGAGGGGATTCATGAGGTAAATTCCTGTTCTGAAAATTCAGAGCAGACAAGGCCTATCTGGTATATACCCATTGGAAGTGAAGATACTGGTTTTTGGGCGACTCGATTTTTTTGTCCATTGCCTCTAAAAAGATGCGTAATAGCCAGCCCTATTGCAAATTTTTTTAGAAGCAATGGACGGAAAAAGCGATAGACCAAATCCAGTATCTTCATTTCCGATGGGTATAAACCTTGCCATCATGATCATGTTTCTACATGTCACCCCATTCATCGCGCATAAAACGCTCCTCATTAAGCTCTTCAATACGACGGCGTCGCTCAAGCTTAATGGACGAGGAACTATTTTTTTTATTTGAATCACGGGAATCGTTACCTGCCTCAATTTCCGTATCGACAACATCAAACATTGGAGCTCTCATTGCTACCCTCCTGTGCAAAAATATATATACTTCGCGCGTGCACAAAAATAACGTCGTCAAAAAACCACAAATTATGACCGCGCGAAGTATCGTCCAAGAATTTAAGATAGCAGAATTAATTTACTGATGACAGTGGAATTTTTTGAGCATTATCCGTTACAGTAAACATCGAATCGAACCGTTTTTCCTTGGATACTATGATTCGGAGATAATAACGGCGGTAGACGTTGAGGCCACTTGATCACAACCCGTTGACGAGCTGTACAAAGCGCGTGTTGGAGAAGGATAGGCGCATCATCATCGGCACCAATCAATTGTTGCAAGATCTGCATGTCTTTTTTAACCAGTGCTGATTTTTGCCGAACAGGGTGCATTGGATCGATATAAATAACATCAGGACGATCAGTCATCGCTAAACACTGTAAATAATCAACTGCATCAGCGCATATCAATGACAATTTTAAATTGCTATTCTGCATTCGAACCAAGCCGTCTGCCAAAAGCGCCGCCATAACCGGTTGGCGCTCAAGCATCACAACATCCGCGCCAAAACTCGCCAAAAGCGCAGCATCTCGCCCCCAACCAGCCGTCGCATCAAGAATACGCAAGCCGGTTTGAGGACGACAAGCACGAATGAGTCCTTGTGTTTTACCCGCCTCTCGCCGCCGCTGCACTGTTTTCGAGTTAAAATCAGCATACAACGGAGCGTAACCTTGAACTAATAAAACAAGCTTGTCGGCTGTTACCGATAAGCGCGGAAAACGTTGCTGATCAATGGGCAGATGCAATCGACTCGCCAACGCTTCTGCTGAAGATTGCAGGGTTTCATCATCAAAACCAACCGCAAATACACTAGAATTAAAAGCAGAGCACATTCCCTACATTCCAAGCAATGAAATATCAGCCACGCCCTGCAACAATGATTGTAATCGCGCTAACAAACTCAATCGATTATTTCTCTGTACTTCATCATCCACCATCACCATAACCTGTTCAAAAAAAACATCAACCGGCTCACGCAAGCTGGCCAATTGAGTCAATATTTCCTCATACTGATGTGCTGCATAATAGGGAGATACTAACGATTCGACATGCTCCACGGATCGAAGCAACTCCTGCTCAGCAGTTTCCTGAAATAACGTCGCTTGAACATCCGCAGAATCCCGTGTCATTCCAGCATGACTCAATAAATTATTAACTCGTTTACACGCAGCCGAAAGACTCTGAGCCTCTTGTCGCTTTACAAAAATATTTAATGCCTTGAGACGTTGATTCATGTCATACAACACGTCTTCTTGGTTTGCTCGCACTGCTTGCACTAAATCCGCTGTTATCGTCTGACTTTCGTAATAGGCATACAATCGCTCTAAAATAAACAAGCGAAGCGCTTCCATTGAACCCGACTCAGCATGTAGCGTATCGCCATATGCATGTAATGATTGTTCGATCAAAACAGAAAGCGCCGGAGCATGTGGCATTTGAATCAACAATCGAATAACAGCCAATGCATGACGTCGTAATTTAAATGGATCTTTAACACCAGTCGGCTTCTGACCAATGGCAAAGGCTCCAACTAAGGTGTCCAATCGATCGGCGAGTGATAAAGCACTTCCTAAATCCGATGTCGGCAAACTATCTGCCGCAAAGCGTGGCATATACTGCTCATTCAATGCCACCGCAACGGCATCTGCTTCACCAGAATGGCGGGCATAATAACACCCCATTAATCCCTGCAATTCAGGAAATTCACCGACCATACCGGTCATCAAATCACACTTACTTAATTCAGCCGCTCGCAGTGCTTCTTCTCGAGACAATCGTATCGGATCAACCCAATGCCCCATCAGGGTCTGCAAACGCTCGGACTTGTCGAACAGCGATCCTAATTTAGCCTGAAATAAAACCTTCGCCGTCCCCACGCGGTAGTCACTGAGTGCTTGATGCTTATCTTTTTGATAAAAGAACTCCGCATCACTTAAACGTGCGCGCATGACCTTCTCATTGCCTGCAATCACCTGCTCAGGATGAGTGCTTTTAATGTTCGCAACGGTAATAAAATGCGGAACTAAATCGCCTGTTTTATTCCGCAATGCAAAGCATTTTTGATGCGATTGCATCGACGCAATCAACGCTTCAGAAGGAACATCAAGAAATTGATTATCAAAATGAGCAAGCAGTGCGACAGGCCACTCCACGATAGACGTCACTTCATCGACCAAGGCCGGTGGCATTTCAGCAATAAAACCCATTGATGTCGCTAAAGACTGCACTTGTTCAATAATCATTTGGCGTCGCTTAGCAAAGTCGGCAATGACAAACGCGGTTTGTAGCGCCGATTCATAAGCCTCAGGACTGGCGATATCAATCGCTTCAGGATGATGGAATCGATGACCATAACTTTTACGACCCGTTTGTACGCCCAATAAATCGCATGGAATAACATCATCACCCAACAACAATACGGCCCAATGCACTGGGCGAGCAAACTCAGTATCACCATTACCCCAACGCATGGGCTTTGCAATAGGTAAAGCCGCAAGCACCTCTTTGATCATTCCGGGCAATAAATTACTGGTTTTAACCCCTGGCGCAACACACTCATAAAGCCACCATTTGCCTTTATCCGTTTCAACCGTGGTTAACGCATCCACCGTTACTCCACATGATTTAGCAAAACCAATCAATGCTGGTGTAGGCATACCCTCTTTATCTTGCCCAGCGGCAAAAGCAGGCCCTCGCCGTGAAACAGCTTGCTCAGCTTGTGTCTCTTCAACGGCCTTAATCAATACAGCAAGACGCCGTGGTGTCGCAAAAAAATGAACCGTTTCATGGCGAATATGAGCGCTTGCTAAACAAGCAGTCAGTTGATTCGCTAGCGATTCAGCCAGCATCAACACCGCGCCTGAAGGCAATTCTTCTGTTCCTAATTCAAATAATAAATCATGCATCATGAGACCCCTTTTGCATTGGGAAGCCTAATGCTTCACGCACCAAATAATAAGCTTGCGCAACAGCTCGTGATAATTGTCTGACCCGCAAAATATACCGTTGTCGTTCCGTTACTGAAATCGCATGACGTGCATCCAATAAGTTAAACGCATGAGTTGCTTTAATAACCATTTCGTATGCTGGTAAAGGAAGCTTGAGCTCTATTAAAGATTGAGCTTGCGCTTCATAATAATCAAACTGGTTCAACAACATAGCAACATCGGCGTGCTCAAAATTATAAGTCGACATTTCCACTTCATTTTGATGAAACACATCACCATAGGTGACCGTACCAGTCGATGATTGACACCAAGGGATATCAAAAATAGTATCAACCCCCAACACGGACATGGCGAGCCGCTCAAGACCATACGTCAATTCGCCAGTCACCGGTTTACACACCAAGCCGCCAATTTGTTGGAAATAAGTAAATTGCGAGACTTCCATGCCATTTTGCCACACTTCCCAGCCCAACCCCCATGCACCAAGAGTAGGTGACTCCCAATTGTCCTCAACAAAGCGGATATCATCAACTAAAGGATCAACCCCTAATGCTCGCAGTGAGTCAAGGTATTTATTTTGAATATCCAAAGGCGATGGCTTTAATATCACTTGGAATTGGTAATAATGCTGAACGCGATTTGGATTGTCACCATAACGACCATCAGTCGGTCTTCTTGATGGCTGGACGTATGCCGCCGACCAAGGTTCTGGCCCAATTGCTTTTAAAAACGTTGCTGGATGAAACGTCCCTGCGCCCACTTCCATATCAAGGGGCTGCAATATGACGCAGCCTTGTTTGGCCCAAAAGTGTTGCAAGGTTAGAATAATATCTTGGAAAGTACTGGGTTTGGTCATGAGATTCTCGAAAAAACAATACCCATTGGACGTGAGGCGACTGGTCTTTGGAGCAAATCCAATCGCTTCATTTCCGATGGGTATAGATGACGTTATGCTTATTTCATAGTTTATGCAGCTGCTTTTTTAATCATATCTTGAAGTGCTTGTTGAGTCGCAGCACCTGGAACAAAATCAGGCGTACTTCCCGCTTTAAAGGTACCACCAGGAGTTGACGCAACGATAAACGCGGGGGTGCCCATTAAATGCAGTTTTTCAGCAAGTTTTCGATTGGCATCTAACGTATCCGTCACCGATTTACTCGCCATATCCGTTTTCAATTTCGCAACATTTAATCCCGCAGATTTAGCGGCACTCATAACCAAGTTTTCATCTAAATGTTTGTCGATGGCCATCAATGCTTGATGCATAGCAACATATTTCCCTTGCATCGCTGCGGCAAGTGCTGCTCGTGATGCTAATTCAGATGTTTTACCAAAAATCGGAAACTCTCTATAAACCACTCGTAAATTAGGATCTGATTTAATTAATTCATCGATAATTGGCTTCATTTCTTTGCAATGAATGCATTGATAATCAAAAAATTCAACCAATGTCACATTGCCTTTAGGATTTCCTGCAATTGAAAGTTGACCAATAAATAATTCATTCGCATTTTGGCTAATGGCGTTTTTGGCTTGATCTTGCATCGCTTGTTGTTGTTTTTGTTGCAACACTTGTGAGGCTTCAATTAATACTTCTGGATTATGCACCAAATAATCATGCATCACTTGCTCCATTTGCTTTTTTTGATCAGCAGACATAGGGGCCGCTTCAGCAAAAAGAGCTGGGGATACCATTGCCATTGCTAATACAACGGCGCTTACTCGATTGACAACCTTCACACTATTCTCCTTTAGATTTTGATTAAAATGAACCGCTGAACCTACAAAGCACTTCAGGTACCTCCGTACCCCACAACATCAAATAACGTATTCAAAATCCCCTCATCCGCCCTAAGGGCAGCTTCTCCCCATGTCTGGGGAGAGGGGAAAATTGAAGAACGTTATTTAGAAGGTTCTAAATTTGCATACGCTAACACCAACCATTTCACACCCTCTCGCTCAAATTTTACCTCAACACGAGTATGAGCGCCATTCCCTTCAGCTGCCAAAATCACTCCTTGACCGAACTTTGCATGCTTCACTGCCTGGCCGATGCGAAAGCCGCTGTTCTCAACCGGCATCGATGCCGGTTGTTTACTTGCAAACGTGCTCGTCATTGGCGCTTTAAAACGTGCCTTGGCGCGAACCTCTGCCAAAAATTCTTCAGGAATTTCAGCTAAAAATCGCGACGGTCGATGATATTCTTCTCGCCCATATAAACGACGCACCTCAG
The DNA here is from genome assembly GCA_002423125.1 of Legionellaceae bacterium UBA6148. Taxonomy (GTDB): domain Bacteria; phylum Pseudomonadota; class Gammaproteobacteria; order Legionellales; family Legionellaceae; genus UBA11403. Next base: position 12,139 of record DIUW01000043.1, on the reverse strand, counting down.
CATACGATATCACGAGCGTATCCATAGCACGAGTCATACCAACATAACAAAGTCTACGCTCTTCCTCTAGCCTTTCTGCATCCTCTATTGATTGCCTTCCAGGAAAAATTCCCTCTTCCATTCCGACCAAAAATACATACGGAAACTCTAAGCCTTTAGCCGCATGTAGCGTCATCATATTCACCGATGCCTCATGTGTTTGCGCTTGCATCTCCCCACCTTCAAGAGAGGCATGAGACAAGAACGCCACTAAAATCGGCATCCCCTCTTCCTCATCTTGTTCATAGCGAAATTCTTTAGCCGCATTGACTAATTCTTGTAAGTTTTCTAATTTGGATTCTGAATTATCTTGCTTTCCCCTTGAGAAGTGAGCATGAAGCCCACTACCATGAATCACTGTGCTAAATTGCTCATCAAGAGGGAGGGCATCAGTCCCCATTTTTAATTCTTCAATAAGAGTCTTAAATTGAGTGAGAGACGACGCCGCGCGCGCGGTAAACTGCCCCATATGGATCAATTGCTGCATTGCACTCCATAACGAGCAGGACTGACTTCGAGAGAACGCACGAATATCCTCAAGTGTTTTTTCACCAACCCCACGCGTGGGGAAATTAACAATTCGCTCAAACGCAACATCATCCTCGGTGTTTGCAATAAGGCGTAAGTACGCCAATGCATCTTTTACTTCAGCGCGTTCAAAAAAGCGCACGCCACCATGAATTCGATAAGCAATCCCGGCGCGCAGCAACGCCTCTTCTAATACTCGCGATTGCGCATTCGAACGATATAAAACTGCAAATGCATCAGGAGATCGCCCTTGACGAAGAGCCTGACTGATACGCTCGGCCACAAAGCGTGCTTCTTCTAGCTCATTAAATGCATTAAACAAAGCGATTTTTTCACCTTCAGCACCTTCAGTCCATAAATCCTTACCCAAGCGCTTTTGGTTATGTGAAATCAATGCATTCGACGCATTTAAGATAGTGGATGTAGAACGATAATTTTGCTCTAAACGAATCACCGAGGTATTCACAAAGTCGCTTGAAAATCGTTGAATGTTTTCAACTTTTGCACCACGCCACCCATAAATCGATTGATCATCATCTCCCACGGCCATTACCGATGCGTGATCACCGGCTAATAATCGAATCCAGGCATATTGAATCGCATTGGTATCTTGAAATTCATCGACCAAAATGGCCTGAAAACGCTGCTGATAATGAGCGAGTAATTCGGCGTTATCACGTAATAATTCATGAGTTCGCAACAAAATTTCAGCGAAATCAATCACTCCGGCACTTTGGCAGGCTTGTTCATATGCACGATAAATACTAACCAGCGTACGCCCAGGACCATATGAAAGCACTTGAACATGCGATGAACGTTGGCCTTCATCTTTACGACCATTAATATACATTTGAGATTGTTTAGCGGGCCATTGTTCAGGATCAAGATTTAACCCTGCAATCACACGCTTTATCAAACGCAATTGATCATCACTGTCCATGATATGGAACTGCTCAGGTAAACGTGCTGCTTCAAAATGACGTCGTAACAAACGATGGCACAATCCATGAAACGTTCCCACCCATAACGACTGAATGGGTGAGTCCAATAAACTGGCCAAACGCGCTTTCATCTCACCAGCGGCTTTATTCGTAAAGGTCACTGCCAATATCGCATGCGGTGAAAGTCCATAGGTATTCACTAAACAGGCAATACGACTCACCAACACTCGGGTTTTACCACTTCCCGCTCCAGCCAACACCAGTGTATTTCCCAAAGGAGCAGAAACAGCAAGGCATTGTCGCTCATTTAAACCATCTAGCCATGTTGTCATTACAATCTCTATTATTTCTAAAAGCGGTATCTTCTCATAATTGGGGTGAGATTTGCTAATATACCCATTGGCATTTTCAAAGGCAAAGTATATGATCAGTATTTCATAATATACTTTATCCATCGAGACGCCATGCATACGCTCTATCCAGCCATTAAGCCTTTTGCTTGTCACGAACTACCGGTTACTCAACCTCATATCCTTTATTTTGAAGAAACGGGCAACCCAAATGGCGTTCCCGTTATTGTGCTACATTCAGGCCCTGGAGCCTGTGATAATGGGCATCTCCGGCGTTTTTTTGATCCACAACATTACCGAATCATTATTTTCGACCAACGCGGTTGTGGACGTTCAACACCTCATACCGTCACCGTACATAACACAACGCCCCATTTAATTGAGGATATCAATACTATTCGCGAGAAATTAAAACTCGATCGCTTTGTCTTATTTGGAGAAGGTTTCGGTTCAACGCTTGCACTATTGTACGCGCAACGTTATCCACAATATGTCAAAGCGCTATTACTGCACCAAGTATTCCTCGCGCGACAACAAGACATTGATTGGTTTTTCAAACGAGGGGCATCGCTGATTTACCCTGATTATTGGCATGAATTTACTCACATGCTGCCCCCTGAGGCGATAGAGGATATTCCAGGTTTTTATGCACAAACATTGCAAGGCGAAAACGAGCTAGCACGCATGTCAGCTGCTAAGAACTGGGGGTTATGGCAAGCACGGTGTAGCAGTTTACAAGTGCACTCCAGTATGATTGATCACTTCACTGACCCTCATTTTGCACTGGCTTTTGCCATACTGGAATCACACTATATTACTCATCATTATTTCATGGAAGAAAACGAAATAATGGCGAATATCCACAAAATTCGCCACATTCCCTGTTTTATCATTCATGGACGTTATGACATGGTTTGTCCTCTAGCTGGCGCATGGACACTGCACCAAGCATTAATCTCATCCGATCTTCGTATCATCCGCGATGCAGGGCACTCTGATTCCGAACCAGGCATTGTTGATGCGCTGATCGACGCGAGTAAAGAACTATTGAAACACAATTTGGACGCGAGCTAAATCTTAAAAAGGAATAAAACAATATGAAAAAATCATATCAATCCATTTTATTACTATCGATACTTTCAACAAACATGTATCTAACAGGGTGCGTTGATTTAGCAACCACAAAAAGCCTGTCAAAGACTCAACAGCATGTTTTCAAAAATAAAGCCCAAGTTTTTGTCATGCGGGGAGGTCTTGGAGGCATCTTTAGTAAAGGAATGAATCGATTACAAAACAGGCTTGAAAAAGACTATAACATTCATGCAGAAAGTACCATCTGGTATAAACAAACAGACCTCAGTGCTTACATTATCAAAAATTACGGTACAAAAACATTACCGGGTCCTATTGTATTAGCAGGACACTCATTAGGAGCGAACGACCAGATAAAAGTTGCAACGACTCTTAATAAAGCACATATTCCTGTGGCGCTTCTCATCATCGTTGATGCAACTTCGCCACGAAAAATTCCACCTAACGTAAAACATGTCCTCAACATATACAAACCATCCTATGTACCGATATTCAAAGGACTAGAAGTCGTTGCAATGGATCCGACACGAACTAAAGTTGAAAATATAAACACGGCGACAATTCCGAATTGTTCCGTCAATCACTTTAATATCGAAAAGCATCCATACACTCAAACATTAATGATTAATCACATAAAGACGGCAATAAACTATGACGAGAAAACCCACTAATATCTCCCCAAGAATCTGCATTATTGGCGCAGGGCCGTGTGGTATCACTGCGGCCAAAAATTTACTGCAACAAGGACTAACCAATTTTGTTGTATTTGAAAAAAATGACCAATTAGGCGGGAACTGGATTTACAATGAAAAAGAGGGGCACTCGAGCATCTATGAAACGACACATCTGATCAGTTCCGAACACCTTTCAGAGTTTGAAGATTTTCGCATGCCATCGGGTTACCCCGACTATCCTTCTCATACTCAAGTGTTACGTTATTTTAATGAATACGCCACACATTTTGGCGTCAATGCATTCATTCAATTCAATACCAGCGTCAAGAAAGTCACTCAAACAGAAACAAAGCAGTGGCACGTGATTTATCAAAATGATCATGGAGACCACGAGGCAATATTTGACTACCTCCTCATTGCGAATGGACATCACTGGGATCCGACGTCGCCTGAATATCCTGGAGAGTTTAGCGGCGAAATCATACATTCTCATCAATATAAAAATGCAGCTCCCTTTAAGGATAAAAAAGTCCTTGTCGTTGGCGGAGGCAATTCTGCCTGTGACATCGCCGTAGAAATTGCGCGAATCTCTCCCAAAACATGCGTCAGCATGCGACGTGGGCAGCATATTTTTCCTAAATTTATTTTCGGAAAGCCAACGGATGAGGCATTTGCAATGATCCGTTGGATGCCATTCTGGACCAAGCAACTTTTGGCAGCCTTCGTCATTCGAATTATCCAAGGCCGTTATGATAAATACAAACTCGATAAACCGAATTGCAAACCATTGCAAATCCACCCCACAGTCAATTCAGAACTGCTTTATTTTATGCGACACGGTAAAATCTTACCACGCAAAGGGATTGCGAGATTAGAGGGTAGAACCGTACATTTTGTCGATGGTCGTCAGGACGACTTTGACGTTATTATTTATGCGACGGGCTATAAAATCAGTTTTCCATTTTTTGATAAACAACTCATTGATTTCACGGGCCTGACAGATATCCCTCTTTATCGAAAAATGATGCACGCCACGTTTGATAATTTGTACTTTATTGGATTGTTCCAACCGCAGGGTAGTATTTGGCCTCTTGCCGATTACCAAGCACAAATCGCTGCAAGAATAATCGCGGGAACATTAAAGCGACCGACCCATTTGGCGGATAAAATCAATAAAGAAATTAAACAGTCTCGTGCGCATTTTAAGAAAAGTCTACGGCACGCATTAGAAGTTGATTCGCCAACATTTCGCAAGCAATTACGCAGTGACTTGAAGAACCTTCAACAAAAAAAATGTAAGGACGCAATCTATGCCCGAACGGATTGAAAATGCTGAAGTTCAATTGAATGGGTTTTAACAAGAGTACTTTTGTTCTTTATCAATTATTGATACCATCATTTCTTAATTTTACAAAAAACAATACAACGGATTGATTATTTTATGCGTACAATTCTATCGACAACAGCAACCATCATCGCGACCTTATGTCTCTCAGCATGCTCCGTAAAAGGTACAAATCCGGATGATCCTTATGAAGCCATAAACCGGAAAACTTACAAGTTTAATCAAACATTGGATAAGCTCCTTCTGAAACCCCTGGCAAAAGGATATAAAGCAGTACTACCTGCTCGTGTTCGTTCTGGAATTAATAATGCCTATGATAACGTCAACATGCTCCCAACCGTCGCCAACGATCTCTTTCAAGCCGAATGGAATTACGCCGTAAAGGACTCTTGGCGATTTATAATCAACTCGACGTTCGGAATTTGCGGTATTCTTGATGTAGCAAAAGGATGGAGCCTACCTCCTCACAGTAACGATGTAGGAATCACGTTCGCGAAATGGGGTGATAAAAAATCACCTTATCTTATTATTCCATTATTAGGTCCTAGTACATTCAGGGATGGGATGGGATTGATATTTAACTATTTCCTCACGCCCTATCCTTATTTAAGCAACACACTGATGTACAGTCTCGTGGGAGTACGTTACGTCGATCTTCGATCACAAATGCTAGACGCTGATAAATTCATGGATGAAGCCATTGATAAATATGCCTTCATGAGAGATGCGTACTTGCAGCACCGCAACTCATTAATCACTGGTGAACAAGAGCAATCCACCAACAATGATTCGCTCTATCTGGATGGGGATGAACCAGAAAATGGCACAAAATCAGAATTTCCACTCACTACAGCACAGAATACAACGCGTAGCCCTGCATCAGTGTCATCCTAGACCGCGCGAAGTGTAAATTCCCAGGTGAAGTGAAATCCGGGAATTTATACGATCAGGCAAAAAGATCACATGCCTTCTTCAGATCCTCTGCCGTATTAATATCCTGCTGTGGAGCAACGCACGCCGTATCAACTTTGATACGGTACCCCGCCCACAATGCTCGTAACTGTTCCAACGCTTCAAGCATCTCAAGGGAGCAAACAGGTAACTTCACGAACTCCTGCACAAAGCCAGCTCGATAAGCATATAAACCGATATGGCGAAAAACAGATTGTAACTGGCTAGGATTATCACGATTCACAGGAATAAGGCTTCTAGAAAAATAAAGCGCATTATTCTGCTCATCACGAACCACTTTAACCACATTGGGATTTAAGCCTTCTTCAACTGTAGTAATCGGCCAACAGAGCGTTGCCATCGGCGCTGAAGTACTTGCAAGTGTTCCTGCAACCTGTTGAATTAATCGCGGGGAAATCAATGGCTCATCACCTTGAATGTTGACAATGATATCATCAGAAGAAAAAGATCCAAGAGCAATTGCCTCGGCAATCCTATCGGTTCCAGTTGGATGTGTCATTGCAGTCATTACGACCTTTGCACCAAAAGCCGTCGCATGCTCATAAATGTCGACACTATCCGTCGCAATGGTAATGGATTTCGGCGTCGCAAGTAATGCCTGGTGATAAACACGCTCAATGACCGTCATCCCATTCAAATCCATTAATAATTTTCCAGGCAATCGTGAGGACTGGTAGCGGGCAGGAATAATCACATGAAATTCAACACTCATAACGCTTCTTTTTCCTCTAAACTAAGTTCACGAGCCTCCGCCTCCAGCATCACCGGAATACCGTCGCGAATAGGATAGGCAAGTCGGTCAAAGCAGCAAATAAGCTCTTTCTTTTTGAATAACAACTTCCCTTTACACAACGGGCATACAAGAATCTCTAATAATCGTTTATCCACCTGACGCTCCTTGAACCACTTGATTTCGAACATAAACGGGCAGTGCCTCGCCCGCACTCACAGGACGACACTTCCCCGCAACGACCAAACGAATCATCGCCCGTGCATCTGGAAAAATTTCTCGTTGCTGAACACATTGTTTTTGAATCGCCAGGGGTAGTTCAGAATGATACGCTTCAAATCCTACACCCGCAAAAATCAAAGGAACCTCTTGAGGCACAGTTATCGTCGACACAGAAGCCACCTGCTCGCGCTGATGCTCACCATTAGATGTATAACAATCCCAGTAAACGGCTTGCATACGCGCATCGATCATCGTCAATACATGCGTTTCAGGTGCCAACTCTGGATCAAAATAAAACACTTCTTCAGCAATCGCGGCTAAACTACTCACCGGATATACTGGCAAAGAATGTGGATAGGCTAATCCTTTCACCACACTGCATGCAATGCGTAAGCCCGTAAAACTACCTGGCCCCCGCCCAAAAACAATTCCATCAAGTTGGCTCAAAGCGATATTCGCTTGCGATAATAATTGCTGGATCATGGGCAAGATAGATTGCGCATGTTCACGTAAAATGTCATGTTCAACGTGATAAAAATGTTCCTCTACCATCAAGGCTACACTTGCTCGCGTGGTTGAAGTCTCAATCGCTAAGTAATTCATTAGATAACGCCAATTGGTCAATAAAAGCTAATGCCGTTTGTTCATCACGCGTTTTTCGCATCGAAGGTAGACTTGCAAAAATACGCTCTCCGTAACCTCGAGCAGTCAGCCTGGGGTCAGCGAGCATCAGTATACCACGATCATCAATATCGCGAATTAAGCGCCCTACACCTTGTTTTAGTGCAAGCACCGCATTGGGGAGTGATAACTCATCAAATCCAGACAAGCCTTGCGATTTCAGATAAGCCATTTTACCACGAATAACAGGATCCACAGGACTTGCGAAGGGTATCTTGTCGATTATAACACAAGACAATGCCTCACCTTTTACATCAACCCCTTCCCAGAAAGTTGCCGTTCCTAAGAGCACCGCATTCCCTTTCTCTCGAAAACGCGCCAATAAAATATGTTTCGCCTCAGCACCTTGTACTAAAAGTGGAAAATCAATTCGGCCTTCAAGCATGGCAGCAACTTGTTTTAGTGCACGATGGCTTGTAAATAGAAAAAAACAACGACCGCCACAAGCATTAATAATAGGCAACGCTTTACTCAACAAGGCATCATAGTAACTTTCATGTTTGGGATCAGGAAGCTGCCGTGGTAAATACAATAATGCTTGTTGTTTAAAATCAAATGGACTATTCAGTAATAAGGTACTCGCGCCCTCAAGACCGAGCGGCTTGGTAAAGCAATCAAAGGTATCCGCCATCGACAATGTCGCCGAAGTAAAGATGTAAGCACTGGGCTGACGTTTCAGTGACGCTCTAAAAGCACTCGCTACTTCAAACGGCGTTGCGTGAAAAACCAGGCTGTGTTTAAAGCATTCCACCCAACGAATTCGAGGTTGTGAAGGGTTAGCAAATGATTTCAATGTACTGACTAAATCTTGCAACCGCTCGAAGCACCGCACCATACCGGCATGTTCTTTCAAGTCAACGCGTTCAAAACAAGGCTCAAATTCCGCTGTTAAGGTCAGTAACGCGTCCCACGCCTGCATAAATGCTTTATTTTGTACAATGTCGTCCCAACTTAAACGATCTTCTCGTGTTTTAATGGCTAATAACAAGGCATCTAAACACCCATCCAAGTTAAAACTGAGTTGTTTCAAGGGTTGATTAGCAAGATCGAGTACCGGCCATTCGCTCATGGTGTCATCCATCCACTCACGAAATTGGCGTGTGCTCACTCGCTCGCCATGAAAATTTGCAGCAATTTCCGGCAATTGATGTGCTTCATCAAAGACCACCGCCTCCACACCAGGCAAGAGCTCACCGAACCCTCCATCCTTGAGACGAGAGTCAGCAAAAAATAAATGATGATTAATCACCACAACGTCAGCTTCAAGCGCCCTTCTCCGCGCTTTGATTAAAAAACATTCTTTATAGTGATCACATTCAGTGCCTAGACAATTATCCGTCGTTGACGTGACGTAAGGCCAAACGGGCGAGTCCTCACTGATTTCGGGTAGCTCACCGCGTTCACCGTCGGTTAATTGCGGAAGTTTTTCACGAACATACGCGATTTCACGCGCGCACTGCGGATGACTCAGTCGGGCCTCTTCGGCATTCAGGATAACTCGATATCGACAAATGTAATTCGCACGACCTTTAAGATTTTGCACTCGCGTCGATAACCCAAGAGCACGCACCAGTGTTGGTAAATCTTTTTGAAACAACTGATCTTGTAATGTTTTAGTCGCCGTTGAAATGAGTGATTTTTTACCACTCAATAAACAAGGAATGAGATAAGCATAGGTTTTTCCTGTACCTGTCCCCGCCTCCGCAACTAAAATTGTCTTGTTCAAAATTGCATTTGCCACTTCAGATGCAAGTTCAACTTGTTGTGTTCGAGCAACAAATCCAGGAATAGCCGTCGTTAAGCGACCCTTTTGCCCCAACACTCGTTGAGAAGCACTAATCAGGGAGTCGTCGGCACAGTCAACTATGTCGTCCACTATTCCTCGAGGTATTGGAGTTTACCTTCGACACCTTCCCATGATTTTGCATCAGCAGGACCGTCTTTTTTAACCGTTATATTAGGCCATTTTTTAGCTAATTTTGCATTCAACTCCAGAAATTGTTTCTGCGAATCAACCAGATCATCTTCTGAAACAATCGCCTGCACAGGGCATTCAGGCTCACACAGCGCGCAGTCAATGCATTCATCTGGATCGATGACTAAAAAATTAGGTCCTTCATAAAAACAATCCACAGGACATACTTCAACACAATCAGTATATTTGCATTTAATACAGCTTTCAGTAATCACAAAGGTCATGAAAAAGGCCCTTCCCAGAACGATGAAAAATAGATTTCAGCTTACCATATTGAGCGTAAACATAGAATGTTTTTACACAGCGATTAGTGTATAATTAAGCAATCAATCTATGGGGATGAAGATTCATGGCATCAATATCAATCGTTGAATACATACATGATTTAAAAGAAGCCGGCTTTACAGACAAACAATCTGAGGTCCAGGCACGTAAGCTTGAGTTGGTTATGACTGAAGTGCGGTCAGACCTTAAACAGAATTTGAAGCATGAATTACAGATTGATGAACTCGCTCATAAAAATGATGTGGAATTGGCTAAAAAAGAACTGGAATTATCCATCGAAAAAGTAAGAACAGACTTAGAGCTATCCATCGAAAAGCTTCGATACGAAACACTAAAATTTACCGTTTGGACTGGTGTGGGTGTCGTCATGGCAACTGCAGGAATGCTCGCCAAAGGGTTTCATTGGTTTTAGAGAGGGCTTGTCACAATCGCCAGGTAACGTTGAAAAAATGAGTTTAAACATAAACATTATTGGCACAGGAAACGTGGGGAAAACAATCGGACGATTAATTGTAACTCACCACGCAGGCACCATTCGAGGCATTTTTAACCGAACATCCAGTCACTCAACTCATGGCATTCAATTTATCGGCAATGGAACGATGTGCCAAGATATCGCCTCATTACCTCCAGCAGATATCACATTAATTACCACGCCTGATAACGCCATTTCAGAAGCATGTTTAACCCTATGTCAAAACCAAAATATAAAACCAGGTTGTATCATTATCCACTGCAGTGGCTCATTAACATCCGACGTTTTATTACCACTAAAACGAATAGGATGTTCTATCGCAAGCATTCACCCAATGCATAGTTTTGCGAAACCTGAACTCAGCATAAAACAATATGCGGGGACGTTTTGTGCAGTTGAGGGAGATAAAGAGGCAACTGATGTTATCACGGATCTATTTAAGTCCATTGGTTCAATCACGTATTTTATTCATAAAGATAAAAAACAGTTATATCACGCAGCAGGCGTATTTGCTTGTAATTATTTAGTCACACTATCTCAACAATCATTGTCCTGTTTACAAGACGCCGGTGTTGAAAAAGAAATGGCCATGCAGATCATCATCAATCTGATGAAAAGCACTGTCTTCAATTTAGAAAAAACAATGTCTCCAGAAAAATCACTGACGGGACCGATACAACGAGGGGACGATGCGACGATTCAACAACATCTAAAGTCGCTTGATTCTCCAACACAAAAAGCACTTTATGCGCTACTTGGTCAAGAAACACTTGGCTTGACCAAGCATGATGACAAAAAATTAGAGGTGCTGAATAAACTATTCGATAGTGATTTATCCAAAAAATGACGTTAAACTCGATGTTCAAGTTTTTAATGGTTGACTTTTTTAGAACATCATACAATCCAGGGATCCTGCTAGACTCATGGACCCCGCAGTCAAGCCGCGGGGCGTAGGCGTTTTAATTTGTCAAATTTAAAAACTTGAACCTCGAGTTAAACTATTGCATGATTTTCTCTCACGCCATCCAGAGTAGATGGATTTTGATCATCTTTTTTCTTCATCTCAGCCGAAATATGTTTTGCCGATAAGATATTATGAGCTTTAAAAAATCCATATGTACTGGCTACCCCAACGACAGCACATCCAGCTATGGCAACTGCTGCAATCCCTCCACTTAAAATTGTAGCAGCAACAGCAATTGCAAAAATCGAAGCTGAAAACATCAATGTTGCAAGAGCCATACTTGCATATAGAAACAAATGGGTATATTGGTTTGCTACTTCAGGATTGGTTCTTGACTCTATATGAAATTTAGCATTGGACATTATGCGCCCAGGAAGAGTTACTGGGCATGGGATAAAACTTGGCCAAATAATACCTAAAGCAAGATGGTTCCAACTAACATTCGATAAATTCGGTTTGGGAATACCTGCAAATTCAGTTAAAAACCATTGGGCTGCAACTGCACAATTTTTCCCTAAAACACTGGCTTCACTCTCCGTTTTTTTCCAATATTCATCCCATCTAGATATAATTTTGGCAGGTTCAGCATCGATCTCGAAGCTATATGTAGATCCAGCCTGTTTAATATATTGTTTAGGTCCATTTATACTCCATCCATACTCAGGGGCCTCCCATCGATTAATGCCGTAATATCGAGAAGGAACAGTGGATGTATTTTCGAGCACAATTTCAATATGAGAGAAAATGCCATGAAAATTTAAAACGTGTACTTTTATTCTACTCATATTTAATAACCCCAATAAAATCATATTGGATAAAATTGTATCATATAATGATTAAGGGATCAAGTCCGAATGTTGCTGTAA
>DIUW01000011.1 GCA_002423125.1 Legionellaceae bacterium UBA6148 | reverse complement strand
TTTTGACGACGTTATTTTTGTGCACATTTAACGTTTAAAACGCAGCGCAATAGCAGGTCTATTGTCAAGTTTTAAACGTTAAATGTGCGCGAAAAGAACAAGTCAAAAACCGCAAATTGTGACCGCGCGAAGTATAGCACGGTTCACAATCAACAGCATTGGTCATGAACAGCACAAAAAATGTTGAATAATAACTGATTTCAGAGAAGGAATCAATTTTATTCGAATACTCATTTCGATTCATTTAGATCATTTCAGAACGTATTCAATGTTTCACTCAAAATGGAAATCGTATAAGTACCCGTTCTGTCTTTGACTCGATGTAAAACCATATAATGCTTCAGCATAAGATCGGAGCTCTTGACGATCGCTTCACTCAGATAATATTCACTTTGAATGCTTATTTGCTGAATCGGAATTGCATACTTATTCGCTATCAGCTGAAGATCGCCTGAGTCCAGTTGTTCTTTTTCGAGCCGCAGTTCAATGATTGCTTCCGCTTGTTCGCGGGTTAATCCATTACCTAATGCACGAAGCACAGGCATAGAAGCCGTATTCAGATTAATCATTGTAACCGTCGGCAGTGCCGTTAACAGAGGTAATAATGACTGATAAATATCGGCGCTCACCCCTGCGACAGTACGAAACTCAGAAACACTCAACATCGGCTGATAACCGGGTAAATACGGTGGTTTTTGCTGTGAATAGTAGGTCATTAAGGCATCTTGACCACGATCAAGCTGGTAAGGGCTCACCCAGTTTTCAGTTGCACCAACAATGAATTTAAGCGTTTTCATATCCGTTTTATTAACATTATTCATTAATAATCTTAATAAAATAGGTTGAAACGCTTTATTTGTTAAATTATTTAAGTTAAATCGAGCTTGCAAATCATAAACACTGCCCTGAAGTGATACACCAGGATAAAGTGATTTCAATGACGTTGGATAATCGAGCACCCTACCCTTATCGCCCAATAACAGCAGTTTTTTTTGGGGATCCGACAACCGCGCCATAGCCCAAAAACCGACCGCTTGGGAGGCTAATGCTAATCGATCACTTTGGATAAATAATCGTGTCCGATAGATATCCAGCTGTAACCGGGTACTCATAGCCGTAGCGGCAATCGCAACCAGTGTCATCAGGAATAACGCCGATAACAGTGCACTACCGTTGGCTTTAGGCCCCATATAATCCCTCCGCTACAACAAAGAGAAACGTCATTTTCCCCCAACCGGCAGGATTAATTATTATTTGTATAGCACTTGGCACGAATTCCATTCTCTGATTTTGATCCATCTTATAAGCACGCCACTCAGGCATCACTTGATGATTGCGCGATACATAGAAAAATGAACAAGCGTCTAAATTTGACAACAAAACTTTATCTTCGTAATCTCTGCGATTGAGTGTATCTAGAACATTCCAACTGCGTCGAATGAGCTGTTTATCCTTACACAAAAAAGCAACTCGCTTCAGTGTACTGCGCAATGCAAGCCCTTTAGGATTAACCTGCCCTCCGCGCGTAAATTCCATATATTGGTGAGTTCCTGTAAATGCCGAAAAGATATGTGCATTTTCAGTACGAACCGTGCGTGGAATAAATTGTATGGTGTCATGTTCAATGAGCGTTAATGCAAATTGTAATTCACCTAATTGATTTGCTTGCTTCGCAACACGGCCACGAATATCAAACACGTGATACATTACTCCGGAAGACAGTGCTGCAATAACGGCAAAAACTGATAGTGCAATCATGACTTCAATGAGTGTATACCCTTTATTCATGGCACATACCTATACGCAATAAGCGGTTCTGAAAAATCAGTCGCTTCTTTTTGACTCACCTGAACACTAATTTTTTGCATTTTTTTTATTGACGTCGGTGTAATCAGTGCGCGCCAATACCATTTTTTACCGGCCATCACCATGGATTGAGTGTTTTCTTGATTGAGTGCAATGACAACCAATCCGATCTGAATAGAAGCAATACCCTGCTGTGCAACCCAATGACCTATGGATTTTTCTTTTAGTCGCTGTGTAAATATCGTATTTTGACTCGTTGCTTTTAATAATGCGGTCAGTGCTATTGCAATCACAGCCAGGGCCAAAAGCACTTCAATGAGAGTAAATCCACGTGATGATCGGCTTTTTCTTGCATTGACGCCCTGCTCCGACGATTGATTCATCCTATAACGGCTCACCGTAGACTCAACTGCTTTTTCTAAGCTCATGACGAAGACTTCGCATCAAACACGATTATACCATTATGATGGCCTTCAAGAACGCCAATCTCATCATTGTCCATCAGTACAGCAAGTGTAAACGCATTCATATCGCCTGATTCGTTGATAACGATTTGAGGATCTTTTGACAATGCAGCTTTAGGTTTGAATTGAATGGTCGCTTGGGCTGGAAACACATGCCGTCGAAACATACTATGTGCGGGGAAGTGTTGCCAATGTGACGATGAATCAAACCGCAGTGCTTGATAACTGTGCTCATCAACATAAATTCCTAATGTACTGGTTTCCATGATCGCCTGTTGCTGAACGAGCTTAACAAAATTTACAAACTGTTCAGAGGCTAAAATCACACGGCGTTTTGCTCCAAAATCACCGAAGGCAAGTAGCGCAAAACTGATGGTAATGCCAACAATCAGAAGCACTACCATAATTTCAATCAGGGTAAAGCCCTTTTTATTGGACATTCCAATTACCAATTTCGGCATTTATCCCCGTACCTCCGGGTTGACCTTCCGCGCCCAGAGTAAATACATCGACGTCGCCATGTTCGCCAGGGTTTAGATACAAGTATTCACGTCCCCACGGATCAACGGGCACTCGTTTTAAATACATTTTCCAATCTCGTGGTTCAGGACTTGTGCTCGGTTTCGTGACGAGCGCATTGAGGCCTTGATCGGTTGTTGGATAAAGTCCATTATCCAGTTTATATAAGTCCAATGCATTTTGAATGGCAAGAATATCTTGCTTTGCTTTAACAACACGCGCCTCATCGGGTCGACTGATAATCTTAGGTACAACAATCGACGCTAAAATACCAAGAATCACAACAACAACCATAATCTCAATCAGGGAAAATCCTATTTGTTTTTTCATGTTATATCCTCTAAATTCTATCAAACCACCAATTGCTCCATCGAAAAAATGGGTAACAGTGTCGCTAAAACAATAAATAATACCACAGCCCCCATGAACAAAATAATCAAAGGCTCCAATAAAGTAAGTGCCGTGTCAATCATGCGCTGCACTTCACTATCAAGATGAGTTGCTGCACGTTCCATCATCGGCGCCAGTTGACCACTTTTCTCACCGCTGGCAATCAAATGAACCGCCATTGCGCCAAATAGATAAGTATCTTTAAGGGAAAGGCTAATTGATCCTCCTTCTTTAACACGGGTGGCAGCCAGACTCAATGCCTCTCGCATCACCCCGTTCGTTACAACACTTGCCCCCACACGCATGGTATCTAATACATTGACCCCAGCAGCAAATAATATGCTAAACGTATGAATATAACGAGCAGTATTGACGGATCGAACAAGATAAGCAATCACTGGTAATCGCAATAAAAAACGATGCCATGCAAAACGAAACTTGGGGTTAGCAAGACTTCGTCTAAAAATAATAATCCCAATAACAATCAACCCAAGCAGCACTAAGCCGTATTTTTTTATAAAACCACTCGCGGTGATTAATACTCCTGTTAACAAAGGAAGTGATTGACCACTGGTGGCAAACACTTCAATGATTTTAGGAACCACAAATGCTAATAAAAAAGCAATAATAGCGGTTGAAACGACAATCATTAATAACGGGTATATCAACGCTTGATGGACTTTTTGGCGAGTTTCTTGTTGATTTTCCGTGTAATCCGCTAATTTTTCTAAAACTTTATCCAAACGCCCCGTTTGCTCTCCAGCACCTACAGTCGCTCGATAAAGCTCTGGAAAGGCAATGGGATATTCATTCATCGCTTGGGCTAAAGCATATCCCTCAACCACTTTCGAGCGAACACCAATAATCAAACGACGAACTTTTTCTTTCTCGGTTTGTTCACTCACTCCTCGTAATGATTCTTCAACAGGAATCCCGGCGGCCAATAACGTAGCCAACTGGCGAGTGAAGAGCGATAAATCCTGCGGTGATATTTTGTCTTTCCTATGAGTCGATGTTGATTTTTTAGGTAGATGAACATAGGTAGGGACTAAACCCTGGTCACGTAATAATTGCCGGGCATGACGCTCAGAATCAGCTTCGATCATTCCCTTACACGTAGTCCCTGATTTTTTAATTGCTTGATATTGATATGCGCCCATTTTTACACTTCAACTCAACTATAAAAAGTTAGTCTAATCTATTAGGGTTCATTCGTCACTCGGGTTATACTGCGCGCAGCAGTTCTCAATATGGAGCTAAGAATGAATAAAAAAGCATTGCTTAAGGCGATTGAAACGTATGAAGCCAAGTTTGTTGACCTACGATTTACAAACTCTCGTGGAAAAGAACAGCACATGACCATACCCGTTTCAGCTATCAATGATGAATTGATTCAACACGGTAAACTGTTCGACGGCTCTTCAATCGAAGGTTGGCAACATATTCATGAGTCTGATTTGACACTGATACCCGATTTCACATCAATACATCCTGACCCATTTTATCAAGATAGTACATTATTTATTCATTGCAATGTGGTTGATCCAACCACAGGAACGGGTTACGACCGCTGCCCGCGTTCAATTGCTCAACGTGCTGAATTATATCTGCAATCCACAGGAATCGCCGATAAAGCTTATTTTGGCCCTGAGCCTGAGTTTTTTATATTCGATAGTGTTCGATTTGAAACCGGAATGAACGGTTCCTTTTATAAAATTGACTCTGAAGAAGCGGCGTGGAATTCCGGGAAAAATATTGAAGGTGGTAATACAGGGCATCGTCCTCGCGTCAAGGGTGGTTATTTCCCCGTTCCTCCGGTTGACTCATCTCAAGATCTTCGTTCAGCCGTATCCCAAGCACTGGAAGCGCTCGGTATTGTCGTTGAAACACATCATCATGAAGTGGGTAATGCAAATCAAGGAGAAGTTGCCACACGCTTTAATCTGCTCACCCGAAAAGCAGATGAGATACAAATTTTAAAATATGTCGTCCATAATGTTGCTCATAATTACGGCAAAACAGCCACTTTCATGCCTAAACCACTGGTTGGCGACAATGGTTCAGGCATGCATTGCCATCAATCCTTATTTCTCAAAGACAAAAACTTATTTTCAGGTCATGAGTATTCAGGATTATCTGAAACCGCTCTCTACTATATTGGTGGAATTATTAAACACGCTCGTGCATTAAATGCATTCACTAACCCATCAACCAATAGCTATAAACGTCTGCTTCCTGGTTTTGAGGCACCTGTTTTGCTATCTTATTCTGCACGTAACCGATCAGCTGCGATACGCATTCCTCATGTGTTCAATCCAAGCGCGACACGTATTGAAGTACGTTTTCCCGATCCTGCTGCTAATCCATATTTGGCATTTACAGCCATGATGATGGCTGGTCTTGATGGGATTCAGAAAAAAATTCATCCAAGCACCCCTATTGATAACGATCTCTATGCCTTGCCCCCTGCTGATCGACTCAACATTCCATCGCTATGCAGTTCATTGGACCAAGCCGTTGAGCACCTAAAACTGGACCATGAATTTTTACTGCAGGGAGATGTGATGACCAAAGACTTTATTGATAGTTATATTTCATTATTAGAAAAAGATATCTCCATTGTAGCTAGCTTAGTACATCCTCATGAATTTGAGTTGTATTATAGCGTGTAAGTAGCCTATTTTTGAAAGCCAAGGATTAACTGATCATACAAATGTTATTGGAGTCTGGACAACGCTGCATGCGTCTTTTTGCATGCAGCGTTGTCCAGACTCCAAAAATGTTATGAATGCCCCTTGAAATTTATTAAATCAATCCTATCTATCGAGATTGAACCCTGATTCAATTTGGAGAATAGGCATGACAAGTAAAACTCAAACAATGGGCTTCCAAACCGAAGTCAAACAAATGCTGCATTTAGTGGTGCATTCGTTGTATAGCAATAAAGAAATTTTTTTACGCGAACTCATATCAAATAGCTCTGATGCACTTGATAAACTACGCTTTCTCGCACTGACTGATGGTTCGTTATATGAAAATAATCCGGATCTAGCCATCACTATCGACTTCAATCCAACACTCAAAACCATCACCATTACCGATAATGGAATTGGAATGAGCCATGATGAAGCCATTGAGAATTTAGGTACGATTGCACGATCGGGCACTAAAGAATTTTTAAGTCATTTAACCGGCGAACAAGCGAAAGATTCACAATTAATTGGTCAGTTCGGCGTAGGCTTTTATTCAGCATTTATCGTTGCTGATAAAATCACGGTCAAATCTCGCCGTGCAGGATTACCTGTAGATGAAGGAATTGTATGGGAGTCTACTGGTGAAGGCGAATTTACCATTGGAAAAGAAAACAAAAAAGATCGTGGTACAGAAATCACTTTACATTTAAAAGATGATGCCGATGAATACCTAAGTGATTGGCGTCTACGTAGCATCATCAACAAATATTCTGACCATATTTGCTGGCCAATCTTGATGAAAAAAGCTCAACATGACGAAGAGAAAAAATCGGAGTCACCTGAATTCGAGACGGTAAACAAAGCAACAGCACTCTGGACATTGCAAAAGTCTGAAATCACCGATCAAGAATACAAAGACTTATACAAGCACCTTTCACACGACTACCAAGACCCCCTCGCATGGTCACATAACCATGTCGAAGGAAAAAATGACTACATCAGTTTATTATACATCCCATCTCATGCTCCGTTTGATATGTGGCAGCAAGAAGCTAAACATGGTTTAAAACTCTACGTGAAACGCGTATTCATCATGGATGACGCTTCCCAGTTTTTACCACGCTACCTTCGATTTATAAAAGGCGTTATCGATACGACTGATTTACCACTCAATATTTCACGAGAAATTCTTCAAGACAATAAACGAGTTGATAGTATTCGTACCGCTTGCACCAAGCGAGTGATATCTCTGCTTGAAAAAATGAGTGCTGATGAAGCCGATAAATATCAAGATCTTTGGGATCAATTCGGTCTAGTCCTCAAAGAAGGTCCTGTTGAAGATTTTGCAAACAAAGAAGCGATTGCAAAATTATTACGCTTTGCGACGACTCATTCAGAATCAGAGAAGCAAAGCATTTCTCTTACTGATTATGTCTCACGCATGAAAGAAGACCAAGATAAAATTTATTACGTAACTGCGTCAAGTTACAATGCTGCCAAAAACAGTCCTCATCTTGAAATTTTCAAGAAAAAAGGCATTGAAGTATTACTACTGAGTGATCGAATTGATGAGTGGCTCGTCGGGCACCTCAGCGAGTTTGAAGGCAAAAAACTTCAATCCATCAGCAAAGGAAAACTTGAGTTGGATGATAATAAAGAAGAATCCAAAGAACAAGAAAAAACCTTTACGCCGATGCTTGAGCAAATTAAAAAGACTCTTAATGACCGAGTGAAAGACGTCCAAATCACTCATCGTCTAACGGATTCACCAGCCTGCATCGTCGCAGATGAGCACGACATGGGACTCGAAATGCAACGTATATTGCAATCCGCGGGTCAGAAAATACCAGCAAGCAAGCCAATTTTTGAGATCAATCCCGAGCATCCATTGATTCAACGCTTGCACGACATGACCGATGATTCACAGTTCGAACAACTGGCGGTTGTATTGTTTGAGCAAGCAGTATTGGCAGAAGGCGGTCAATTAGACAATCCTGCTGACTTTGTAAATCGAGTCAATAAGTTGCTAATTAGTGCGTAGGTTTTTCGGGCTCTACCGGAATTCCCGTGGTTGTCATCCCTGCGAAGGCGGGGATCCATGCTTAAATGTGGCTTATGACACTAGACTAAGAATAACGATAGAGTAAAAATAGCTTGCTATACCCAAACGGATTGAAACCCCTATGGTATTTTCAGTTTAAAAGTTGTAGCATCGGCGCATGAAAATTCCCTTAACTACCGAACAAAAAATTCACCTGGAAGAGCAACACAGAGCTGAGCATGACGGCTGCATACGCGTTGGAAGTCGCTATCGCTTAATGTGATTCAACCTGGAAATAGCAGCCCCTTCATCTCCAATGAGTATAAAACTAACAAAACAGAGAACTTTAAAACATGAAAATTCTAGCTCAACGCATTTTAAATGCCTTTAAGGACAAAATTATTGATCCGCAGTATCATCCAACCACTCCGGTTGAAATACTTAAAGCGCGTTTAACAGCAACCATGTTATTACAGCACGAAGAGGCTGACATCGTTAAACTCGCTGAAGCATTTATCAAACGCACATCGACCTATAAACAAGATTTTGACCATCTACAGCGCCTCGCTACATGGACTCAATTACACCTCTGTAGCTCGTATACAAATACAGCAGGTACTTTTATAGAATATAAACTTGAATTCACTGATCTTGATAACAGGACAATACTAAGACATTTTCATGCTCAATATGAGATCAAAGGTGATGCTTGTTTTTTTGTCTCACAAACGCCTCAGCTTATTCGCGTCATTGCTGATCCCATTTTACATCGACCTGGCATTTTATTTCCCCAAGAACCAACCGCCGCACAACGACAAGAATTGGAAAAACAAATTGAGCACGCAAAATCCGTGCTTATTCAAACAAGCGGTGCTGGAATTGCTGCCAATCAATGTGCTTTGATCGATTATCCCTACCGTTTTACCATTGTTGGAGTGTTTTATGATATTCCTGCGCATGTTAACGGTGTCAATAAACGCTACCCGAATACAAAATTTCCACCTGCTAGAATCATGATTAACCCAGTGATTACTTCAATGAGCTCAGAAGTACAACAATTTAATCATGCCTGCCTCAGCGTACCTTGTGCAAATCGCTGTGCAGTTAAAAGTCCTATGGAGATGAGCGTATCCTATCAGGATCCTACGCAGAACATGGCACTCATTCATGTTACCATGAAAGGCATTGATGCCGTGGTACTATGGCATGAGTTAATGCATATTTTAAATGGAAAAACATATATGGATGTGACCTTTGAATCACTCGCGCGCGACGAGCTCATCCAATTTAAGTCTATGTTAACGCATGAATTACAGAAAAGAGGACAAAAAGATCACGTTTTATTGCCAGAGCTGAGCGTACCTCCCTTTCATTTCAGTGTGAAAATGAATGAATCTGACATGGCAAAACTCGATCCAGAGGAGCTCAAGCTTGTGTTACCAAAAATGACCGAAGAAACACTCAAAGGTTTACATTTTCAAGCAGGCCAAGTATTAAGAAGAAATGCTACATCTAAAAATGAATCACTACAAAGCAGCAGTGTCGGGAAATTTTCCATTTATTCAGCGAGCATGCCCGCTGGAGACCATGAAAAATCCTCAACACCGGTATCAAAGCTGTAAATGTTGGTGCAGTGAAGCAACTACATTCAATGAAATGCCGCATTGCGCAGCCTCAATAGCTAATTGTTTATGAGCCCTTTTTTCAATGCGGTCATTTCACAAAATCAAAGCCGATGCAACAATAAAAGAATGTTTTTCATCAAACATTCGATTGTGGATAACTTTTTGTATTGATTTAATCCAATTCGATTAGTACTCTTCTAAATAATGGCTAACTAATTGAAAATAATATATTTAATTCAAGTGCGCTTATATTAGTCGCGATGATTTTACCCACAAAATCTGTGGATAAAACTGTGTGCAACATGTATACCCATTGGAGATGTTTAGGAGCACCGAATTTGCCCTACATAAAAAGACACTCACATGTTAGAATTGCAATCATATCTTAATCGTTGTTACTTTAATGAACAAAATTGATGTTGTTATTATCGGTGCCGGGGCTGCGGGTTTAATGTGTGGTATTGAAGCGGGTAAGCGGGGCCGTAAAGTTTTAATTTTAGACAAAACCAACAAAGCCGGTAAAAAAATTCTGATGTCTGGAGGTGGGCGCTGTAATTTTACCAACCTCCATTCAAGCCATGAGGCATTTCACTCGCACAATCCTCATTTTTGCAAATCTGCGCTGAGTCGATATACACAATGGGATTTCATTGCGATGGTTGAACGCTACCGTATTGCCTATTTTGAGAAAACACTGGGCCAATTATTTTGTGAAGAGAAAGCAAGCCACATTGTTGAAATGTTGTTGTCCGAATGCCAACGCCACCAAGTGACGGTTAGATTAAATCAATCCATTGACTCTATTGAAAAAATCAATGATGGGTTTCTGATTCGCTGCTCTCAAGAACAATACCAATGTAAATCACTGGTTGTTGCGACGGGAGGATTATCGATTCCAACATTAGGATCAAGCCCCTTTGGTTACCAACTTGCGACTCAATTTGGTTTAAACGTCCACCCTACCCGAGCCGGTCTTGTACCGCTCACGTTGCATACACACGACAAACTCAAATTGGAGAGCTTAACCGGGATCTCTGTTGAGGCTTTAGTGAGTTGTAACGGCATATCCTTTCGAGAAAATGTATTATTTACTCATCGAGGCCTGAGTGGCCCGGCCATTTTACAAATCTCATCTTATTGGCACCCTGGCGATACCATTCTGATTCGACTGATACCTCAACTGGATTTATATTCTGAACTCATGCACGCTCGAAATGACTGCGCTGATAGCGCACTAAAAACAATACTGGCTCGATACGTTGCTAAACGATTATTGAGTGTTTTTTATGATGCGGCCTTGCTAGATAGACCCATGCGACAATTATCAAACAAACAACTGCAAGACATAGCCGATGTTTTGCAACAATTTTCAATAAAACCAAACGCAACAGAGGGTTATCGAACGGCTGAAGTCACACTGGGTGGTGTTGACTGTAATGAAGTATCATCGCAAACGTTTGAAGCTAAAAAATGCCCCAACCTTTATTTCATCGGTGAAGTTTTAGATGTTTCAGGTTGGCTTGGTGGTTATAATTTTCAATGGGCATGGTCTTCTGGATGGGCGGCTGGGCAAGTGGTTTAGACGAAATCAAATCATCCACAACCCCAGGCTCAGCAAGTGTCGAGGTATCTCCTAAATGATCCAATTCACCGCTGGCAATTTTTCTTAAAATACGTCGCATGATTTTACCCGAGCGAGTTTTAGGAAGTGCTGCAGCCCATTGAATGACCTCCGGTGTGGCGATCGGGCCAATGTACTCACGTACAGCCTGGATTAATTGTTGTTTTAATGCTTCTGTATTTTGAATGCCCTGCTTAGTGGTTACAAATGCGTAAATCCCCTCACCTGTGATCGCATGAGGAATACCAACTACAGCTGCCTCTGATACCGCGGGATGGGTCAGAAAAGCACTTTCGATCTCTTCCGTTCCGATCCGATGACCGGATACTTTGATCACATCATCATTACGACCCGTGATGATAAAATGACCCTCTGCGTCACAAAAAGCACCATCGCCGGTGAGATAATAGCCCGGGACTTCTTTGAAATAGTGATCAACAAATCGCTGATCATCTCCATAAATCGTTTGCATTAAACCCGGCCACGGGTATTTAATCACCAATCGGCCGGTTTGCCCGTTGCTGACAAGCTTACCTTGTGGATCAACAATTTCGGGAACAATTCCAAAAAACGGCCATCCGGCTGATCCAGGGACTAAAGGTGCCACTCCTGGCAATGGTGTAATCAGAATCCCCCCCGTTTCAGTTTGCCACCAGGTATCAACAATGGGACATTGGGCCTCACCCACGACATTGTAATACCACTCCCAAACATCAGGATTAATTGGCTCACCAACCGTACCCAATAGTTTTAGACTTTTTCTACTGGTTTTTGTGACCCACTCGTCCCCCTCTCGGCGCAGCGCGCGAATGGCGGTGGGAGCCGTATAAAAAATAGCGACTTGATGTTTGTCAATAATCTCCCAAAATCGAGAAAACGTTGGATAATGAGGGACTCCTTCAAAAATAAGCGTTGTGGCACCGTTCGTTAAGGGGCCATAAATAGCGTAGGAGTGACCGGTGATCCAGCCAATATCAGCCGTACACCAAAACACATCACCCGGATGATAGTTAAAAACATAATGATGTGTCATTGCGACATAAACTAAATATCCACCCGTTGCATGTAAAATCCCCTTCGGCTTTCCCGTTGAACCCGACGTATACAGAATAAATAAAGGATCAGATGCGTCCATCAATTCAATTGGACATTCGGTTTCGGCCTTCGCCATAGCCTCGTGATACCCAATATCGCGCGTATCACTCCAAGGAATTGAGTGACCGCTGTGTTGTACGACAATAACGTGCTTTACATTGGGACACTGTTCCAGCGCCTTATCGGCATTTATTTTTAAAGGAACTAATTTATCACCTCGAACCCCTTCATCCGCGGTAATCAGAATAGTGCAATTCGAATCAAGAATTCGCATTTTCAACGCTTCTGGTGAAAAACCACCAAAAATAATCGAATGCACTGCGCCAATACGTGCACATGCGAGCATTGTAATGACTATTTCAGGAATCATGGGCAAATAAATACAGACTCGATCGCCTTTTTGGACTCCTTGTTGCTTTAACACATTGGCAAATTTGCAAATTTTTTCATGGAGTTGTTTGTAAGTGAACGACTGACTGTCATTGGGATTATTACCTTCCCAAATCAAAGCAACCTGATCGCCTCGTGATTCCAAATGACGATCAATACAGTTATAACAAGCATTTAATTGACCGTTCATAAACCATTTTATATTCAGCGTATTAAAATCGCCCGTTGTTACTGCCGTCCAAGGTTTATCCCAGGTAATAAATTGTTGAGCCTGTTCCGCCCAAAATGATTCGGGATCATCAATCGAGCATTGATAGAGATCCTGGTATTGTTGAAGAGTAAGATGCGTTTTTTTATCGGGCATGATAGTCGTCCTTTTACTATTTTTTAGTGCCGCAAAGTATATCACACGATCCCCTAAACATCGCATTGCCAAGCATACTCTGCTTTCTTTGTAAGATATTTCTTATTTTTACAAAATCAATGGTCAGATAAGCGATATATTAAACATTCCATGCTCAATTTTCACGAGAGTTATATGATTCGAATAACCGAACAACTAATTGATTAAATATACACAATAGACTTAATTTGGCCAAAAAGATACTCTAAAAAAAGTAATTGAATCGTCAAACAACCACAGGGATATTAGACCATGCCATTATTTCTTCTTGCAGCTGCCCCAATAGTGGCAGCTGGATCCAGTACAGCCATCGCCGGCGGAGCGGCAGCGTTTGCCATTGCCGCCTATCCAATACACCAATTTAATAAACTGATAGACTGGCTTGAACGCCCCGCCACTGAACCACATCAACGGCAAGATGACGTGTTAACGCAGCGCCAAAATGAAGCTGAAACAATCTATCAACAAGCTCAAGTGTATGCAGATAATGCATCGAAACAACTCGACACCCTGAATGTTCAAGAAAAAAAAACGGCGGAGCACTTGTCAGCCTCATCTCGTAATGTCGTTGACGCGACAACAGCCCTCAAGGAAGTCCTTGTTACGAAGACAGCTTTGCAAGAACACATCTCTCCCGACACAGAGCGTTACGAAAAACTACTCACTCATTTTAAAACCGTTACAGAACAATTAGCCGCAGTAACCAGTGACCGAGAAAAGGACAGGACAATCAAAGCTGCATTGCAATTAAAACTAGAATCGCTCGCAGCTGGAGCTGTAAAAACAGAAAAGGAACTACAGAAAATCAATACCCAACTTCGAGATCTTGTCGCGTTAACCCAGCATCAAGCCAAGACGATTCAAACGCTTCACGATCAAAAAAAGGAGCTGATGAAAAACAACGAAACGCTTTTCAACAGCGTAACGAAATTAACCCAACCTAACCCCCATCATACGGCGGCATTAAAAAAATTAAATGACCACCTTGAATCACTCGAAAAGCTCACCGCCAGTCAAACCAAAACAATCAAAACACTTCAAGATCAGAAAGCCGAATTGATGCAAGACAACGATGCATTAAACGATGAGCTAATTTTATTATCAAAGCCACAAGCTAGCAATGAAAGAACCGCGACGAACCATACCCAATTTTTCCGCTAACACACAAAGGATTTGTTAAACATGACTCATATAGAACCTGCTACAAACCTAGCGCCATCAACTAAAGAACCATTTTTCCCACAGTTAAATCTAAATGCGTTAAAAAAACACTGGAACGATTTAACGCGTAATCTACCAGGCCTACCCAACAATGAAGTTGATGAACTACTTTTACGCCATTATCAAGACAAAAGTGATATTGATGAATGGTCATCATGGTGGCATGATTTATCCCTATTTCGCAAAAGCAGCGGCATTATCCCTATTGCCGGCGCAGCAGGACTCATCAGTATAACCATTGGATTTGTCGCCATCCCTTTTTTGATTCTTGTTTCAGGTCTTTACTACGCAGCTCACAAGCTATTAATGCATCACGAAGAACATCGCCGTGCACGTGGCGGACGATTTGTGACCGAGATAACTGAACTCACTCATCAACTCAATGACATGCTGGTCCGATTCAAAACCATCGCGGCCGAGATGGTGATTGTATTAGAAGAAGTACAGAATCAAGCGGAGGAAATGTCAACGCATAACCGTCAAATCGCGGTCCAAACGGAAGGGTTAGTCCGTGAACAAGGCGTTTTGCATGACATAACGAAAGCCGTTTCGTTGCAAAGCGAACACATGCAAAAAGCACGTGGCAACATGATAAAAGTCGTCGAAGGCCTGACAGAAACGATTACGTTAGCGGACTCAAGTCTTGCTGAAACGGTTAAAACCGATCCTTCAGATGCATCGATGGATCATGTCGTTGAGACAAGCCAATTATTACAGCAAGTCGATCTGGATATTAAGGTAATTTCGAGTGGAATTAATGACTTTATTCAACGAGCATCGGTATTAGAATCAGCATCAAATGCTGAAGATGATCCGGAGTTTGAAAACGCTCTCAAACAAAATCAAGATACTCTCACCGTAGTGCGCGAATTATGTTCTCAACAAGAAAAACCCACAATGCCTCCTGAAATCCCCCCTAAACCCGTCATAGCGATTGACCCCGAATCCGATTCTGCCTACGCAATGTCGAGAGAGCGTACTCGTAATACACTGGCCATGGCACGCGCCCGCCGCGCGGCGCTTGATATACCAAGGCAACCCATTGTGACGAATTCATTGACTTAAATGCGTTGCAACAGTTCCTTTTGGTGAAGTCCAGCCCAATCCAAAATTAAACTGAGTGCACGACGCGGTAAGTCACCATCCAGCATTTTTAATGTATTGATATCAATAATGCCGGTATATTCACCATAACGTGCATGGAAATGGGGTATGATCGTTCCAAAACAGTGTTCAGGTTTCAAGGTTTTAAATTTGACTTTTTAGAACAGCGAGTATAAATAAAAAACTGGGTCAGAATAGATTAATTCTGACCCAGTTGGAGCGTTGGATTTAAGTCCCTGGTTTTAGTTACTACCAGCAGGACCAGACCGTTTGTCGTTGCTTTCAACCTCAGACGTCCCTCCTGCCGCAGCTTTTTTAAGGTCTTGAACAAAATCCTTCAAATTTCCGAGTGTAACTGTTCGCTTTTCTCTAAACCCTTCATATTGTTTTTGCCTATATTCGTCCTCTTTTTTCTCTACTTCAGGACGAGGTGTAGGATTAGATGTGTTATCGAATGTATATTCCATATCTTTTAGACTACGAGCCCTAATTTTGTCAATTGCTGCAGTGCTAAGTTGTACTGTAGCTGTAAAGACAGTAGCTGGAATTGCGAATACAACCACCGCTAGGCCTAGTAAAGCGACCTTTCCTCCTAAATAGGCCTTTTTAGCAAACGCTTGTATCGCGCTAGCACATGCACTCGCCGCTTTCGAAACTGCGCTCCAAGCATCAGCTCGAGTTGATACAAAAGCCGTCTGTACAGCTTTATTTGCCTCACCTGCAGCAGTACTTACACTACTTGCAGCACGTCTTGCAGCACTACTTACACTTCTTGCAGCACTACTTGCAGCATCACCTGCCCTTTTGATATACAGATTGACATTCTCGCGAACCGTTGGGTCAATTTTTTCCAACAACCCCTCAAGCTGAGTTTTCATGCCTCTGTGTCTGCGCTTTTCAGAATAATCCTTACCCGCACCGTCTATCTTTAGATTTCGGCGTTCAAGTAACAGAGCTTTTTCTGCCCTCACTAGTGTAGTTCGCTCAAGCATTAAATCTTTATTCTCCTTAGACAAATCCTTAGCAGGCTGAGTCGTCTTCCAAGCTAGTAGTTTATCATCACTAAGAGCATTAAGGGTATTGTTGACCTTGCTCTCAAAATCGGCAACTTTACCTTCTAGTTTCTCCCAGGATGTATCTAAAGCATCCATCTCGGCATCAATTTCAGCGACTTTATCATCCTGAGCCTGAGGCTCAGGCGATTGCCTATCAAAACTTTCGGTGTCAAAAAACTCATTCGTGCTCTGACTACCTAAAGACTGATGATCACTGTCAACAATACTTGAATTCTCACTGATTAAAGGCGAAAGAGTAGCAACACTTGGATCATTTTCAGTATCAACAGTCGCTGCCGAAATAGTCTTAGTTTTAAGATCATCTATTAATTTTGTTACTACTGACAGTCGGTCCTTCAAATTTACAATACTCAGCAGAGGGATAGAACTATCGTTGTTTCTTATGCTAGCTATTTCGTCTAACAATGCCTTTGCACGCTTACCAAAAAAATTTATTTCATCCTGTCCAACTACCCCAGGCTCCTTAAGTAAACCCTCGATAACTTTCTTTTCGTCTCCAATACTTTTTTGTATTTTTTCCAATTTATCCATGATATTTTTATCCATGATATTTCTCCCCTAATAATCCAGTTATTATTGCTCAGCAATATTAATAATCGATTCTTGAGTCATGAATATATTTGCAGAAAGACGGCCAAATTCGCCTTGGCTTTTTTCATTCATTGACTCGAGTTCGTTTTTTAGCCCATCGAAAAATTGGGTTACCTGTTCAATTCCTTCGATAAGATGGTGTCTATATCCTTCTACAAATGACATTTTTTCTTCTGTACTTCGGATGTTTGTTACAGCGCCGAGTTTTTTGAGTACTTTTTCAGCACTTTGCAGATGTTTATTGCGTTCAAAAGATGGATCCAATTGTCGAATTTGTTGAATTGAACCAGCTAGATTGGGAATCAACTTGCTAATCGCTTCGCACTTAAGCATACCTTGATTCCAATTTTCCGTGTGATTACTTTTGCTAGTCATGTCGATCTCCTGGCTATTATATTGTCATTTATGAACATCTAATTTGAGTGTAGTAGTGATTCTAATATTTTCAAGTTGATACGCTGCAATACTAAGAAAATTTAAAATTAAATCACTACTGGCTTTATCTGACTCACGCAAAACATCGATTTCATAACGAATTAATCTTTCTTTCAGTCATGACGGCTCTCCCTATAGGAAGCTTTTAGTATAACTCCAAATCCGTTCGGGCTGAGGAGGCGCATACACAAGTGCGTGGTTGTAAAGACGTACACTGATGCGCCGTCTCGAAGCCTTGGCACAGTTCCCCAGGCTTCGAGACGGCGCGCAGCACGATGTGATACGCCCCAAGTACGGTGTTTGCGCCTCCTCAGCCCGAACGGATCATGCAAAAACTCTAAAAACTGCGTAATCGAGTTATAAATTAATTAATCCATCCCATTAGAAAAATCAAAAAAAAATCAAGACTGTTTTTCTCATCAATTATTCGCTATAATGGCCCCGCTGGTTCTACATCCTCATCAGCAACACCCTGTGCATATCTTTTATTTTTCCATTCGAGTGATTATTAACCATATTGAACTTCTATTCGTAACCGTATGTTTTTTATTGTTTTTTATTAACCCGTCGTGATTATAGTTATCCACAAAATCTGTGGGTAACTTTGTGGATTATCTTGTAAAAGACGGGAAACCACGCAACATTTGACTGTCGTCCCGGAATTTAGCAGGCCTTAACGAGCCTGCGAGTTTAGGTCTGCTTAATGTCCGGGATCGATTGTCGCATTGGATGGGTGCCAAGCCTGGATCCCGGACATTAAGCGCGACTAAAGCTCGCAGGCTCGCCAAGTCGCACTAAATTCCGGGACGACAATCACAGATGCCATCCAAA
>DIUW01000053.1 GCA_002423125.1 Legionellaceae bacterium UBA6148 | reverse complement strand
TACAATACCTATTTGAAAATATCCGATCTTGCAAAACTGACGATGATTACTCCAAGTTAGGCCCCATCTTACGGTCCTTGCTACCAGGGGCCACTTCAACGCAATTGACAGCTCAGAATGCTTGTTTAGCAGCCTTGTTAGGCGTGATTTAGTCTTTATTATAGTGACAAATGCCACATTTTGAGTGTTTAAAATCGGTTAAACCCAACAAAACTACAAATTTGATTTCAATAAGAAACATTAGAACTCATTTCATACAAAAAAGTGGCCCCTGGTGGCACGGACCGTAAGATGGGGCCATTATGTCGCAACTGTTTGAATAGCATTCCGCCAGACCGCTTGTTTTTCCAAATATGCTGATAAATAGCCTCATGACTAATACTGGCGATCTCCTTTTCTTTTAAGCGGCCTGAAATTTGATCGGGGCTCCACTCTTCCTGAAGTTTTTCTTCGATAATTGCTATAAGAGCCGGTGTGAGTTTTTGAGGTGTGCGGTTTGCATTTACTCGACGCTTAACAGCTTTTACATCAGCTTGTTTATAGCGATAACCTCTACCGCCTGTGTTACGCTTGATTTCACGGCTTATCGTTGACACATGGCGCTCAACGATGTCAGCAATCTTGTGCAGTGACGTCCCTGTTGCTTTTAACGCGTAAATTTGAGACCTTATGTCTCGAGTCACGTGATGGTAGCCTTCTGGCATGATAATCTCCTTGTTCACACTTTGAGACTATCAACTTTCCGTGACTCACTCTAGCTACTGCTTGGTTTATAACCGCTGTTGCACTTCAAGGTTGAAAGGGCGGAATTATAGAAAATGAACAATCACAATAAGGGACTGGATAATACCTTGTACTTTTATAGAATCGGCTAATTCATTTAAAGCAGTATCATCAACGTGTTTTCTTGGTTGATATTTTCCTGGCGCCAACCATTCGAATTTTAGACACACCTCACCTGAGAAACAATAATTTGTCTATCCTCTTTAGTGCCCTTACATCCAGAATAATCTTACATAAATATATAAAATAGTCATGCCTATAACCGGGATAATCACAAAACCGAGAAATAGATGGATCTGAGTTCTATTCTCGGATGAAAAGCGATAAAGTTTTTTGATTTTCTTGAAAAGAGACATTTAATCCATCCTTTTAAATCATTAATTGGCTACGTTGTCTGGCAATATCACCGATTCATGCTGAGCCTACGAGATGTATCCGAACTTCTCATGATGCGTGGTGTTGTCGTTAGTCATGAAACGATACGAGAGTGGAGCTTAACATTTGGACAGACCTATGCCAATGAAATAAAACGACGCTCACCCCGTCGAGGTGATAAATGGCACATGGATGAAATGTGTTTGGTTATGAAAGGTAAGAAACATTGGCTGTGGCGAGCAGTTGATCAAGATGGTTATGAGCTTGATATTTTGCTACAATCTCGCAAAAACAAGAAGGCTGCCAAGCTGTTTTTCAGGAAACTACTGAAAGGACTATTGTACGTGCCGCGTGTAATTATTACGGATAAACTTCCAAGCTATGGCGCTGCTAAAAAAGAAATTTTACCTGGTGTTGAACATCGGAGCCACAAAAGATTGAATAACCGCGCTGAGAATTCACATCAACCTACTCGGCAGCAAGAGAAGCAGATGCGGAAGTTTAAGTCGCCGAAACAGGCACAGCGATTTTTACCAGTTCATGGGCAAATAAGAAATTTGTTTGGCGCTCATCGTTATAAAATGTCCGCAACTGACCAGCGTAAACACCTGATTTTTGCATGGGATCAGTGGCAAGAAATTGTTTCACAGGCGAAGTGTTCCTAAAATTTCAAGTGTGGCTATTTTTAACCCAGGCCTGTCTTCTTCTCAAACAACTTGACGGTGCCATATTTTATACTACTGTCTCATTTTTTGGGTCCACTACTTTGTTCGCACGGTAAATGCTGCTTGTTAAATTTAAAACATCTTTCCGCATGTCTTCTCCTAAAGTGAATTTGTAGTCTCGCGCAAACTCACGCGTGTACTCAAACACTTTGAGGGTTAACTGGTAAGTGTCGCGGTATACCGGTAACTCAGTGTATAGCGCCATGCTGGTTGTCCTAAAAAATGACCTCGCAGCTTAAGGCGCAACAAGGTCAAGGTCAAAAGAAAATAGGTCAATAGTTAAATAGTTAAAGCCCGAGAACACCGAACACCAAGAAGGTAGTACTTAATGCCGTAGCCCTGATTGCCGCCGGCCGAGAACTGCTGGTACCACGCGATGTCCGGCGCGAAGTCCGGGTCAGCGACCTCGGTAGAACTCCAATAGTCGCCTGTGCTCACAAAGCTACCCACTGCAGGATTTAACAACCATAATTGATTCAGCATGCTTGTTGTTCCAGTGGCGCAGTTACTGCTAGGCGATGCTCCGGATAATTCACAAATTGAGGGCAAATACCAGATTAATCCTGCATCAGATGACGTCGTATATTGACTGCATATTCCTGCCGCATAATTCGATAATGCAACCGGCGAACTTAAACTACAAGGTGATGCTGAATAATTTGTCGTTAAGGCACTCACAATCGCTGCGGAATTGGCGCTACCATCGTTGGCACCTTGCGAATTATTATCCCATAAGCTTGCTCCAATATCGCATCCATAACCGCCCCAGTTAGGCGTTGTGTTTACGAAACTTGTTTGTCCGGGAACATTATCCGTTAATGCAGCTACTTTTCCGCCAATGCTTCCACCGATAGGTGCATCGGTATAGGAATCGTTCACCGAATAAACAAATCCGCCTTGGTAAATGCAGCCATAACTCAAGACCACTACACCCGATTGAACCGCTATGGCATTATCGGCGCTCACATTGATAACACCTGGAGTAGGCGCTATCCCTGTTGAGCAAGCCGCATTTCCGGCGCCTGCCGTTGGGTTTTGGCCAGGTGTAATAGTGATTGTACAGGGTGCACCGGGGGCTAGCGTCGCGCCACATGTGGAAGATGCCGTTGTTGCCGGTGTACCGCCGGGCCAAGTAGGGTAACTAATGGTTAGTCCAGTTGCCGTCTGGCTTCCCGTGTTTGTAATGGTCAATACTCTGGGGTTGCCGGTTAAACCAGCATTAAGCGTTGTATTATTCACTGATAATGCTAACGTGGTCTTTGAAATGGTCAAGGTTGTCGTGAGCGGCTGACTGGTCACCGTAATTGGTAAATCACTTGCTTGTCCATTATAGACTGAATTCGGAACATCAGGCCTCGTGCCAACAAATGCTTTTAAAATATACGTCTTGGGAGAGAGCTGACTTCCGTCCAATGCCAACTGCAAGCAGCATTGCCCACCCGCGCTTAAAGAGATTGGATTACTGCATACAGTGGGTATTCCAGTGCATGCTGAAGAGCCATTCGTGACTTGGCTCGCGTAACTGCCCCCATTTTTATCCATAAAATAGAATTGTAATGGCGTATTTTGAGGCCGAACATCACTATCGAGTGTCACCGAGAAATTAGCGGTCCCACTCCCTCCTGTTACAAACGTTGTGCTACCTCCCATTGAAGTAACAGTAACAGCCGGTGCACTAACTGCATCCATCGCCGTGCACAGCCCCAAACTCAATAAGGCCACTCGACGTATAAATAGTCTATTCATGAAGTGCTTTCCTTATGCCAAATAGGTCAATTGAAGTCGAAGTTGATTTGTATATAAATGCGATAAACTTAATGATTGACTGGTGGTTTCCGCTGATGTTCTTCCGAGCGACGCAGAGCCTAAATTCGAAAACTGATAGCCCATCCCGGCTCTTACATGCTGCGTAACGCTGTAATCCATGCCTAATCCAACGCCCCAGGCAAAACTCGTTTCCGTATGACGACTAAAAGGTGACATTGGCGTTACCAAAGGGACTATGGAATTTTCATGGTAGTTGCTAGCTTGATTAAACGCGGCGCCTATTTCCCATGAAAAATAAGGATGCATTGACTGATAACGGGGTAATGTGGTCAATAATTTATTTGTTACCATGACGCGTACTGGCTGTATATGATAATCGTATGTGAAATTATCAAACTTCGGCACACCAAACTGCCATACGTGACCTTTTGCAGTTAATTGGCTATCAATATAAACCGAGGCTCCTAACTGGGCGTTAAGATTTGGCAAAAACGTCCTCTCAACGCCTAAAAACCCACCGAAGTCTACCGCCGTTTGTGACGGGTGTGTGGCGGTGTAGTGATTCTCAAATGGGGGCAATAACGTTAGTGTTTGCGCTAGACCTACATTAACAAAATCAGCCCCCAAGGTTAGTGTGGCGAGAGGCTCATAACCTTTGCTTTGGAAATTGGAATAGAGAAAATTAGTTAGCTGGCTGGCTGCAAGTGTGGCTTGTGCACTTAAGCTTAACAATAGCGCAACCACTGGGAGTAACGATTTTGATTGAACACCAATCATAGTATGTCCTTATTATTGAATTATCCGTTTTCATCCATTATTGGGTTCTGTCGAAAATTTAAAGAGAAATTGGATCGACCCTTATTCCAGGCTCAGTTATGCTGCTAGCTCATAAAATTGCTTCCATGCAGGTATACCTTCTCCATTTTTCATCTGTCCTTTTTTAAGCATACGATGAAGTTCAATTCCTGCTATAGTTGCTTCAGCGGTTTCAAACGATTTAAACCCAAGCGTATATTTCGTGATGTTTTTAATGCCACGATGGTCTTGCTCCACCATGTTATTTAAATATTTTATCCGCCTCACTTCAATCAGTAAATGCCAGAATCCGTGGATGAAAAGTAGCATGTTGATGCGTTCCAGCGCTGCAGTATTCGATCCTGATTTATCAATATTGACCTTCTCTGGGAATCCACTAGAACCTATCGATTTTTTGAAAAACTTCAATACAGCTGGTCGATCTCTCTTTGCTGAGAGCATGAAATCAATCGTATTTCCTTCTTTATCTACCGCCCTATAAAGATAAACCCATTTGCCATTCACCTTGATGTAAGTCTCATCCATTTTCCAGCTTTTACCTACCGGCTTCTTCCTTCTTCTAAACTCTTGCTCTAGTTGGGGCGCATAATAAATAACCCATTTTTGAACGGTGGAATGATCTAAGTCAACACCTCGTTCTTCCATTAATTCTTCAATAGCACGATAGCTTAACGGCAGAGCAACCTTCCATCGGACGGCCATTAATATTAAATCTTTTGGAAAATGTCGTCCTTTGAAACTGATCATCGCATCGCCTTAGTCATCTTTATTTTGGCGGACATTATAACGCAGGTCCAACTATTTTCGACAAAACCATAATGCCGATAACCCATGCGCAGCAAGGGTTTAAATGCCATTGAAATTACGAAGTGACCCATTTGCACACGTATCATGACTTCCCCCGTTGTACGTGCCGCGTGTGATTATTACGGATAAACTTCCAAGCTATGGCGCTGCTAAAAAAGAAATTTTACCTGGTGTTGAACATCGGAGCCACAAAAGATTGAATAACCGCGCTGAGAATTCACATCAACCTACTCGGCAGCAAGAGAAGCAGATGCGGAAGTTTAAGTCGCCGAAACAGGCACAGCGATTTTTACCAGTTCATGGGCAAATAAGAAATTTGTTTGGCGCTCATCCTACATCCCGCAGCATCAATTC
>DIUW01000046.1 GCA_002423125.1 Legionellaceae bacterium UBA6148 | reverse complement strand
AAAAACTTGAGGATCGAGTAATAGAGAAATATATCGACCAACTGCCTGAGGAGATTGGTCGTACAGTACCCGTCGATTTTTTTAAAAGCGTCGTTGATAGACGAAATCGAGTCGCCCAAAAACCAGTATCTTCACTTCCAATGGGTATATGCACCGGTATATAATATATCCATCGAAAACGCGCAGACAGGTAACCTTTTATGAAAACGATTCGCAAATCCAATAAACTTGATAATGTCTGTTACGATATTCGCGGGCCCATACTCAAGCAAGTTGCCGCTTTAGAAGAGAAAGGTCATCGCATCATCAAATTGAATATTGGAAATCCTGCTTCTTTTGGCTTTAATCCACCCGATGAAATTGTACAAGATGTCATGCGGAATTTGCCACAAGCTTCTGGCTACTGCGACTCCAAGGGCCTTTTTTCAGCACGAAAAGCCATCATGCAATACAACCAAACTCAGAATATCAAAGGGGTAGAAATAAATGATATTACGATTGGTAATGGTGTCTCCGAACTCATTGTAATGGCGATGCAAGGATTATTAAATTCCGGTGACGAAGTGTTAATTCCAGCGCCCGACTACCCACTTTGGACAGCGGCTGTGTCATTAAGTGGCGGTGTTCCTCGACATTACATTTGTGATGAACAAACAGAATGGTGGCCTGATTTAGATGACATTCGTCGTAAGATAACCGATAAGACTGTAGGTCTCGTTGTCATTAATCCCAATAATCCTACTGGAGCAGTTTATCCCCAAGACATTCTGGAAGGATTAATTGAAATCGCTCGTCAGCATCAGCTTATTTTATTTGCCGATGAAATTTATGAAAAAATTCTTTACGACGAAGCAAAGCATATTCCACTTGCATCGTTAGCTGATGACGTTGTGTGCATTAGTTTTAATGGTCTTTCTAAGGCATATCGAGCAGCAGGTTACCGTACAGGTTGGATGTTTATCTCTGGCCCTAAGAAACACGCTGAGGATTACATCGAAGGACTCAATATACTGGCCTCTATGCGTTTATGCGCTAACGTACCCAGTCAATTTGTTATTCAAACCGCCTTAGGTGGGTATCAAAGCATCTATGATCTAACAGCAACAACGGGTCGTCTCCACCAACAACGAGAAATTTGTTACGAGCGCATCAATAGCATCCCTGGCCTTTCCTGTACAAAACCAAAAGGAGCATTGTATCTTTTTCCAAAATTTGATCGAAAATATTATCCTTTTGAACATGATCTTGCTTTGGTGCAACAGCTGCTTCTTGATGAAAAAGTACTGATTGTTCAAGGAACTGCTTTTAACTGGCCCGATCCCGATCATTTTAGAATTGTTTTCTTACCCAATAGCACTGATTTAACCGAGGCGCTTGACAGAATGGAACGATTTTTTGATAAAATTAGGAAGTAATTATCCAGGATTATACCCTAACTGATTCAAAATGATGTTTTTTGAATCAGTTAGGTGGTATAGCAACCCAACTCTACGACCTTCCCTCTTTAGTGACAAATACGTAACTTGCACTGAAGAGCAATTGGTTGGTAAACAGATGCGATGCTTTTATACCCGAGTTTACCGTCTGTCCTGGTGCATCACCCAACTGGCTTTTGCCTAAATTCGCAAATTCATAACCAACCCCAAATTGCCAGCTTGTATTGACCACCTTTTGGATCCCTATACCAAACGCGTAATTTAATGATCTTAGATTACCAGAGCTAAAAGCAGGTGCAGGTACTTCTTCATAAATTTTTGGCGTAATCGTAAAATCATGCGCGCTATTCACCCCATAACCAATACTTGCATTCACATAGGGTTGTACAACCATGTTCACATCGCTTAATAATTGTCCCTTTACTGAAACCTGTGTTCGATTCACTTTATAAGTATATTTATAGTTATTAAAATTCGAATCAGCATCTTCCCAAATAGAACCGCTTAATTCAGCATTATGCACTCCTTTCACGTCGATCCCTAACTGAAACAACAGGTTAAACCCTGTGGGAATTTGCCAACCACCAAACAAGTCAGCTGTTGAAAACGCTTGCGAATTATTGCTTACATTATAGGTTTTTCTAATATCAGACTGCAGGTAAAATGTTTTACTATTCCCCGACGTTGTCCAGCCTGGTCCAAGGCTTAATGTTACAAATGGAGAGGAGACTGTTGTTTCCTGGATAGGCCATAGATCTTCTGCATAGGATTGCATTGTAATAAAACTACTGAGAGTGGCAATGACTATCGTGTATATTTTCATGTGTTATCCTTAATCAAAATATGAATTAATGTAATGCTGCTCAGTAGAGAATAGGTAATCCAGTATTAAACCGAGACAAAAAACTATAAATCAATGGTTGAGTTAGGTCAATGATATACTCTCCACTAATCTGGGCTGTCACATCTAAATGTCGTCTTTGCGAATTTTTTTCATGAGGTAGCCCTGCTCCATTAATGGAGAGTCTATACGGGCTAGTCTATCGAATAAGTGTCTTGTAGCTGTTGTAGATTTCTGGTTATGAATTGCTTACCTATTCCTTTGACCAACGCAAGATCTTCAATTGATTTGAATCCGTTATTCGCGTCACGATAAGCCACAATCGCCTCGGCACGTTTACGTCCGATGCCTTTAAACGACTGGGTTAAAGTATCTACATTCGCGGTATTCAGATTAATTTTATGCGTAGTTTGTAAGATG
Source organism: Legionellaceae bacterium UBA6148 (assembly GCA_002423125.1). Taxonomy (GTDB): domain Bacteria; phylum Pseudomonadota; class Gammaproteobacteria; order Legionellales; family Legionellaceae; genus UBA11403. The sequence goes on along the minus strand of DIUW01000046.1, from coordinate 27,056 downwards.
TTGGGTACAGGTTCTTGAACAGCCTGAGCCTCTTGTGCATGAGTGGTTAGTGGAATGATAAACAACGACATTACAACAGCAAGCAAAGTTGCTTTCATGAATTTCTCCTTTTTGATTGGACTTTAATGTGCAGTATTATGTACCACACACCCCATCTTAAGCGTTCCACCGCTCAAGATGGGGTGAAGTATTGCAAAATTTTAATGGGATGTCGAGTGCCGAATGCGGCAATTTCCACGAAATTCCTCATCATTTCCAATGGGTATAAAATTTGCCCCACAAAAGCCCCAATACAGCAGCAGTAAATGAACCAATCAATACACCCAGTTTTGCTGCATTGAGCAAATTTTCATTATCAAACGCCAACATTGCAATAAAAATAGACATTGTAAACCCGATGCCCGCCAGAAGACCTACCAATGCTAAACCTTGCCAATTCACATTGGGTGGCAGTTGACACCATTTTATCCGCACAGCCAACCAGCTTATACTTAATATACCCAGAGGCTTTCCGATCACTAACGCTATAGCAGCGCCAATGATAATGCGTAGATTATTATCCGCAGCGAAAGTGGTATAGCTCATGCTTACCCCCGCATTAGCTAATGCAAATAATGGCATAACCCCATAAGCAACCCAAGGATGCAATGCCTTTTGCACTCGAACAATCGGAGGCAACAATTCCCTATGAGCAAGCCGAATTTTTCGAAGCGAACGCCTCAGCTTATCTTCATCTTTCATTTGTGTATCTCGACCAGTAAGTTCATTGACAATGCGTGACAACATATCCAATGGAGGTTCCGTCATACGAGCCGACACTACAGGTGTCATAAGACCCAGCACCACTCCTGCTAAAGTGGGATGAGCCCCCGTGATCAGGAACCCGAGCCAGATAATGGCTCCGGGAATAACGTAACCAAACGCAGAACCAATTCCGATACGTTGAAAGCAGAGCACCAACATAATGCCCAAACCCGCAATCAAGAAGCCGACATAATTCAGACCTCCCGAGTAGAATAGTGCAATAATAAGCACCGCAATAATGTCGTCAATAATCGCTAGGGTTAGCAAGAATATCCGAACATTTCCTGGAATAGATCGCCCGAGCAAGGCAAGCACGCCCACGGCAAATGCAATATCAGTAGCCGTTGGTACTGCCCATCCATTTTGATGCACCGGTAGGAAATTAAATCCAAGAAAAATGAATGCAGGAACAACAACACCACCTAATGCCGCAATCATTGGAAGCATCGCTTGCCTAACATTACTTAATGAACCTTCGTGGATTTCACGACGAATTTCCATACCAACAACAAGAAAGAAAAAAGTCATCAGCGCATCATTAATCCAAAAATGTAAAGACCGGGAAAATTCGAAGTTTCCTAACCCAATGGAAAAAGGGGTGTGCCACACATTATTGTAGCTCTCAAGCAAGGGAGAATTAGCCCATATCAACGCTATCGCTGCCGCAAGGAGTAGAACAATACCACTTACGGCCTCTATATGAAGAAAACGTTCAATTGAAGCGAAAGCTCGTTCTGCTAACACTTGAGCGCGTGGCAATTCATGTCGCCTAGGATGTTTGTTCGTATTCATTTTTCAGCAAGTCCTTTGGATATTGTGTGCTATTTAATCTTAATAGACGATTCAGATGAATTCGATTCTTTTTGATCATGTTGAATCGTCCCAGGATAACGACCTAAGTTCATTTTTTTGAAGACTTCTTTCATTCCGGCTTGATGCAACAGAGGATCTTTGATATCTGAAACTCTCCTCAGCGCCTCCATCAATGACTCATCGGGAGCTGTTGAAGTAACTTGAACTTGATTTGAACTCGTTATTTTATTGAGGGCAACCACTTTTTTGAAACCTAACTTTGCAGCATTTAAAACGTCCAGGTATTTTTTAGGATTTTGCGTCAAAACACCCAAGTATTCAGCCGCAATAAAAATAGACTGTACTGCATTTTTGTCTAACTTACCTTTATTATCAACGAGGCTGCGTCCCAACGATCTCATCGTATCTTTTTTAGTAATAATGCCTTTTTTTAATAACTCGTTGACCATGGTTTGAAACGGATGAAGACTTTCACCCATACTGGGCTGACTTATAACAAATTTTTCATTTTTAAGCGCATCTGAAGCTCCCGCTTTATAGACATCTTGCATCGGCGTCAGATTAAGTGACTCATTAAAAATGAGATTAAATGCCGCCACGAGTGTATTCACCTGTTCCTGAAACTGATTGTTTTCATCTGAATGATCGCGAGCCATAATGAACTCCTTTTTTATAATAAGTTATCTACATGTAATTATAGAACACTTTATGTATAAAAATTATGTTTTGCGATATTCAGATCCTTGAGCGCCGTTCCGAGTGAGTTTCTACAATTCCCCCGAGGCTTTGTACACTGCATCCATTGCTATCAATGTTTCAAGCAAACGTTGCATTTTATCTAATGGCCAACTGTTAGGACCATCACTGAGTGCCTTATCAGGGTCGGGATGCGTTTCCATAAAAATACCGGCAATCCCTACAGCAACAGCCGCTCGAGCGAGGCTTGGGATAAACTCACGTTGACCGCCAGAAACAGCATCTCGACCACCCGGCAGTTGAACCGAATGAGTGGCGTCGTACACAACAGGACAACCTGTTTCACGCATAATGGTCAGCGAGCGCATGTCCGATACTAAGTTATTGTAACCAAAGCTCGTACCACGCTCACAAACCATAATAGCATCATTGCCCATCGCTTTGGCCTTAGCAACGACGTGCTTCATCTCCCATGGAGCCAAAAACTGACCCTTTTTGATATTAATGGGTTTATTGGTTGCTGCAACGCGTTGAATAAAATTCGTTTGTCTACATAATAGTGCCGGGGTTTGTAACACATCAACCACACTCGCAACTTCATCCAATGGCGTATCTTCATGAACGTCCGTTAAAACAGGCACGCCCACTTGTTTTTTTACGTTTTCAAGAATTTTAAGCCCCGCTTCAAGGCCAGGCCCTCGGTAACTACTTCCTGATGTTCGATTCGCTTTATCAAATGACGATTTATAGATAAAAGGAATGGATAAGGCACCGCAGATCTCTTTTAACATTCCAGCCGTTTCAATGGCTAACATCTCGCTTTCAATGACACAAGGTCCTGCAATTAAAAACAACGGCGAATGAATACTTGCCTCAAATCCACATAATTTCATAACGAATCCTTTTTGTGAAACTCACGAGCTGCTAAAACAAATGATTTAAATAAAGAGGAGGCATCCCGAGGGGTCGATGTAAATTCCGGATGGAATTGGCAACCAATAAACCAAGGATGATCCGGTAACTCAATCATTTCAACCAACATCCCATCAGTCGAACGTCCTGAAATAACCAGGCCCCTTTCAACCATTTCTTCCACATACTGATTATTCACTTCATAACGATGGCGATGTCGCTCAACAATGTGATCACGATTGTCATAAATGCGCTGCGCATGAGTACCTTTTTCTAATTTACACGTTTGCGCACCAAGGCGCATAGTACCGCCGAGATCGCTATGTTCATCACGTTGATTCTTTGTGCCATCCCCTTCCATCCATTCCGTAATCATCGCAATGACAGGATAAGGCGTTTGTTTATCAAACTCAGTTGAATTCGCAGATGACAATCCCATCACGTGTCGAGCAAATTCAATAATCGCTATTTGCATACCAAGGCAAATGCCAAGATAAGGTACTTGATGTTCTCGGGCATATTGAACCGTTTTAATTTTACCTTCGATACCTCGTTCACCAAATCCACCCGGAATCAGGATCGCATCAAAGGCAGCTAAGAGTGATGTTCCTTCTTTTTCGATAAGTTCCGCATCGATATAATTGATTTCTACGCGCGTTTGCGTATGAATACCCGCATGAGTCAAGGCTTCATTTATCGATTTATACGCGTCACTTAAGTTTGTATATTTTCCTACCATGGCTATTTTAACAGTCTTCGTCGGTATGGCTTGCATTTCAACAACATGCTGCCATTCACTTAAATCAGCCGGCTTTAACTGAAGCCCTAATTTTTTTACGACAATTTCGTCTAAGCCTTCTTCGTGTAACATCATCGGAATTTGATAGATACTTTTGGCATCAGGTAATGGGATAACCCCTTCTTTTTCAACGTTGGTAAACAATGCGATCTTAATTCTGTCTTGCATTGTTAACGCTTGCTCTGATCGACAAATTAAAATATCAGGCTGAATTCCAATAGAACGCAACTCTTTGACTGAGTGTTGTGTTGGTTTTGTCTTCGTTTCACCGCTTGTTGCAATATAAGGCACCAGCGTTAAATGAATGAAAAGCGAGCGTTGGACACCAAGCTCAATTCGCATTTGACGAATAGCCTCGAGAAATGGCAAGGACTCAATATCCCCCACCGTTCCACCGATTTCAACCATTGCGACATCAGAACCTTCTGCTCCGAGCTTTATACAACGCTTAATTTCATTTGTAATATGCGGGATAACTTGAACAGTTCCCCCTAAATAATCGCCTTTTCGTTCTTTTTTGATGACGTTTTCGTAAATTTTTCCAGATGTGAAATTATTAAGCTTCGTCATGGTTGTACGCACGAAACGTTCATAATGCCCCAAATCCAGATCAGTCTCAGCACCGTCGTGAGTGACAAATACTTCCCCATGCTGAAATGGGCTCATGGTACCTGGGTCAACATTGATATAAGGATCCAATTTGATCAATGTTACCTTTAATCCACGAGCTTCAAGAATAGCTGCGAGTGACGCAGCCGCAATCCCTTTTCCAAGTGAGGATACAACACCACCCGTAATAAAAATATAATTCGTCATACTATAACCTTCCTTAATCTAATCTTTTTCCAACTGCTCTAAAATATAAACCATTGCTACAGCACTATCAACTGAATCAACACCCTTGTGACCATGAGCCCCACCCAAGCGATCCCATGCTTGAGCTTCATTTTCAGTCGTCAATACACCAAAAATAACTGGAATTTCACAATCAAGCGCAACATGCCGGCAGCCGTCACTGACGTACTGGCAGACATAATCGTAATGCGTGGTTTCACCACGAATGACCGCGCCGAGAGCAATAATGGCACTGTGACGATTTTTATCGGCTAATTTTTGAACGATGAGTGGAATTTCAACCGCACCCGGTACTTCAACTACGGTAATATCTTCAGAATCAAATCCGAGATCATTGAGGCGTTCCAATGCACCTTGTAGAAGTGCTTGTGTAATATCTTGATTAAATTGACTGACGACAATTGCAATGGGAAATGACACCGAGGTATCAAGCACGTCGTTTTTTATATAATTCATGTAGTAATCCTTACTCAACAGCCAATAGATGACCTAGTTTGTTTTGTTTTGTTTTTAAATAAGCTCGATTCTCAAGTGTTGACTCAACAACAAGCGAGACTCTCTCGCTAACATTGATCCCATATTGAGAAATAGAATTAATTTTTTGTGGATTATTAGTCAGCAACCGAACTTCATTCACACCTAAATACTTTAATATTTGGTATGCTATCGCGTAGTCACGATTATCAATAGGCAGCCCAAGTTGCAGATTAGCCTCAACTGTATCGTAACCCTGCTCTTGCAACGCATACGCTTTTAACTTGTTGGCAAGCCCAATCCCACGGCCTTCTTGACGCAAATAAACTAATATACCACCTTCTTTTGCAATGAGTGCCAATGACTGTTGTAGCTGAGATCCACAATCACATTTACACGAACCAAACACATCCCCGGTGATGCATTCCGAATGAATACGAACCAGCGGAACGGATTGATAGGGTGCTTTAATTAGCACAAAATGATCCGCATCGTCTAATTGATTACTGAATACCGTCATCGTAAAATCGCCATGCGCCTGCAACGGAATGCGTGAGCTCGCGGTTACCGTGACCAAGGTCTCGTGTTTAATACGGTATTCAATTAAATCTTTAATCGTGACCATCATAATATTATGCTGCAACGAAAATGCACTCAGCTCGTCACGACGACTCATACTGCCATTGTCATTCATAATTTCACAAATCACAGCAGCGGATTTTAAGCCCGCAAGCCGTGCCAGATCAACACTCCCTTCCGTCTGCCCTGCCCGCTGTAAGACCCCACCATCACAGGCACGCAAAGGAAATAGATGCCCTGGCGAAATGAGATCACTAGGCCCGCTCGCTGCATCAATAGCCACTTGTACAGTGCGTGCACGATCAGAAGCTGAAATTCCAGTTGAAACGCCCGTTGCGGCTTCGATTGATACGGTAAATGCAGTTCCATAAGGTGACCGATTATTGGATGTCATCATCGGCAAACCCAATTTATCAATGTATTCATTCGCCATTGGCAAACAAATCAGCCCTCGCCCATATTTTGACATAAAATTAATCACGTCGCTTGTTGCATATTCTGCAGCAATGACTAAATCACCTTCATTTTCGCGATTTTCATCATCCATCAAAATGATCATACGGCCTGCTTGAAGCTCAAGAATGGCTTGTTCAATGGTCGCAAAAGGATGTGTCATGCATAAACCCCTTAAATATATCAAATTCAACGTTCACTAACGATCATTTTCTCAAATCGTACGGTTACTGCTCCATTGGCTGCCCTTATGCTCCCAATCCAACGTTGCTATCATGTTATCTCTCATCGGCATCCAAGAAATATGCTTTGAAGAACCGAACAAATCATCCTGACAATAAGCTGAGACGGCATTAGGACCTAAAATAAGAGGCACTAAATAAACGTGCGTTCGTTGCACCAAACGTGCTTTGTGCATCGCGCTAAACAAAATGCCCCCTGCCTCCAACCAAACCGAGTGATACCCTAAACGTCCTAACGTTTGCATGATCGTATCCAGATCAAGCAAGTCTCCTACAACCGGAACAGGATGGTAGGTTCGATTATCGACCTGCGCTGGATGCTTAATGCGCTCATCATAAAAAATATGGCAATGCGTTGCGGTCGAAAGAATGGTGGACGCGGGGTTTAAATTTAATCGTGTGTCAATGATGGCAACGGGCTTTGCACAAGTCAATTCTGGCAATCGAACATTAAGCTGCGGATTGTCCTGATTCACTGTTCGTGCAGTCGTTAAAATAATATCGCTTCCCAATCTGTTTTTGTGCGTGAACCCACTACAACACGCATTCGACAAGATTATTGGCTCACCGTTTGGCCTTGCAATTTTACCATCAAATGTCTGAGCAATCTTAGCAGTCACCCATGGTCGACCTGTTTTAGTCCAAAAAGAATACGCTTGATAAAATACATCAATTTCAGAAATTGCAATATGCTCTACAGAAACGCCACAGGAACTGAGTAGGCTTGATGTATCATTTGCCGCAACAATGGGGTTGGGATCACGGTAAGCAAAAACGACTTTTTCAAATCCGTAGTTGACGATCGCATCCACACAGGGTGGCGTTCGGCCATGATGATTGCAAGGCTCTAATGTGACGTAAAGAGTAACTCCCGTTTCATTTGCCGGCAATGTTTCAATCAACACACGTTCCGCATGAGGCGTTCCTGCGCCCCGATGCCAAGCTCGCGCAATGATTTCACCATTTTTGACAGCAACAGCCCCAACGCTGGGATTGGGTGCACACGCCCCCTGTCCCAACTCGGCTTCTTTCAATGCTGCAAGCAAATATTTTTCGTGCATAGTTTGACCACGATTCAAAAATGTGTATATGATAACAAATTATTCAATTTTTGAGTAGGCCTAATGCGAAAAATGATTCTACGAGAGATTAATCTAACCGTCCTCGTAGGTCTGAGTCTTTTTTTTCTTTCCCTAAATACATTTGCGTTTTCACCCTATTCAAACAAAGAGCTCGATGAATTAGAGAAAGAATTTATCCAACAGATCAATTCATCGAGATCGGTTATACGCAATCCACTCGCTATTCAATACATTAATCATTTGGGCCAAACGCTCGCTCAGCATGGTCAGTTACATGCCCCTTATTTTTTTATCGTCAAATCCAACGAAATTAATGCATTTGCAGGACCCGGTGGATATATTGGCATTAACTCTCAACTGATTCTTTCAACCGCCAACGAAAGCGAATTAGCAGGGGTTATGGCGCATGAAATGGCGCACGTACGGCAACATCATCTCTATCGAATGATTGAGCACCAAAAACAAATGCGTGTTCCGATGTTAGCCTCCATGCTCGCATCAATTGCGCTGGGTGTGATTAACCCAAGCATGGGCACTGGGGCGATGATGGCATCGCTATCAGGGTTCGCACAAGACAGTATCAATTATGTACGTTCGAACGAAAAAGAAGCGGATCGAATTGGATCTGACATGCTCATTAAATCAGGACAAGATCCACGCGGCATGGCGAATTTTTTTAAAAAAATGCAGCAAAATGCTCGTTATTACTATACCGCGAATGTCCCTGCAATCCTTCGAACTCACCCCATGGATGAGGATCGTATCGCCGAAGCGGAAAACCGCAGCCTGCATTTAGCCGCTGCCCATTATCCTCCATCATTGAATTATCAGCTGTTCAAGGAACTGATCCGTGTCTCTGTAATGGATAATACTAAACAACTGCTAGACTACTATCAGTATGAGTGCAGCAAACCGCAGAGTGGCGTCGCCTGCCAATACGGTTACGCCCTTGCATTAATGGACTCCAATCAATATCAATCCGCACTCACTCGTCTTACCCCTCTCATTGAGCACGATCCAACCAATTTAGATTTTCAAATTACCAATGCTCAAGCAGAAACAGGGCTTAAACAATATGATAAAGCGCTTTCAAGACTCAAAGAATTAAATGGTAATTTTCCAGAAAATTACGCTATTATCATGGCACTAGCGCAAAGTTTCTTGGCAAGCCAACACCCGACTGAAGCCGCAAGTATTTTATTAAAAGCTAGCCGCCAATTTAAACATGACCTACCCATATGCGAAGAATTGGCACAAGCCCAAGCCTCCTCTCATCATAAGGCCTATGCTTATTTCACTCAGGCACAGTGTGAATTACTACAAGGCAATCGACGACTTGCACTACAGCAATTGAAACTCGCCAAGCAATTAAGCAACAACGATCGGTACCTTTCAGCGCGTATTGATGCAAAAATTGAGGAAGTCAAACAAGCGATAATAGAGAATTAAATAACTATGAACTTTTATCATTTTGTAGTATCTTTTTTTCTGTTTGAATTGAAACGTAACTCACGCATTAAGGATCTAAGGATGATCAAAAAATTATTAGCAACCTCCATCTATTTCTTCAGTATTTCTGGCTTTGCATGCACTAATGCACAACCAACAGATAGTGTTCAATTTTGTTCTACTTTTAAAGCAGCGGCAACGTGTTACTGTTCTGCATCAGGTCTTCCTGGAAGCATGTGCCAAAATATGAAAGCCCTCAGTGCTCGTATGATCATTGTATTTGGATCGCTACAAAAAGCATGTGAACACCAACATTACACAAGCGCACAAGATTGCGTCAACAATTGGAATTGCTACCTTCAAGGTGGGATAGATTCCAACGGAAAATTATGCAGTTCAACTCAACAGCCGTGTGAGTAGTTATATCTAACTTGGGGGGCTGCGAAGCAACCCCCAGGATTAAAAATATAGATTAATTAAAGAGTGTTTTATTTTGGATATTAAAAATTTTAACTTAGCTTTATTAATACCCGTAGTCTTCGGTGCGATACTCTCTCACAATGCAGCCGCCCAGAATGATAGCCCACGATACCCTTTATACATTGGTCTTATCGGTGGCATCGGATCGACCACATGGGATGGTTTAGTCCCTTCCGACGAAGATCAAAACGAAGCACTAAGCATGTCTACACCAACGCAAGTTCAAGAAGGCGGTCCCATGTGGGGCGCCTTTATTGGCTTCGAGTTATTTACCTATTTTGCCCTTGAAGTGAATTACACAAAATACCCTGATGCAAGGGTTCATTTTGATCCTATTAGCATATTTAGCTTCGATAATGGTGGCGAACAGGAGTTCATAACGCATACGGAAACCGTCAGCCTTTCCGCAAAAGTCATGGTTCCTATCCCTCACACGACCATTAATATCTATTCAACTGCAGGTGTTGCAAGATTACACCGAGAAGATATGCTGTTTGACGATTGGCATGTAACCCCAACGTTTGGCCTAGGCCTAAACCATAATTTTACATCGCATATCATGGGTGATATCGGTGCGAATTATACGGCCGGTTTTGGAGATGCTCAGTTAAATCCCAGTGATACCTACTACCCATTTTTATACTCTGGTTTCATACGTTTAGCTTACCGTGTATAACCATATGAAATCACAATTACCCTCTAAACGATTTTACAAGCTAGGGCTGATCATTTACCATCTGAGATGGTTTATTATCGGTCTATGGTTTTTGATAATGTTGGCCTGTGTTCCCTTTCTTCCAAACATTATATCGCCGTTTAAAACAACGGGCTTTGTTGATGAAAGTTCGCAGAGCACAAAAACCAGCGAGTATCTAGATAAAAAACTAGACTATAGCCGTTATAATAAATTTATCATTGTCTATACTAGCAAAACGCTATTAGCAACCAACCCATCCTATATACATAAATTAAAACATTCCTTATCTGATTTAAATAATTTTCCAATTAAACATGACATTATTTATCCAGATAGCAATGCGAAACAAATCTCTAAAGATAAACACACCGCCTATGTCGTTGTCATACTCAAACAACGTGAACGAATCAGTGATACATTACTGGAGCAATTTACATCATCCATCAAAAAGCCCTCACACATGACAATGCAGCTCGGTGGCGAAGCTATTTTTAATAATGATGTGAATCAACAAACGGAAAAAGATCTCTATAAAGCGGATTTCGTTGCAACTCCAGTCGCCATCATTACACTGATTATTGTCTTTGGCTCCCTCATCGCGGCTTTACTTCCTGTGATTCTAGGCGGCGGATGCGCCCTACTAACACTCACTACGCTTTATTTTTTAGGCCATGCGTTTACCCTCTCCATTTTTACATTGAACATCGCCTTAATGTTGGGGTTATGCCTTAGTTTGGATTATGCCTTATTCATCATCAGCCGTTTCCGTGATGAATTGATCGAACAACCAACACTGATTCAAGCGATTGCGGTGACTCAAGCCACCGCAGGTAGAGCCGTTTTCTTTAGTGGTATCGCCGTTTTTGCAAGTCTCAGTGCGTTATTATTATTTCCAATTAACATTCTCTTTTCTGTTGGTGTTGGAGGATTAACCGCTGTGTTGCTTGCGGTGATCACTGCAATATTATTTTTGCCGGCCATTCTTGCCGTGCTCAATTCAAAAATTAATTTACTCCCCGTGAAACTATTTAAGCAAAAAAAGGCAGTTGAATCGACTTCGAGTAGCGACTGCACGGATCCAATTTCTTTGTCTCAGTTTGAAAAAAATCGCCGAAATCCAATGTTGTTCTGGTCTTGGCTAACCAATAAAATTGTTCACTACCCCATTACGTTTTTTCTTTTGACGTTTGCTTTATTATTGCTATTAGGTTATCCATTCCTATCAGCAAAATTTGGTGTATCTGATTTTCATATTTTTCCAGAGCATTCAGAATACAGACAATTTTTTAATACCTATTCTAAAGAATTTAATGAAAATGAATTAACTCCGATTGAAATCGTCGTAAAAACTCATTCGAGTTCAATCTTATCACTTAAAAATCTGACCCATCTCTCCGAATTGACCGATACATTAAAAAATGACCCTCTCATCAAAGAGGTAAACAGTATCGTCACAACGACACCTCAATTAACGGCAAACCAATATTATGCGCTGTATCATATGCCTAAGAATCAAATGAATTATCAGATAAAGGCCTTGCTAGACACAACAACACGCCACAAGTTCACAACCCTGTCTGTTATCAGTCGTTTTCCAATCAATTCACCGAACACCAAAAAATTAATTAATAAGCTGCGCCGATTAAAAATTGCTCCCGGGATGAGCATGGAACTAACCGGAACGCCAGTGAGTAATCACGACGTATTGAGTAAAATTTCACAAATACTCCCCTACGCGATAGCCTGGATAATGGTATTGACTTACCTCATTCTTCTTATTCTACTCCGCTCATTATTTTTACCTATAAAAGCAATTATCATGAATTTGCTGAGCCTTAGCGCTTGCTTCGGGGCATTGGTACTTGTTTTTCAAGATGGGTACTTACATCAATTTCTCAACTTTGAACCACAAGGACTGCTTGATATTAGCTTATTAGTTATCATTTTTTGTGCCTTATTTGGGTTTTCAATGGATTATGAAGTATTTTTACTCACTCGAATCAAAGAATTCTATTTGCTCACGAATAACAGTAAAAAGAGCATTATTTATGGCCTCGAAAAAAGCCGCCGCATCATCACCAGCGCCGCAGTCATCGTAATATTCATCTGTGGTTCATTTTTAGTCGCGGATGTACTCATGGTCAAAGCATTCGGGCTAGGAATTGCCGTGGCAATTTTCATGGATGCATTTGTAATCCGCACGGTCTTAGTTCCATCAACAATGGTACTTCTCAAAAAGTGGAATTGGTATCTTCCCGCATGGCTGGATCGACTATTACCCAAAAAATAATACATTTGAGAAAACTCCAACTAAAGTTATTCTCCCTAAATTTGCCAGTTATGCTGCGCGTAGCCACAATTGTTCGGGTGATACACAGATGCAATGCCTTTCTTTGCCCTTTTGATTGTGGATTGTTGTGATTGCGCGGAACATCCTCGAGGCCGAACTCGACCCTTAAAACTGGCCTATACTTACACCATATGATAAATTTTAAGTCGAATGTAGCTTTTATATGGAGAGATCATTATGGAAAAAATTAGGAGCGGGAAATTTTAATGACGCATATGTTGATCATGAAGCCGATCGGGTACTAAAAATCCAAAAAAAAGAGTTGTGTGACTCCGACTTATTATTGGACATCCCTGAGCGATCGGTAAGATTATGGAATGAAATTAATAGTGATTTAACGCCCAAAGCAGAACTTATTGAAACGAGCGAAGTAGATGCAAGCGGCGCTACGAAAAAGGTTTTAGCTTGGACTGCGCCTTTTATTAGAGGTAGAGATTCCAATATGAATGAGGTAGCTAAAGCTGTTGTGGATATTTTTAATCGTACCGGTCGTGTTGTTTTGGACGCCTGTGTTCATTCCAATTTCAAAACGGTTACTTTGCCAGATGGAACAGAAAAAACCATATGTATTGATATAGGAATGTCTTTAAAACTGCAAAGAGATGAGCTAACTAATGAAAGTTTTACGAGTTTAAATGCTTGGAATGCAGCAGCAAAAGATAGTTATATTCCCTGGTTTAAAAATTTAGAAAAAAGCCTATATTATAGAGACATTATTCAATTAACTAAAACTTTGTTTGAACTACAGTCACAACATCCTTATATAACCAATGCAGCGTTTCTAACAGAACCAACAAATGTAGAGCTTAGAAATGCGCTGGCTAGCTCTCTTGAGGATCCAGATTCATTTAATATGCAAAAAAGTTTTAGAAATCAGTCTTGTTCAAAAAAATGCTGATCAGACTGTAAGCTTGTCGGGAAAGGGGTGTTTATAGAGGGAATTGATTTCTAAATGTCTCCGAGACTAAAAGAGCAAAAATAAGAACAAAAAAAATAAAAAGCGCTCAACTTTATTGTTTTTTCTATGGCCGAAGTGTTATAATTTCAATTTTTTTGAGCGAGCCATCATGCCACAACCTAAAAAACCACAGCAAAAACAGATTAATCCAAGAGATATTCAGTGGTGGACGTCCTCAGAATCGTTGTTCTCAACATTTCAAAAAATAATCTTGCTTAAAAAAGGCACCTGGCTCAAGGTTAACCATAGCACTTCTATTTTCTACTATAAAGAAGCCTTTTTATTTAATTCTTCCAACGGAGTTGCTCATGCCTCTGGATCCCTCGGCGTAGGAGGCGAGCAGTTACCCTCACATATGATAGTAGAGCTTCGAGGATTATTTCAATTCATGCCTCAACAAACCGAATATGCAGCTCCCAAAATTTTAATGGCCACGCATTTTGAGTTTAATACAAAAAACTATGCTCCCGATACCATTGTCGATCTGGCAAGAAATAATTTTCCCATGCCTATCCCCCCAATTCATGAGCGCATCGAATTGTTCGAATCTGTAGATGGACTGAACTTTTTTATCCTGCGAACGAGCTCGCAATTCCCAACGGTAATAGAGGTAAAACTGGCTGTCGATCCTAACCACCGACACATTATAAAACATATCGAAGAATCGGGCGGCTCTAAGTTAGAAATCAACGAACAGCATAATAATGTGAAAAAAACGGCTGCTATTTTTTTTCATAACCAAGATTGGCTCATCTGGAGTGATGTAGTGCTCTCGGATCCCAATATACCAGGAACACAACTTTGGGCTCGACTAGGATCTAAAAAAACGCTCGATAATAATGATTTCGTAATATCTGAGGGTACTTTTCGATACAGCACTAGAGAGTCGATCTACCGCCTTTCCTCCGGAAAAATGAACCTATACTTTATTTTACCGCCATCAGCTCCACGCTCTCTTACCTTAGAGCAATCGCCCTATTTTGAAACCTTCAACACCCTAGATACCCCCTTCTTTTTTTTAAAAAAAACACGCACAATCGATCAAATTCTGGAAGGAAATCAATTTCATGGTCAGTTCCATGAATCAGCCTATGAATATGAGATAAAAGAAACTTTTGACAAAGGAACCGTCGTTGGTGTCACGGAAAAGTTTAGAAAAAAAACGGGAATACTGTGGTATGAGGAACAGATTAATAACACTAAATATGCCTTTGCATTGAGATCCCCAGAAGTTATACCCTATGTTTTTTCCAATGAAAGAGGCTGGGAGCCTCAAGTATGGGCAGAATTTCTACCTAGTATCAACGGCAGTCAATTACACACCGTCTTGACCAACAGTCTCTCTCGTCCCTTATTGATCAATATATGCCGATCCACTCAAACGAGCACAGCACACACTGAGCACGAGTTCTTATTATTTACCAAAGCAATTGGTCCTTTTAAAGAAGAAACTGTCTCCTCTCCTTTCGATTTTAGACTCGTCCCTTTCGAATCATTAATAACGTGGATAGATTCATGTTATCGACATTTACATGAAAAAGCAGGAGACACCCCATTAACCCAAGCCCTTTTTTGGTTTAAAGAGTTTTTACGTGGACAACTGTCTCAAGAAAAAATAAGAAAAAACTCTCTATTTAATACACCGTTTCAACAATGCTTCCCTGAAATATACAAAAAAATCAAGCCCAACAAAGAAAATTATCTCTCATCCAAAGAGCTCCAAGAACTTTCTGCAGACTTAATCCCTTATGTCTATTGGATGTTTGCGCGGGTCATGACCATCTATTCACTAGAATCTACGAATACACACTTCACGAGACTTGCCGAGGGCATCGAATCATTTCGGCAAAATATCTCATCCATTATCACGCGTACTCTACAGGAAGAAACAGAGGCAAGACTGGGGATTAGCCAGATGTCGATGACCAATATGAAGGAGTGGTCCAACGAGCACCAGAAGTTCCACCGTCAAAAAATTATAGAAAGAGAAGCTCTCGAAAGAGCACCTTTGACCGCACAACATCAATCCTTGCAGGAACAATATCGGGCCGCTTTACAACAAAAGGAAGACGCACAAGCCAGCATCAACGCCTTACTCAAGGAGGAAGAAGAAGGGAGAATTACCATTCATCGCGAACAAGAAGTTTATAGAAAACCGCTCGTTACCGACGAAAGAAAAGCATATACCGCGTGGACGAGGCTTTTTAACGAAATATCAACCTTAGCGCAAACAGAAAGCCGTGTACGTCCCAATGTAACCACTCATGAAGCCCGCGAAAGAGGACACCTCATGTTCGCGAGCCAAACTGAAAAGAAGAGCATCGAGCAAGACGCTTTATTCCAGCTCGAAACCTCAACGAGGCGCACTTTATGGACAACGGCGCAACAACCTATCTTTCGTCTTCAACAGCATTCCTTCTTTTTTCTGGAATCCGAACAACGACGCCATCTCACAAAGATGAAAAATAGGGAATTTCTTCTTCTGAGCTCGATTTATCGAAAAGAAACGCAGATATTTTCTATTAAAGAGCTTGTTCCTGCTTTACCAAACATCCTATTAGAATCAATCTCCCATGATACTGATATGTCTCATTTAGGATTAATCCTGTATCGCATTGAACTCATGTCTTATTTAACGCATTATGGATTTACTTTCGACGCAGATTCCTTAAATCTCCGACACCGTAAACCCTCTCTCCTGCGAACTTTTTCTAACGAAAAGGCGCCTATAAATTGCTTCGGGAATCACGTAGAACGTGTTGTTTTACGCGAAGCAGGTCCTGCATGGAGATTTCATTTACGTGGTGGCGCCCTTGATCTCTCCAAAGTAGAACAAGAGATACTAGATTGCTTTGATACCACTGAGCGGCGCCAGTATCGATCGGCATTATCTAGCCCAGAAATAAAGGCACTATTTTGTGAGAAAGTTCGTATTCTATACAACGCTTACATCCCAGATACGGCTTCTTCCAACCATACCAATAATGCAACAACATCGAATCTTTCTGACGACATTACCGCGTTAATCGAGCGAGGAGCCAAAACATACATTCAAGCGCTTCCTTCAACACTCGAACAACAGCAGCACTGCGAAGAAAAACCCTCTCAGTCATGTAGTGTTTGATTATCTTTGAAAAAGGTAGAAAGCGACCTGCTTACACAAGCCGCCTAACTTTAAATTCTAACCTTTAATAAATTAAATAGTAGACTGGTTTTTTTGATAAATGGTACACTGTGTAATACATTTATAAATAAGATACTGTTTTGAGAGTTTTTAAAACCAAGTATTTTAATAAGTGGGCTGAAGCTCATAAAATAGAGAATTGCAATCTAATAAGCGCTATTCAGGAGCTTTGTCATGGCAGTACTGACAGTGATCTTGGAAATTTTCTGCACAAAAAGAGAATTGCGCGGCAGGGACAAGGTAAAAGTAAAGGCTATAGAACAATTATTGCCCTTAAAATTAATGATAAAGCTTTTTTTGTGTATGGTTTTGCAAAAAATGACTTAGAAAATATTGATGCCAAAACATTAAAAGCATTTAAACAAATGTCTAAAGACCTTATGAGCATGAATATTGATCGGATTGAGTTAGCATTATCTAAGAACGAATTAATTGAGGTAGATAATCATGATAAAAAATGATTTCAAAGAACTATCACCCATTGATGCCATTCATCAGACTGCCAGTGGACTATATGATGCTGGCGTCATTGATGGGAAAACAATGAGGCAATATGATGAGCTATGCTTACCACCCGTGGCAAATTTAAGTGCGGATGCTATCAAACAGGTTAGAATTAAAAATAAAGTTAGCCAATCCTTATTTGCAAAACTTTTAAATGTAAGCATATCAACAGTAAAACAATGGGAGCTTGGCAAAAGGCATCCTCATGGTGCATCGCTAAAGTTACTGAATATAGTATTATCTCAAGGTCTTGAATCTCTACGACATTAGGAATTTGGTTTCATCGTCGTTCTTTAGCAGCAATTCTCAGTCAGTGGTACTATTGATTTACATCGTGATTTTTTTGAAAACTCTAGCCAGGCATGAATTTTCGGGGAAATTAGTCTACTGGTTTGAAAAATTGCATAAATAGGAATATCGGGTAAACAAAATGCTGATAGCACAAGACAAAGTTCTCCTTTATTTATGCATTCTTGAGCAATAAATAAGGGAAGTTTTGCAATACCCAAATGCTGCAAAGCTGCTTCTAAAATCACCTGCGGACTGTTTGAAGCAAGACGTTTTTTTACCGAGATGCTTATTTTTTTATTTTTTATTAAAAAATCCCACTGAGGCATATTGTTCGCAGTATAAGCTAAGCAACTGTGCTGCTGAAGCTGCTGAGGGGTTACTGGAGTGCCCTTTTGCTGAAGGTAAGTATCTGAGGCACATAAAACCATTCGGTCAAAAGCCAAATATTTGGCAACTTTATCTACATTTGGAGTATGGGTGATGCGAATGGCTAAATCAATTTTTTCTTTAATAAAATCTAAATATTCCTCAGTATGAACCATCTCAAGTGATATATCTGGATACAAGGCTTAGGTCAGTTCATCAATCCAGTTTTTGCTTATTACGGACCGAATGCCAAGCCTCATGTAATACCTTTAGAAGGCACTTATGAACTTATTTCATTAAACGGAAATATTGCGATGAGTCAAGGAGAATACTACACCCATATTCATGCCGTTTTAGGAGATGGAGCTTTACAAGCTACAGCAGGACATATTAAAGAAACTACAATTGGGGCTACTGCTGAACTGACCATTACTCCTTTCTCAAAACCATTAGAAAGACAGGTCGACTCGGAGACTGGATTTGGCCCCATCGTGACTTCAAAAGAAGCGTGATAAAATCCATCTCCAAAAACCAGGAAGATTTTAATTCACTAGTAGAGCCTGCGATGCGAGAAGAAAGCTACTCTCATATGAGGCCTGTGAGCGTAAACGCTAACTGTCTCCAGGCTTCATAAACGATCACTGCTGCTGCATTAGACAAGTTTAAGCTCCGGCTATGTGCCTGCATAGGAAGTGTAATGAGAGGATAACTTGATAATATCGACGGTGGTAGACCCTTGGTCTCCTGTCCGAATAAAAATAAATCGTCATCTCGGTAACTGAGATCCGAATAAAGGGTTTTTCCTTTGGTTGAACATGCAAAAATACGGCGATTAGCATGTATTGTTTGAAACTGCTCGAATGAGTCATAATGCTTAATCGTTGCGTATTCCGAATAATCAAGACCGGCACGACGCATGTTTTTGTCATCCAAATGAAATCCCAACGGATGAATGAGATGTAATTGCGCACCAGTATTAGCGCACAAACGAATAATATTCCCTGTATTGGGAGGAATTTCTGGTTGATATAAGGCGATATGAATCATGTTGAATAAGGCTCTCGACGTATTTTCTCTGTTTCTAATATCGTTAAATTATCTCGACTTGTGACGCAAAATCACCTTTGGGGCCAACTACAACAACGTACTTGACTCTCTGTCCTTCTTTTAGCTCTTTATATCCAGCTAATTGAATTTCTGAAAAGTGTACAAATACTTCCGTTTCTTCAAGGTCAGACTTGATAAATCCATAGCCTTTAATTTTATTAAAACGAACAACGGTACCTGTTAGCATGGTTATATTCCTGGTTAACAACAATCAACATGCATTGTCTCATAAATTTTAACGATCAGATCAGTTCCGTTCATATCAAAATAGAGCAAATGGAGCATTTGGAAAAAGTATATACTCTGTTGATGATACGTAAATTTAAGATTACAATTCCCTCATCAATACTGTTTGGGATAATATTATCGTGTTGTCAACAAATAAGAAGCCGATATCACCAATTAAACGAGGATTTGGGGCTAAATTCAGAGAACGTGCGCAATCGTTAGACCAAAATTTCAATCAATTGCGATCAGGTTTTGATAGAAACCTAAAGTGGCTTCTTCGAAAACCATGGATTCCTCGCCAAGATCTTTTTTTTAATAGCCAGATTTATTTTTTGAAATTGCGATTCATTGTGAATGCAGCTAAAGTGCTAAATAATAACACGGAGGCTCAAGGTGTATTATTTAAAGAATTTTGCTTGTTCTGTGAGGAAGTTTACTTTCAGATGAAGAATTTTTCTGATGAGTGTCGTTCTTGTGAATATAATTTCTGTGACACTGAATCTAGCTCGCCTTTGCCGCCGGTTAATACCAGTGTTGATTTATATCTTATTGGTACGGAATCACCATCACTTTGCTCTCCCACACAAATGGAAAACCAATATTCAGAATTGTTTTTTTTTAAAAAACTGCAACGACCTCCCCCTTTAGATTTATCACAATTAGTTGATATCAGTGCAGAGAATGAAACCCCTTGTATTTCAAGGCATAGCGAATATGATCGAAGCATTTTTTCATGAGAAAAGTATGAGTAAGCACTCACCACAATCGGCCGCTTCGCACCGAGTTGTGGTGATGAAATCTGCTTCTGCCTGAGTCAACTCATTGTGTAAATATCAAACATTTCAACAAGCGTCGTCGGAATCATTCCGGTTAGCGCATGATAAAGCGATTGCAGCACCTGGATTACTGGCCGCGATTATTGATGCCCAATTTAATCGTCACATGCCACTTTATCGCCACAACCCATTCAAATTACCAGAAAGGGCTTTGCCATGAGTGCGTGGATCGTTCTCTGTTGCGATGTTTTCTTTTAAAAACTTGATAATTCTTTTCTGAGCTGTATGCCCTAATTTTTTTAAGTCTTTTTCTACATCACTGTCAAACTCAATCTTCCAGGTCAAGGCGTTTTTCCATTTCGTCAAGCGTTATTCGAGGATTCTTTTTTTCAAGCCGTGCAATAGCAAGCAAATGGTCTTCACGATCGGCTAAAAACACTTCCAATGCTTGTTTTACATAATAACTCTTTGAACGATGCGTCTCTTCAGAAAGTTGAGATAATCGATTCTCAAGTTGTTCAGGTAATCTTACAGCCAGCATGATTTATCTCCTAACAAATTATGTTCTGTATTACAAGTTATACCACCCTATCAAAAATTTCTCGTGAATCAATTCTTTCATGCTGCATTGCTACACGACGCTACATTTTTCCTTCAATCAAAAGACCACCTCAAATAGACAAAAGAGGTCATCATGAGACTGATAAAGGTGAAGTGTAAGTTTTATGTTTATTTGGCAGGAAAATTTAATAATTAAATGGCAGGTTTGAAATAAACTCTTTTTCTTCACGAGGAATGTATCCTTTCCACACGGCCCCTAATATAGTGCTACACTGTAACTATATTACATTTAGACTGAAATTTAGAACGATGTCATTAATATGTTTTCTGCATAAGGACACTCTATTGTGCCAAATCCATCAGAAAAAATGCTTGAGCATGCCAAAATCCCTGGTATTTCGACGGCGGTCGTCTCAGGCGGTAAGGTAGTTTCACACGCTGTTGGAGTTACAAATATACTAAATCCACAACCCGTAACTGATACAACGGTTTTTGAAGCAGCATCTCTTAGTAAACCCGTTTTTGCCTATATTGTTTTAAAAATGGTGGAGCGGGGTCTATTCAGTCGACCAGGTGAAAAGCCTGAAGATGGTCTTGACCGTCCACTGCATGAAATTTTTGATTTTGAGTATGACCTCGCTTTGATGTCAACTTTGCCCGATAATAATAAAGAGAAAGCAGAGAATGGTATTATTTACTTATCTGAAGATGGTCAGTATGTGGTTCGAGATCCTAAAGGGGTTGTACAAGAAGGTGCTCTTAATACAAAAGAAATTGATCTTTCCCAGTTAGAGCTTAACCTCAGGAATTCAGATCTAAAATCTGCTATATTAAAAGTCACATCAAATGCAGGTCACACCCATGGTTTTGGGCCACCTCATCTACGAGATCATCCTAATTATAACTTACTGACTGTACGCATGATTTTGTCACATCAAGCAGGACTGCCAAATTGGTTTGAAGGAGGTCCTCAAAAGTATGTTGCCCCAGTAGGTACACAATTTGACTACTCAGGGGAAGCCTTTTTTTTCTTAAATGAAGTGCTCGAGAAAGTTTCAGGTAAAAATTTCCATCAACTCTCCCAAGAGCTATTTCACAGTAAAGATTTGCAAATGACTCACAGTAGTTTCATACCGCATGCAGATAACTCTCCTGAAGGAAATAACCGAGCTTGGGGACATAGAATGGATCAGAGTGTGGATGAAAGCCTGCATTGTGAACCCAGAAATGAAGAAAAGCCCAAGCCTATACCTGCATCCTCCTTATATACTACCGCCGAAGACTACGGAAAATTTATGAATGCTTGCATGAACAATTCATTTATAAGGCAGCATATGTTTAATCCCCAAGTGGCCTTGGTTGGAAAAGATGCTAAAGCGAGTAAGGCGGGTGTAACTGATGATACGCTTTCACATCTGCATTGGGGGCTTGGTATCGGGATTCAGACTAATCCAGATGGCGGTAAGATTGCTTTTCATTGGGGGGATAATGGTACATTTCGAGGATTCACAGCGATGGATTTACAAACCAATAAAGGGGTTGTTTGTCTGACGAACAGTGAAAATGGCCCATTGATGTTTCGACAGGTTGCTGAGCCCGTTGTGGGAGATTTAACGCCAGTGAGTCAATGGCTTACCCATAGAGAGCAACTCAACTTAAATACAACCGATATGTATCGGCGTGTTATCGCTGTCGAAAAAAAGAGTAGCGTTGAAGCAAATACTTCTCCTTCAAACGTTGACAGTTTTTCCCCAAAATAGTAATTGATTCGACAATTATGCTGTACCGACTGGTACCTCACACATGCTTGCGTACCGCTCTGGTATTGGGTTAATTAAACTCAGATTGGTGCTATCGCTTATTTTCGTTGATGGCCTGATCAGATTCCAACATACTTCTCCATGAGAAAGTTGCTTAATATAACCCCCACCGTTACGTGGCCCATTTTGTTCCTTAACGATGCATCATTAAAGCCCCAAGTGTGATAGCATTTAATTCAAGATTAAGCATTTTTAATGTCCCAGCAAGAGCGCATTGCTTGTTCCATCGCGCAACTTTCTTTTGCCCACATAAATATTAAGACCTATATGGCTGCTATAACCAAGGAATATTGCGATTTTTCTTACAGACAATCCTAATTGTAGTAACTCTTTTATTTTATTTATATCCTTGTCAAACTTACTCTTTTGAATTGTGCCTTTTGGTTTACCTAATTGAATCCCCTGCGCCTTTTTACTCGCCAATGCGTCTTTAGTCCGCACACTAATGAGATCTCGCTCAAGCTCAGCAAATAGTGAAAATAAAGTAATCATCACTTTTGAATTCATATCATGCTGCTTAATATCCAGTCCTTGTTTAATCGCAATCACCCGAACCTGTTTTTTTATTAATTCATTCACCAGTCCAATTACTTCAGCGGTACTTCTACCTAATCTACTTAATTCCGTAACAATCAATGTGTCAGCATCATTTAATGCTGCAATCATTTCATCAATTCGCCGTTCTTTACTGGTTTTTCTACTTGAAATGGTCATCTGAATAAAATCATCCACTTCAAGCTTATGTTTTTTTGCAAACTCAAAAATTTCTAGCTTTTGATTGTTCAAATCTTGCTTGTCAGTGGAAGTACGAATGTAAGCGATTGTTTTGCTCATAATTTACCCTAAAAATCATCCGTTGAAATATAACGTCTATTCAATATTATAATTATACAGAAAATGACAGCATTATAAAGTGTATGATTGATACAAAATATATAAACAATAACGGTCGTTATCATCATACAAAATTCCATCCGTGTAGTATAATTAAAGTACATGCAAACTTATTGTATTCGAAAATAAATTTAATTGCGCACCAAGATCTAAACCTTGCCATTTGAGAGCTGGTGGTTAAAATCATGACTAGAAAAAGTGCATTTGAAAAATATAAGATAATCCAATTTTATTTGGACGACATAACGTCCTTGTCTTCCATTGCAAGAGAAACTGGTATTTCGATTAGAACTCTTCATCGATGGGTTAACCATTATTTAAGAAAGGGTTTGGATGGATTAAAATCAAAAAGTCGTGATGATAAGGGATGCTATCGTGCGCTGTCAGAAAATTTGGCGCAGGTTATTGAAGGATTAACATTACAAAAGCCAAAGCGCACTGTGGCTGCGATTCATCGACAGATTGTACGACATGCTCAAGATAATAATTTGCAAATACCCAGTTACGCAGTCGTTTCAAAAATTGTTAATAATATTTCACCGGATCTCATTAGCCTTGCACATGATGGCGTGAAACCATACCAACAAAAATATGACCTTCTTTATATCAGAGAAGCATTGAGACCAAACCAAGTATGGCAAGCGGATCATACATTGCTTGATGTGTATGTGCTTGATGATAAAGGCGACATTAGACGACCGTGGCTCTCCATTATAATGGACGATTACAGTAGAGCCATTGCCGGATATTATTTAAGTTTTAATGCTCCATCATCACTACAGACCTCATTGGCGTTTCGTCAGGCGATATGGATAAAAACTGAGAAGCAGTGGCCTATCTGCGGCATCCCTGAAATCATGTATACGGATCATGGTTGCGATTTTACATCACACCATATTGAAGAAGTTTGTGTCTCATTGAAAATTCAGTTAATTTTTTCAACTATCGGTAAACCCTGTGGTCGTGGAAAAATTGAGCGCTTTTTTGAAACGATTAATCAACGCGTTCTCCAGGATTTGCCTGGGTACGTGCAACCAGGTACTTTTGTAAAAAAGAATGAATGCTTGACGCTTGAAGAGCTGGAATCAAAACTAAAATTTTTTATGTTGGACGAATATAATAATCAACCACATAGTACAACTAAAATCGCGCCGATCATTAAATGGCAGAGCAATTGTTTTTTGCCTCAGCTCCCTGAAACACAAGAGTCTCTGGATTTATTGCTATTGATGGTAGCCAAACCAAGAAGAGTTCACAGAGATGGCATAAAATTTCAAGGGTTCCGTTATTTCTCCTCCACCCTTGCTGGCTTTGTGGGCGAGGATGTCATTATTCGTTATGATCCAAGGGATCTTGCTGAAATTCGTGTGTTTCACAAGGGTAGCTTTTTGTGCCGAGCAATTTCACAAGAATTGGACACAGGAACGGTCAGTTTAAAAGAAATTGTCCAAGCGAGAAATGATCGAAGAAAAGAATTACGAGACAACATCAACGATCGTTGTTCAATTGTCGATGCTATCTTGAAAAATCCAACAAATATAGCTCAAAAACCAACCCCTATACCGCCTATCGAACACCAATGTAAAGCCCGAGCTGCAAAAATAAAGAGGTATAAACATGAGTGAGCTACCTGTCATTGAGGATGTGTTTTTAGAAACCAAGGGATATCAGCGATTTGAAGAATTTTGCGATGCTTGTGTCGAATATAAATACATTGGCATATGCTATGGAGCTCCCGGGGTTGGAAAAACGCTATCCGCAGAGCATTACAGTAAGCGCAAGTTAATCTTGTCTGCAAACCCGAATGGATATGCTATTGAAGATAATCTTCATGTACCAACCGAGCTTTGTAACTGTAGGACGATTTTTTATACCCCAGATGCTCCACTGTCTTCTATTCAAATGCTAAATACATTGAATCAAAACATTTGTTATTTTGATCGAGTGGTTCATGCAGCACAAGCAAATAAAATAATCGATGAACAAACCCAATTAAATCAAGATGAAAAAGATAATTTTATCAAAATGCTAAAATTATCACCCAAGCATTACTGCAAGTTAATCATCATTGATGAAACTGAACGACTTGGTTTCGCCGCGTTGGAATTATTGAGATCATTATATGACGACAGGGGTATTTCCATCGTATTTATTGGCATGCCCGGCTTGGAAAAAAGATTATCAAGGTATCCACAACTGTATTCACGAATAGGATTTTCTCATGAATACAAAACTCTTTCGAAGGAAGAAATGTTGTTTACTTTAGAGCACAACTGGCACAAACTCGGGCTAAAATTAAAACAAGAAGAATTTTCCGATCATGAGGCGATGGCATCTATTATGCGCATCACTAATGGTAATTTTAGATTATTGAATCGGCTATTTATGCAAATTGATCGGTTGTTAAAGTTAAATCAATTGCAATATATCACTAATGAAGTGGTATTGGCAGCAAGAGAATGTTTGTTAATTGGCAATACTTAACTATTTTAATGGTGGTGCAGATATGGCAAAGAAAGGTAAAGCGAAGATTCTGAATGAGTTTGAATTTAATCAATTACTCATTGCAGCAAAAATTGGATCATTTCCCATTCGCAATATTGCTCTTGTATATTGCTCGTTCGGGCTAGGCCTGCGTGCAAAAGAAATCGCATCGCTTTCTATTAAAGATGTTTCCGATAGGCAATACAGGCTTCTTGATGAGATTTGTCTTAAACGCTCAATGAGTGGGGGTAAAAAGCAGCACTATGCTTATCTCACCAATAAAAAAGTTTATGCGGCACTCACTGACCACTTAAAAACCATGGTGGGTTCCGAGCTAAATAAACCATTATTTCAAACACAGCGGAAAAAAGAATTTACTCCATGCACGCTGCAAAAATGGTTCCGATCTCTTTATAACAAAGCTGGTATAATTGGCGCGAGTTCTCATTCTGGTCGCCGCACCTTTATTACCCGATTGTTGGATCAGGGTGTCAGTATCAAAGCTGTATCATCATTGGCCGGCCACGCCAGCACGGCTACCACTGCTATTTATGCCGAAAATGAACATGAATATTTACAAAACATCGCGAAATTAGCAACATTTTGATATGGATATTTTTTAGCATTAGATGGTGTTTATCATGCCATTTAAAGTTTAAATTTTCCTGCCAAATAAACATAAAACTTACAGTGAAGACGACTATTCACTTTTTTTCCACTAGTCAACACATCCTAATTTAACTATATTGATTAATAAATTAGGATGTCTTTGAGATAAAAATGGCAAGCGAAGGAAAAGCAAAAGTTTTAAATGAGGCAGAGTTCAAAAGATTGCTGATCGTTGCAAAAGATGGTTCTTTTGCTCTGCGTAATGTCGCCCTGATTTATTGCTCTTTTGGCTTGGGGTTGCGTGTAAAAGAAATTGCAGCTCTGAGCTTTGGCGATTTTTTGATAATTAAAAAATACACTGGGAACTATCAGTAGTAAATTGTTTGTTAAAAGTCGACCATTGTCGCGGAAGTCGCAATTGTTATCGGTGGAACAAAACCGCGGATATATGGCG
Organism: Legionellaceae bacterium UBA6148; assembly: GCA_002423125.1. Taxonomy (GTDB): domain Bacteria; phylum Pseudomonadota; class Gammaproteobacteria; order Legionellales; family Legionellaceae; genus UBA11403. The sequence goes on along the minus strand of DIUW01000046.1, from coordinate 135 downwards.
CAGGATTAAATTGATCAGGGTTATCCTATATCAGTCTCTCTGATCTAAATTATTCCACAATAGCCGATTTTAATTTGTAGACGGTTTCCTTTTAATCACATCGGCCATTGACTCATAACATTCCTCTTCTACCTT